>CAKZYD010000218.1 GCA_937884085.1 uncultured Sphingomonadales bacterium | reverse complement strand
CGCTACCTTACCAATGCGCCGCAATTTGATGAAGTCGAAGCGCGGGTTCTTGGCACTGTGTCGACGGCAAAAGGCTCGGACAGCATCGGCTATACTGCCGGCGGCGTGCTGAATATCCCAGTGAGCGACACCTTCGCTATTCGCGCTAATGTGCTATGGCAGGATTTTCCAGGCATCACCGACTATGTGAACCTTTACGAGCTGGACGACAATGGCGTTCCTGTCCAGAACAACGGTATCTTCGACCTCGGCCCTGACTCCACTAATTTTGTCGAAGAAGAAGACGCTGATACCTATGAGAGCCTTTATGCGCGCCTCAGCGCCCGCTGGCAGCCCACAGAAGACATCGACATCGTGGCTAATTATTTCTACCAAGACGACGACACTGGCGGACGGCGCCAGCCGAGTACGGGCCTCGATGGTTTTGGCAATCCATACGGCGAATATGAAAATGGGGCCGTTATTCGCGAACCGGCGGACAGGGAGCTGCATCTGGTCTCGCTGGAGGCGAATATCGACCTAGGCTTCGCAACCCTTACCTCCGCGTCCTCATATTACGACAATACTGGCGGTAGCCAGACCGACAACACGGGCTTTTTTGCCAACAACCTCGCTCAGTTCTACTACTCGACATACTATACTTTTCCCCGCCCGCTCTACACAGCAGAACGTACCTTCAAAGACGAAGCTTTCGTGCAAGAGCTGCGCCTCGTCTCCAATGGCGGTGGCCTTATCGACTATGTGGCAGGCCTATTTTATCAAGACCAAACGCGCGGTGCGACGCAGGTTAGCGATTTGGTCGGCTTTGAAGCTTGGGCGGATGCTTTCTTCTTGGTTGATTTCGTTTTCACCGACAACGTCTTCACCTTTGATCGGGAAGAAGACTACCGAGAAATCGCGCTATTCGGCGAAGTCACTGTAAATGTGACGGAAGACCTAAAAATCACCGGCGGGTTGCGCTATTTTGATAACCGCTCCACCACAAACACCTTCGTCCGCGCAGGTCTATACACCTTCTTTAACGGGGAGGCGGATACCACCTTTACCGCGGAAGATGATGATGTCTTGTTTAGGGCCAACATCGCCTATGAGATTTTCGACGATGATTTGATTTATGCAACCTTCTCAGAGGGCTATCGCCGAGGCGGCAGCAACGGTGTGCCGACGATCGGGCAATTTGCCAATAATCCGGAATGGCTCATTTTTGAATCTGACACAGCGACCAACTATGAAATCGGGACCAAAGGCACGTTTCTGGGTGTACGCTATGATCTGGCAGCCTTTTGGATTAATTGGGATAATCCGCAGTTTAACACGTCAACACCAAATGGGTTCTTCTTTGCGGTGGCCAACGCCCAAGAAGCGCAGTCGCGCGGCGTTGAACTCCAATTTAGCGGCAGTCTCCTCGAAGACCGGCTCAATTATAGCTTTGGCTACACCTTTGTGGATGCAGAGCTCACCGAAGACTTCATTGCCCCGCCGGGTTTTGGGTTAACGGAAGGAACTTTCGTGGCAGCAGATGGCGCACCGCTTCCCGGTGTCGCGAAACACTCTATTAATGTGGCCGCTGACTACACCATCGAGATGACATCAGATTTGAACTTCATCTCGCGGGTGGATGGGTTTTATCAGTCTTCTACGCAAAATGTGTTAGACCAAGGCGTCCTCAACTCAGACGAGTTCGGAGGATTTTCTATTTGGGATGTAACACTGACCGTGGCCGCAGAATCATGGAATGCATCATTTTTCATGAAAAACGTATTTGATGAGCGAGGTGTAACGGGCGCTTTCACCCCAGACGCCTTTGGCCCCAATCCAGCAGCAGACTTCTTTGGTAGTAATTCCAGGGAGTTTATCGCTTTGCCGCGGACCTTTGGCCTCGCCTTCAATTACGGATTTTAGGGACGCCATGGCGGACCTGCGCGCTGCCGCCGTCAAAGCCATCAGCGCTGGTGACTTGGCGCTGGCGGCGCGGCATTGCGATGCACTGGAGGCAGCCGATAAGAGCGCGCCGGATGCTTGGGTGTTTCGCTCCCGCATTGCCCAAAAACGCAGCGACTATCGCGGCGCAGCCGCAGCGTCGACCAAAGCAGCCGCGTTGGCGCCAGATCGGCTCGATGTAAAAATTGTTGATGCCGAATGCCGCATGTTTGCGGGCGATGTGGCAGGGGCACTTGGTCTGCTTGACCATGTTGCTGCTGCTCCGGAGGCTGGCGAGGAAGACCTCAAACGTACCTCAGCCCTTCTCACCCAACTGGGCCGCCATCAAGGCGCCTATGACTGCGCCAAGACTGTAATGGCCATATCCGGCAACAGGTCAAACAGCCGCTATTTGGTTGCCAGTACAGCAATAGCCGTTGGAAAAATGGAGGAGGCTGAACGCTTATTAGATGAGGTGATTGCCGAGACCCCCGGCGAGGGCGACGTCTACTATAATCGCGCTGGCTTAAGGCGGCAGACCAAAGAGCGTAACCATATTACAGCGACCATGAAAGCCTTGCTGAAATTACCACGCGGTGACCATGGTGAAGCACCGCTGTGCTACGCTCTCGGCAAGGAACTTGAGGACGTCGGTGACCATCCAAAAGCGTTTGCCGCCTTTTCACAAGGCGCAGCCGCCCGGCGCAAGCAGCTCAGCTACGATGTCAGCACCGACGTGCAAGCAGCGCAGGGCATCAGGGAAACCTTTAATGCATCATGGGCGGCGCAAACGCCTGACGGCAATGATATATCCGGTCCAATTTTCATCCTAGGCCTGCCGCGCAGCGGCACCACATTGGTGGACCGCATTGTCTCCGCCCACAGCCAGGTCACCAGTCTCGAAGAAGTCCATGACTTCGCCTATGCCGTGATCCGCGCTGGCTTCCCTGCAGCGAGCAAAGAGGTCTTGATGGCCAATGCAGCCAAAGCAAATATGGTATCGCTCGGCGAAGAATACTGGACAGCACTTGAGGGCTACGCAGAGCCTGGCCCACATTTTATCGACAAAACCCCAGCGAATTTCCTCTATCTTGGGCTCATCGCCAAAGCCCTTCCGAAGGCCAAAATTATTCATGTAAAGCGCCATCCATTGGCCGCATCCTACGCCATGTTCAAGACGCTGTTTCGCATGGGCTATCCCTTCTCTTACGACCTGCAGGACGTTGCCCAGTATTATGTTGCCTATCACAGACTGATGGCGCACTGGCATGCAGTATTTCCGGGCCGGATTTTGGACGTCCAGTATGAAAGCCTGGTGGATGACCAAGAGGCTATCTCTCGCGAAATCATCGCGCATTGTGGTCTTGGGTGGGAAGATGCCGCCTTGGACTTCCACAAAAATGCTGCCCCCTCCGCAACGGCCAGCGCGGCGCAAGTGCGCCAGCCCATCTATCGCAGCGCCCGGGACCTGTGGCGGCAGCACGCAGCGGGCCTGGCGCCAGCGCGCGCAATTTTAGAAGAGAATGGGATCCCATGCGCTTAGCTTTCCTATGCCTATTTTTACTCCTAGCGCAGCCCAGTGCAGCGCAAACCCTGTTCTCAGAGGACTTTCAAGATGGTGATGCCAATGGCTGGACGGCAGGCGGTAAGGGCGATGTGCAAATCACCAACTATCAAGGCAACTACTCCCTGCGCATAACGCGCAGCGCCTTTGCTGCCATTGGGCTTAATGTTCAAGGGCCAGACGAACTCGCCATCTCCGTCTCCTTTGCCGCTGCTGAGCTGGAAAAGAAAGATGCATGCCGCGCCGAAGCCTCCAATGATGGCGGCAAGACGTGGCAAGTGTTGCATGAGATTAAGGATGGCGAGGATGATGGTTTCTCGCTCTACACCGGCGGTGGGCGCATCAAATCCCCGCAGGACGCTCCCCTGTTCCTGCGGCTGCGCGCTGATGCCAATGGCGATAATGATACCTGCTGGGCTGATAACATCACCATCAGAGCTGTCCAGCCGCGCAAGGCCTCGGCCAAGCCGGCAGGACCGCGCGTCGATTTAGATCTCGCCTTTTTGACCGGCAGCGCAGCTTTGCAGGCTCCAGTTCCCATGGCTGCCTTTGCGCCCGCTTTGGGCACCGGTCCCGCCAAGGCGACACTTGAAGGCGCGCTGACATTCGCGCCGGCGACATCGGCGCCGGGTTTTGCCGTGCAGCGCGACCGCTTCAATTTTCTTGTCAATGCCCTGGAGGGCTTGACCTATCCGCCTGGATTTACGCTAGATTTCGTCCAGGTCGGAGATCGCCTCGTACCATCGGAGCGTGGCCTCATTCGGACCGATAATAAAGCTTGGGACATCATCGTGGATGTGGGCCGCATTTGGCAGGAAGACGATGATGGTCCCTTCAGCCGCGCGGCAATCCCTTTCGCCCTCCAAGAGCGCAATGCCAATTGCACGCACAATGGCGTCATCACGTTCCTGATCGACACAGACGGGAAAATTTCTCGCGCAGTTTATCAAATTAGCAGCGAAACATGCGCCTATTTTCAATATGATATGTGGGGCATGGCCAAGATGAGCCTCAGGCCAGCTGCATTCGAGGGTGCTGAAAATCTTCGCGCCGCCTACAAAGCGGAGGGAGCAGCGCGCATGCCTGCAAAGCCTTTCTCGGCCATAGCGGAGGACCACCCGGACTTAGACATCGCGGCGTTTGCAGCGCCGGAAGATATTTCGACCGAACATCTCTCAACTTTCGGCCTTATCATCGATGGCATCCACTATAGGGGCGGCTGCCAAACACGGCATGGACCATATCCTTTCTGCGAAGAAATGGCGCTGCCGTCCTATTCTACCTCCAAATCAGTCTTTGCCGGTCTTGCACTCATGCGTCTGGAAGCGCTCTATCCGGGTGCGTCGGACGCTCTGATTGCCGACTATGTGCCCCAATGCGCCGCCACCGGCTGGGACGACATTACATTCAGCCATGCGCTCGACATGACTACCGGCCGCTACAACAAATTGGGCGGCGAAGCGGACGAAAATGCCGCGGTTCGGGACGGCTTCTTCTTAGCGCCAGATCATGCAGACAAAATCAAACGGGCCTGCTCTATCTACCCCCGCAAGAGCGCGCCTGGGAAAACCTGGGTCTACCACACGACAGATCACTATGTGCTCGGCACGGCTATGCAAGCATATTTGAAATCAAAGATAGGCCAAACCGCCGACATCTATGACACGCTCTTGGTCGAGCCTCTCTGGACAGCTATGGCCCTTTCACCGGTGACAGGTAAAACCCGGCGCACGCGTGATGTGGTGAACCAACCTTATGTGGGTTGGGGCCTAACCTATTTGGCCGATGATGTGGCTAAACTCGCAGACTTCTTTGCTATCAAAAACGGCAAGATCGACGGCAAAGCAATGGTGGATATCAATCAAATGGCCGCTGCTATGCAAGAACGTGCTTTAGACCCAGGCCTACCAGCGCCGAGCAAAGGCTTGCGATACAACAATGGTGTTTGGGCCCTGGATGCAGCGCGTTTTGCAGGCTGTAATAGCCCATTATGGGTCCCCTTCATGTCAGGCTTTGGCGGTATTTCCATCGTCATGATGCCCAATGACATGCTGTATTATTATGTTAGTGATAATTATGAGTTCGTGTGGGCTCGGGCCGTAACTGCAGCCAATGCTTATCGATCTATGTGTGCCTCATGAGCGCGCCCAATCGCCGCGTCTGGACAGTGCCCCCAGATAGCCTCTTGGCCGCCGTTTTCTTAGCCTTCCTAGCCACCGCAGGCCTCTTCTACGTCAACATTATGGCGGCCATTGTTGATGGACTTGTCACAGGCATGGGCATGAGCGAAGCAGCAGCGGGAAACATTGGTTCCGCCAATATTTATGGTGCGGCGGCAGGCGCTCTTGCATCCGTTGCTGTTGTTAAACGCGCACCCTGGCGACCCATGGCAGTCGCATCGCTGATAGCGCTTATCATCATAGATATCCTCTCTATTGGCATCGCCTCCCCGTTGCCGCTCCTCGCCATGCGGCTCAGCCATGGTTTGGTGGGCGGCTTTTTGGTAGGTGTTGGCTTCGCTGTCATTGCGCGTACTGCAAATCCCGACCGCAGCTTCGGGATGCTGCTCTTTGTGCAGTTTGGTCTTGGCGGCCTTGGCGTTCTCTTCTTGCCACGCTTGGTGCCCATCTACGGAACCCAGGCGCTGTTTTTGGCATTGGCCGCCTTTTCATTGGCTACATTGGCGATGGTACCATTCTTGGGCCGGTATGAAGCTAAGGCAATTGGATCTGATGAGAAAAATGGCAGCGATTTGCTGCTGCCGCTCGGTCTAACACTGCTCGCCATCTTTCTATTTCAAGCTGCAAATATGGGCCTCTTGGCCTTCATTATCCGATTGGGGCTAAGCTATGGCCTAGAACGCGGTTATGTAAGCCTCGCGCTAGGCCTTGCGACGTGGGTTGCCTTGCTGGGGCCACTGGCTGTCATGGTGCTGGGTGCAAAGATTGGCCGCGTTTGGCCGCTAATTATAGGCATGGCCATCACCCTGGGCGGCACGGGATTCTTTCACCTGAGTGGCCAACCATGGGCATATCTGTTTGCCAATTGTGCGACCGGCATCACCTGGGGCATGGTGATTGCCTATCTACTTGCCATGACAGCAGATTTTGATCGTGCCGGGCGCTTATCCGCTTTTGCCGGCTTCATATCAAAAATGGGCTTAGGCAGCGGTCCAGTTGGCGCCGGTTTTCTTTTGTCAGCAAATCTTGGCTTTGGAACTCTCATCAATATGGCCCTTGCGGTTTTGGCGGCCAGTGCGGTTGTCATGCTCTATCCGGCGTTGATCCTGGACCGCCGTAAAAATCATGACTGATATCTCATAGAAAATCGAATGGTTGTACGACGAACACTCACGCGGTTGATTGGGGCTTTGGGCACCCTAGCTCTTGGATCTTGAGGCCCAGTTGTCATAGCCTATCTTTGTGTTTCAAAGACTGCCAAAGAGAACTTTATTGAGCGGAAGAACGCAATAAACAATCGCTTAGGATAAGGATTATGTCCGCCTACATTATCGTGAATTGCAACATCAAGGATGCTGAAAAGTTTGCAGAATATGGGTCCAAAGCCGGAGCAACATTCGCACCTTACGGTGGAAAGCTGATCAAGAGAGGTAAACTGCAAGGAACCCTGTCTGGAACGCCGGGTGCAAGTGTCACGGCTGTATTTGAGTTTTCAGACGCGGACGCTGTGCAGGCTTGGTATCAATCTGATGACTATCAAGCCTTGCTGCCGTTACGATCAGAAGCCTGTGACATGAACATCTCGGTCTACGTCGATTAGCTAAAAGCCCAACTTTCAGGCAGAAGGCGTCCAAATATCGTCAAAGCGGCCTGGGTTCGATCCGGGTGGCCATTGGAGGTTTGGCACCAGGTCCGTGGGTAGGCGGCTTTGGCCGTGCTTTAGAGCATTTTTCGTTCAAAAAGGTTCATTTGACCAAATCTGGTTTTTTTGCTGGGTAGGCGCGCGCGACGCAGCCAGCGGGAAACGAAGACTGGCCTTAAGGGTGTCTCCCAGACGCTTTTGGGGTGCGTTGCGCCCTTTGCCCGATGCGCCGCATCGCGCTGCAGCACGCGCCTGCCCCAAAAGCGTCTGGGAGACATCAAATGCCCCTTTTTGAACGAAAAATGCTCTAAGACCTGATGCAAGAGTTTATGTTGAAAGAGCACGCACGGTCAAAGCTAGTCCTCAATCAGCGCCTTAATGCCTGTGCCGCCTGGCATGGGTTGGCCCGCTTTTGCGTCCTTTAGTGCAGCTAAAGCAGCATTCGCCGCCGCAGTGATGGCTGTGGCCGGGTAGAGCATAATGGCATAGCCGACGGCTTGGAGGGCAGCAGGGCTGGAGACTTCGGTCTTGGCTGGGTCTAGAACGTTGTAGAGCGTTGGTTGGCCAGCACCTAGCGCGGCATGAAACGCGTCCATATCAGCTTTCTTGGTCATGCCTTCGACAAAGACCACATCGGCGCCAGCGTCTTTGTAGGCGACTGCCCGTTCAATCGCTTTGTCGACGCCTTCGGTGAAGACGGCATCGCTGCGGGCGCTGATGACGGTCTCATCGCTCATGCGCGCGTCGAGCGCGGCTTTGATTTTGCCGACCATGGTTTCCGTCGCGACGAGAGGTCGGTTGGCGACATCTGCCATGGATTTGGTGTTGAGCTGGTCTTCAATCTGGATGCCGCTGGCGCCAGCGCGTTCGAAGGTGCCCACACAGCGCGTCACATGGTGCGCGTTGCCAAAACCGGAATCGGCATCGACCATGATGTAAAGGTCGGTTCGGTCACGCACCCGGTCGCAGGCGAGGGCCATTTCCGTCATGGTGACGAGGCCAATATCTGGGCGCGCCAGTTGGCTAAAGGCAACGGCGCTGCCGGATAAGAACACGGCTTCAAAGCCAGCTTTGGCAGCGAGATGGGCTGTGAGGGCGTCGTAGATGCCAGGCGCGATAAGGATGTCTGGCCGAGCCAGGCGCTGTTTGAAACTCATGGGGCAATTACCAGTCGATGATTTGGCCAATATCAGCTGCGTCGGCGGCCGCCAGAGCGGCTTTGGCCCCGCACAGGTCTTGGGCAGTGACGCCGAGGGATTTATAGGCGGTAATCTCGCTGTCTGATTGGCGTCCTGGCGCTGCGCCGGATAGGACCGCGCCAAGTTCGCCGACGAGGTGATCTTCGCTGACCGCGCCTTCTTTGAGCGCGTTTATCCACTCGCCGCCTTGCGCATCTAGGGAGGGTTTATAGTCAGTGTACCAGCGGCTGCGCACCACGGTTTCAGTATCAACTTCCGCGCTGGTGGCGACTGCAGCGCCCACCATATTGATGTGCTGGCCAGGTTTCAGCCACGCACCTTTGAAGATGGGCGTTGGGGCTGACGTCAGCGTGCAAATCACATCTGCTTCGGCGCAGGCGGCTCCAGCGTCCTCTGCCACGTCGAAGGCGACTCCAGGGATTTCCTTGGCTATCTCTGCTGCAAAAGCGCCAGCGCGCTCTGGCGCGCGGCCCCAGATCAGGAAGCGCTCAATAGGGCGGACGGCCAGCAGGGCCTTCACATGATGTTCCGCTTCTTCGCCATGGCCCATGAATAGCGCCGTCTTTGCGTCGTTGCGGGCCAGGGCATCTGTAGCAAGCGCCGTTGCCGAGGCTGTACGAATAGCGGTCAACCGGCCGCCATCGAATATGGCGATGGGCACACCGATATCGGCCCTAAACAGCACGACCATGCCCACATGGGTGCCATTGGGGTCGTCTTTCTCGCGGGGGAATTTGGAGACGATTTTGACGCCGAAATTGCGCTCGTCCCAGGTGTCGCCGGTCTCTAGATAGCCTGGCATGAGCCCCATTTTACCGTCTGTGTGCGGTACGCCCATAAATTGGCGCAGCGGTAACACAGCTTTTTCAGAGGAGACCGCCATCATAGCTGGGCGCAAGGCCTCAACGCAGGCAGCATGTGTGAGTGCCCGCGAGACGTCGGCAGCGTTGAGGACGCGGAGCTTCATGTCTTGTCCTTGTTGAGGATGCGCTGCGCTCGCGGCTTTTCACAGCGCATGGCCTCCATCACCTCTTGCACATTGTCTGGGCGCGAGAAGGGGTCTGGCATGGTCTCCTCGGCGGTGCCGGGTTTGCCGATGGCGCGAAACCAGGTTTCGAGGCCTGGGGGAAAGAAGACCCAGAAGAGCTTCATGTCCACATCGCCGGTGTTTTCTAAAAGGTGACGGGCATAGCGGCCAAACAGGATGGTTGTGCCAGGTACCACGTCATAAACATCAGTCTCGATTTCGCAGACGCCGGTGCCTTCAAAAACGTAGATCAGCTCGTGGTTTTGCTTATGCCCATGTTCGCGCACCATGCAGCCAGGCGGCAGCACTTGGATGCCGCTGGAGAAGCCATCATAGGGCATGTTGCTTGGTTCGAATTTGAGCGTCACGTGGCCCCGGCTTGGCTCAGGCTGCCAGAGGACTTCGCCCTCCTGCGGGCCCATCACGCCCCACCAGGGCTTGGTGTGGTCCATTTTATTGTCGGTCATGCTTATGTTCCCAAGAGAAAATTCAAAATGGCAGGGGTGTAGGTGCCAGGCACCGCCTGCGGGGCGAAATGTCCGCCAGTCGGCAGAATTTCTAAGGCCGCGCCTGGAATCTCTCTAGCTATCTCTTCGCTGCGCGGGCGCGGCGTGATGGCATCATCCTCAGCGCAGATAACAAATGTAGGCACGCTGATCGTCCCAAGCTTGGCCTTCAGATCATGCTGTAAAATCGCTTCAATGCGCCCGCGCTGGGTTTTGAGGCTTGGCACCTGCGCTGGACCGCCGCCGCTGAGGAGCTGCGGGGTCTCCATCACATACCAAGCGGGAAAGCCGCGCAGAGCGCCATCGATGGTGTAGGCCTTCGGGTCACCTGTTTCGAGGCGCCTCAGCCGTAAATCAAACAGAGCGCTGAAGTAGGCGCTTGGCTGGGACCAGCTGGCGCTGAGCACCAGTTTGTCCAGTCGGTCAGGATGGTTAAGGGCGATGTATTGGCCTATGGCACCGCCGGTGGAATGGCCCACTAAGCTTGCCTTTGGCACCTCATAGCGGTCCATTAGGCTCAGCACATCCTCCGCCATCTGCGCGATAGAGAACGGGCCTTCATAAGCGCTTGAGGCGCCCGTGCCGCGATGGTCGTGCAAGATGAGGCTGAAATGCTCCGATAGCGGCGCAATCTGCTTCGTCCAAAACTCAGCCTGTCCGCCAAGCCCAGCGATGAGCAAAAGCGGCGGACCGTTGCCAGCTTTTGCAGCTGCAAGCTGATAGCTGCCAAAGTCTTCTGTGTGCAGCGCTGGCATGGCCATGCGGGCTGCTCCTTCCTCTTCTTTCGAATGCGCCCCTATATGCATGTGTAGGCGCGGAAGACCAATCGAACTGGCCCATAGAGATATAAATTCTACTTATAGCTTATGGCGGTCATTCTATTTGCATTTATGGCCAGCCTAACCCAACTGAACGTTTCCTGGGACCTGCGAGCATGGAGCTAAGGCAATTGCGTCATTTTATTAGCGTGGCTGAATGCGGTACGTTCTCGCGCGCATCCGAGGCACTGCATTTAACGCAGCCCGCGCTGACCCGGAGTATCCAAACGCTTGAGGACGTGGTCGGCGCCCAGCTGTTTACGCGCGTGCCGCGCGGTGTGGCTTTGACGCCTGCTGGCGATACCCTGCTGCGCCATGCCAAGCTGATGGTCAATCAAGCCTCTGCGGCGAAGGAAGAAGTGGCAGCCTTGGAAAAAGGCACTGCAGGACAGCTCGAAATTGGCCTTGCGCCCATGTTCTCAGCCACCATCATTCATGACGTGCTGACAGCGCTCAATCAAGAGTTTCCAGGCCTGTCGTTCCGAGTCACCTCGGCCTTGTTTTCAAACCTATTGGCGGGTCTGAAGGACGGGACCTTTGATGTGGTGCTCTCTAACATCCCACCAGCCTTTGATGCGCCGGATTTAGAAGCACATGCCTTGTTTAATACCCGCTCCTTCATTCTAGCGGGCGCGTCCCATCCGCTTGCAAATGAAAAACATGTTTCCGCTGAAGCTTTGCAGCAGGCCACTTGGGCGGTGGTGGAGCAAACCGCTGGCGGGGATGCGTTGCCGCAGGTGGCGCAGGCCAATGGCTTCAGCATTGATACGCCAGCGGTCTCGACCAACTCGCTCTCTCTTCTCAAAACACTGCTGCTGTCCGGCAAGTTCTTATCGGTCCTGACGGAGCATTGGATTGCCGAGGAGTTGGCTGCTGGCTCCATCAAGCGCTTGGCGACGGACGGGACCCCCTTAGTGCGTACTGCTGGCGTCATCACCCGACGAACGCCAAGCCGGGCCGCCTCAGCGCAGCTCTTTTTAGAAAAAGCCAGAACATTTGCACAAGGAATGCCAGCGTGAGCCAGTTTGACGTCATTATTGTAGGCGCTGGCTCTGCCGGCGCGGCCTGCGCCTATCGTTTGGCCAATGCGAACCCCCAGCTCACCATTGCGCTGGTAGAGGCAGGTGGGCGCGATTGGCATCCCTATATCCACGTGCCTGCTGCGATTGTGAAGTTGATTGGTAGTCCGAAAGTTGATTGGGGCATCCAGGCCGACCCAGACCCTACGCGCGGCGGAAAAGTGGACTTATGGCCAGCTGGCAAAGTGCTTGGCGGCTCATCATCCATCAATGGCATGCTCTATGTGCGCGGCGCAGCCCATGACTATGACCGCTGGGCCGCTGATGGCTGTGACGGATGGTCCTTTGATGACCTTTTGCCTTTGTTCCTCGACTTGGAAGCCAGCGAGGTTGGCGGCTCAGACCTACGTGGCAAAACTGGTCCTCTGAGCATCCAACGGCTGCGGTCAACCCATCCGCTTGCAAGCGTGTTTGTTGATGCAGCCCTCAATGCAGGGGAAACGTTCAACGCTGACTATAACGGCGAAAGCCAAGCAGGTGTGGCCTATAGCCAAGCTACCCAAAAGCGAGGCCAGCGCTTCAGCGCCGCGCGGGCGTTCCTTTGGCCGGGGCGCAAGCCGAGCAACGTGGCGTTGTTTGTCAATAGCCCCGTCACCAAGCTCAAAATAGAGAATCAGCGCTGCAGCGGCGTTGCCTTGGCCGATGGAACCAGCATTTCAGCACCGCAGACTGTTATTTCCACTGGCGCGATGGGGACGCCAAAGCTGCTCATGCTGTCGGGCATTGGACCAGCGGCCCAGCTAAAAGAGCACGGCATAGATGTGGCGGCAGACGTGCCAGCAGTGGGACAAAATCTGCAGGACCATCCGGAAGCCATGGTCGGTTATGAAGTGCGCGAGCGCACCTACAATATGGAAATCAACAGCTGGCGTGTTGGGCTGCATGCCGTGCGCTGGGCGCTGACGGGCCGGGGCCCTGCCACGAGCCCCTATCCCCATGCGGTTGCGTTCCTAAAGTCTGATAAGGCCTTGAAACATCCGGATATTCAAGTGCAGCTCGGCCCCTATGCCTTCTCCTTTGATGAGAATGGCGTGGTGCCCTACCACAAGCCTGCCGTCTCGGCGGCGGTCAACATCTCCTATCCTAAAAGCCGGGGTGAAGTGCGGCTGCGCGATGGGGATTGGCGCTCAAAGCCTATCATTGATCATGGCATGTTCTCTGACCCTGATGACATGGACCTCATGATCAAAGCCTGCCAGCAGGTGCGCCAGATTTTCCAAACCGCGCCCTTTACAGAGCATTCTGAGGGCGAGCGCCTGCCCGGGGAAAATATTCAAACAGCGGATGAATGGGCTGACTACATCCGCCAGGTGGCTTTCCTCGGCTACCATTCTTGTGGAACAATGCGGATGGGAGACAGTCGACGCCAAGACGTAGCGGTCGCAGTGGATTTGTCGGTCAAGGGGATTGATGGTTTGAAGGTCGCCGATGCGTCCGTCATGCCAGACCTGATTAGCGGCAATACCAATGCAACGGCGATGGTCATCGGGATGAAGGCAGCCGACATTCTCGCAGAAGAGTTTAAAGGGAAATTAGCAGCATGAGCGAAGCAGACCCAGATATGATGCAAGCGGTAGAGGCGGGCAAAGAGCGCGTTGCCGGTGATGAAATCGACGGTGTTGGCAAACAGTATTTTGACAATGTCGTGATCGACAATCTGATGGATGCCTTCTTAGAGCTTTCTGCAGAAGTGTGGACCATCAAGGATCGTAACATCGTGCTTGAAACGGTGCTCAGCGATCTTTTGAAGGCGCAAGGCAAAGACTCCGACATCAATGCGCTGATTGAAGCCTATGAACCCAGTGATGAGATCAAAGCGCTGCGCAAAGGCGAGCGCTCAAAATTCATTGCTTCCGTTTTCGCCAGCTTTAGCCGCCGGCCCGTATAACTCGATTTAGGAGAGAGACCCATGCTTAGAGGCAATGATGGACTAACGCCCCGCACCAGCACCCTTGCGGATGAAAGCTATCTCGATTTTGTGGAAAGTTTCCGCATGATTGCAGGCTATGGTGTTTATCCCAAAGTGGCGGCTGTCGGCGACAAACTGGTTGAGGAGCAGCTTGGCTCTTTAGACCCGGACCTAGACCTGGGCGCTGTCAATGACGTGTTTAATTCCACCGCCATCGCTAAGACCTGGCAGCGCGTTATGCGCACGCACCAGGAAATGAACTGGCGCCGTGTGCGGGACAGCTTCGCGCCGTTTGAAGCGCAAATCTTGCAAGAGATGGAAGACGCGAAAACCGCTGGACCTGGCAAGATCGTGATCGATCCTGACTTTGTGACGCCGGATTATGCCCGCGAAGAGATTCACTTGATGCCTGGCGGCTATACCGACCACCCGCTGGCCGGCCTCATCTACCACTATGGCACGAAGGTCTTCTACACGGGCATGAACGATCAGGACGAGGTTCATGTGGAACTGGCCCAGACCATGACACCGCCGGAAGGCAAGTGCGAGAAAATCCTCGATATCGGTTGCTCTATCGGTCAAGCGACCATGCAGCTGAAAGACCGCTTCCCAGACGCTGAAATTTGGGGCCTGGAAGTGGGAGAGCCCATGGTGAAATATGCGCACTATCTCGCCACCCAGCGCAATATTGACGTGAACTTCATTCAAGCGCTTGCCGAAGACATGCCGTTTGAAGACGGCGAGTTTGATGCGGTTCTGGCTTATATCATCTTTCATGAAGTCCCAGTGCCGGTCATCAGTGGCATCGTTGAAGACGTTTTCCGCGTGCTGCGCCCGGGCGGCACCTTCTCGGTCTTTGAGTTCCCATCAGCGAGCCAAAATCTGCCGCCAAGCCAGCGGTTCATGATTGATTATGACTCCAAGAACAATTGCGAGCCCTATTCGCCTGGCTTCGTCTATGCGGACTTCCACAAAATCTTGAAGGACGCAGGCTTTACCATTGAGAAGGGGCCGACCAACTCGAACCCATTCTTGCAAACCCTCGTTTGCACCAAGCCTGCCTAAGGCGCTGTCATGACAGCAATGCCAAACATCAAGCCCGGCCTCGAAGCGCTCATGAGAGCCCTCGGGGCCGAGGCGGTTATAACCGACAGCGAAACCTGCGCGATCCACTCCCAAGATGTTTATCGGGAGGCGGAGCCTGTGGACGCAGTCGTTCAGCCGCAAGATAAAGACGCGCTCAAAAAAGCCGTTGGCATTGCTACGCAGCACGGATTGGCCATTTTTCCCCGCGGTGGTGGCTATTCCTATTCAGACGCGTATCTGCCAAGCCGCCGTGGCAGTATTTCCCTTGATACCTCCAAGGTGAACCGCATCATCGAAATCAATGCCGAAGATGGCTACGTGACCGTGGAAGCGGGATGTACCTGGAAAGTGCTAGATGATGCCTTGGCGAAAGAGGGCGTCCGCGGTGAATTCTGGGGCCCACTGTCTGGCCACTTTGCAACCATCGGCGGGTCTATTAGCCAGGGCTCTTTGAGCTTAGGCACCGGCAAACACGGTGTTTCCTCCGAAGCCGTCCTCGGTATGGAAATCATCAAGGCCGATGGCACAAGCTTTCACACGGGCTCTGATGGCCAAGCCGGCAAATCCCCATTTTTCCGTAACTACGGCCCGGATCTAACCGGTCCGTTCTGCGGTGATGCGGGCGCGCTTGGCATTAAAGCAACGGTGACGCTGCGCCTTCGCCAACGGGCCAAGCTCACCCAAGGCCTGTCCTTCGGCTTAGCCGATTTTGATTCTGCCGTGAAGGGCATGAACGCCATTGCAAAGACCGGCAGGGTTACCGAGAGCTTTGGCTTTACCCGCTATGCCATGGAAGCGGCTCTTGTCAGCCCCGGTTTATGGCATGACCTTAAACTCATGTACGCGGTGGGCCGGGCGTCGAACGGTTTCTTTGGCGGTCTTGGCCAAATGGTCCGCATGGCGCTGGCTGGACGCCGCTTTGCCAATCAAGCCCAGTTCTTTGCCCATGTGGTGGTCGAAGCTGATAATACCCAAGAGCTCAAAGGGGCGCTTAAAATCGTGCACGGCGCGGTGAAAGGTCTGGGCAAAGACTTGCCCAATACCATGCCAACAGTCATGCGCGCTGAGCCCTTCATGCCTTATGCTGTGGTATCCCCGCTTGGCCAGCGTCAGTTGCCGTTACATGGCATCTTGCAGTTTTCAAAAACCGTAGCCTTCCACGACGGTATGACGGCGCTGCATGAGAAATATGCAGACGACATCGCCAAATATGAGATCATCATTCCGGCCATGTTCTCTACTGTCAGCACGCATGGTTTCCTTTATGAGCCAGTGCTCTATTGGCCCGATAATGCCAATGACTTCCATAAGAAGTATTCTCCGCAAGAGATGATCGACGGCATGCGGCCTGAGCCGAATGTTGAGGCCCGTAAGGTGGTCGAAGCGCTGCGCTGGGAGATTGTTGACCTCATCCACAGCCATGGCGGTGTTCATCTGCAAATTGGTAAAACCTACCCCTATTTGCGCGACCGTACGGACGAGCAAATCACCTTGCTGAAGTCCATTAAGGCGCAAATGGACCCAGATGGTCTCATCAACCCAGGGGCCCTTGGCCTTGGCTAAGTGGACGGATGTCAACGCGGACCTTCCGGAAGGCGTAACGGTCCAGCGTAGCGGCGCGGGCGAGCCCATCGTGCTCATTGCCGGCAACGGCGGCGGCATTTCCTTTTGGGATGGGCTCGCTGCCAGCCTTGATGACTATGAGCTGATTGGGTTCGATTACCGCGGCGCACCCTTGCGTGCTGACGATGGCCACTTGTTTGAGACCGCCCGCCGCAAAGCCCAGGATTTGACAGGCATTCTAGATTCCTTGGGGCTGGAGAAAGCAATCATCCTCGGCCACAGCACCGGCGCGCAAGCGGCAATCCGCTTTGCTGCTGCCCATCCCGAGCGCATCAAGCACCTCATCATCTCTGGCGGCTATGCAGCGCCGCATCCGTTCATCACCGAATCCATGGGCTTGCGGAAATCTATTCTGCAAGACCTGGGGCCAGACGCCTTCATGCTCGACAGCTTGTTCCGCGCCATCCCGCCTGCGCATCTCTTCACCCAAATGGAAGAGCAGGGCGCGGATGGGATTTTAAGCTTCCGCCAGGCGCCTGATGTTGAGATTGAGTCTGCGAGGATTGATCAAATCATTGAAGGCGATGTGTCCGCCTTTTTAGCTGACCTGTCTGTGCCGACTTCGGTGCTCCATGCCCGCAATGACAGTGTATTTCCGTTCGCTTTAGGCGAAGCGTTGGCGGAGGCGATTGAAGGGGCAAACCTGATTGCCATTGAAGAGGGCAGCCATTTGGCGCCCATCCTGGCGCCGCAGAGCTATGCAGCCGCTGCCCGCCAGGCCTTAGGATAGTCATTATGACCGAACTTGCCATTGTAGGCGCCGGTATCGGCGGCCTGGTTGCAGCCCTTGCGTTAGCTAAACGCGGTGTGAAGGCCAAAGTCTATGAACAAGCCCCAGCCCTTGAAGCTGTTGGTGCTGGTATCAGCCTGACGCCGAACGCGTCGCGTGTGCTTGAAGGCTTGGGCCTCTATGATTTTCTGATCGAGAATGCCGAGCAACCCTCTGCTAATCTCACACGCCATTATAAGACCTGGGATTTGCTGATTGATATTCAGCGTGAGGATGCCCGCGGCGAATATGGCGCACCATATTATCAAATTCACCGCGCGGATTTGCATACCGCCTTGGTAGATGCGCTTGAAGCTGGGGTCCCGGACTGCATTAGCACTGGTAAAGCGCTTGAACACATAGAGCAGGACGTTGGCGGAGCGCTCATGCGCTTTGCCGATGGCTCTGAGGCCAAAGCAGATATCGTTGTTGCGGCTGACGGGCTTCGTTCGGTGGTGCGCAAGCAGCTTTTCGATGCCCGTGCACCGCATTATTTGGGACAAATCGCCTATCGTGGCCTCGTGCCGCGCGCGTCTCTTGACCCTACTTGGCATAGTGATGAATCGCAGAATCTGATTGGGCCTGGCGCGGTCTTTGTCAGCTACCCGGTGTGCCGCGGCGAAGTCATTAACTTTGTCGGTCTTGCGCAGACGGACGCTTGGGTCGATGAAGGCTGGTCTACCCCGGCGACGAAGGAAGAAATTCTAGAGCGCTATGAAGGCTGGCATGAAAGCGTCGCCGACATGGTGAACGCCGCCCCTGAAGGCGCGCTGCGCAAATGGGGCCTGTTTGGGCACCATCCACTCCCAGCATTTTGCAAAGGTTCGGTTGCCCTGTTGGGCGATGCGGCGCATCCCATGCTGCCGTTCTTTGGCATGGGCGCAGCGATGGCCATCGAGGATGGAGCCGTCTTGGCCCGTTGCCTGACTGAGCTTGGGAAACCGTCTTTGGCGCTCAAACACTATGAGCGCTTGCGCATGCCGCGCACCCATATGGTGCAATCGGAATCAGCAAAGGGCGGTGAACGCCTGCAAAGCGCTGACCCGGACGCCATGAACCGCATGACTGTGCGCAACGAGGATTCGCTTGGCCTATTTCACTATGACGCCTTGCACATGACACTTGACCTATAAGGCCTATGCATAGGCGCGCTATAAATTCGCATTAGAAATTATAGCAGGATTGATCCACATCATTGCACATGAGATTTTGGAGACTTTGCCATGCCGTTTAATTCTGAACCTTTGAGGCCCATCACGGATGCCGAGCGCGAAGCCTATGAGCGCGACGGCGTTGTTGTTCTGCGCGAGGTGTTTGATCCAGAGTGGCTCGACAGCATGGCGGACAATGCGCGCCGGATTTCGGTTGACGGGGAAGACCTTGGCCTGCTGCCGTCCGTCCCGGGGCGCTATATGTCCCGCGTGCTGCCAGAGTTCCGCCGGTTTATCTTTGACTCTCCTTTAGCGCAGGCTGCTGCCCAAACCATTGGCTCGTCAAAAGCCACCTTCTATTTTGATGAGATCTTCGCCAAGCCGCCGAAATCCGATTCCAAAACCATCTGGCACTGCGACCGCATGGGCTGGCCGGTGTCTGGCGAAATGGTGCCGTCTATTTGGATTCCGCTTCATGATGTGACTGCAGAGAATTCGCTGGAGTTTGTCCTTGGCAGCCACACGCAGAAAGTCCCTTATTGGCTGTTTGGGCCAAACGCGCGGAAGATGATCAAGCCGGAGGACCGGGCGAGCCACCCGAACGAGGAAAAGCTGCGCGCGGATCCCAACAACACCTTCAAAAGCTGGGCGCTGAACAAAGGGGATATGATTGTCCTCCACCCCCGCGTCCTGCACTTCTCTTCGGGCAATACTGCGGATGATTGGCGCATTGCGCTCTCTATCCGCGTCTTCGGAGATGATATCCGCTGGCAGCCCAGCCCTGAGTGCATCAACCTGGCCGGTGTTTGCTTTGATGAAATGGTGCCCGGTGAAGTCCCCGCTGGCCCCTGCTTGCCGCTCTTATGGTCCGAAACCGGTGAGCGCGATGGCGATGCCCACTTCCCCACCGGCTTTGCCACCAGCTGGAGCAAGGAGCGTCAAGATACGGTCAACGAGGACGCGCTGTTTAGCAAGATGCTTCAGGATCAGCTTAAAAAAGCCAGCTGAACTTTTTAGTCCTCCCCAGTTCTGGGGGAGGATTTAGGAGGGGGTTTTGCACAGAAGCTTATGGCAGTGGTTGTGAGATATACACTTGACGCCCCCTCCCTAACCCTCCCCCAGACCGGGGGAGGGGATAGAGCTATGCCGGTACGGGCTCTGCGTCTGCTTGTGGTAATGCTGTGCCACCAACCACTTCCCGATAGGGCGCAAGGCCAGTGGCTAGCACTGTTGCGCCGAGCAAAATCAGAACAGGCAAGATGATTGCGAATGCCAGACCCAAGGTGTCGCCGCCGCCAAGCACATAGTCGGAAAACGCTGTGACAGCGATAGGGCCAACGCCGTAGCTGAGCAGGTTGGCTACAAACAGATAGCCCGCAACCATCTGCGCGCGCATCCGGTTTGGGGAAATGAGCGGCAGTGCTGCTGTGCCGACGCCAAAGGGTAAAGCGCCCAAAAAAAGCACCGGCGCCAGGCACAGTAAGGAGAGTGTTGCTGTCGGCATAATGCCAAAACCAATGGCAAAAGGCGTCATGCAAATCGCAGCGTAGATCGGTAAACGCAGATTGGCATCATTGATGCCTTTGGCAATCATGCGGTTACACACCCAGCCACCAAAGGTCATGCCGCTAAAGCAAAACAAGATCACCATGGGCCCAAAAAACCGACCAACATCCTCAGGACCCCAGCCATAGGTGCGGATCAGGAATTCAGGCACCCAGCCTGTTACCGCATAGAGCCCTGCGGCAAAGAGGGTCAGGCCAACATAAATGGCGAAAATGACCCGCCAGCGCGACTTCATGAAACTGCCGACCTCTGCCAGGGACGGTGCGGCTGCGCCAGCGCTTTCGTCGCCAGCGGTTGAGCGCCGGACTGGCTCCCGCACAAAGAGCATTAGCGCAACGATCACTAGGCTTGGCAAAGAGACCATGATGAACGTCATTTGCCATGGCTTTAGCGTGCCAAGAATGCCGAGGCTTTGCGGCCCTAGGCTAGTCAGCCAAGCAATCAGTTCTCCGCCGGCGATAAGCGCCACTCCGGACCCGAGAAAACTGGAGCCCGTAAAGACGCTGACCGCTGCCGATAGGCGTTCCTTAGGGAAATAATCCCCAATCATGGAATAGCCGCCTGGCGTTAAGGTGGCTTCACCAACGCCAATCAGCATGCGGGCAACAAACAGGCCGACAAACGTTGCCACCAGGCCGCTGGCAAATGTCGCCACCGACCAACACAGAATACCCCCGATGATCACATATTTGCGATTCCCAGCATCGGACAGCCGCGCAAGG
>CAKZYD010000217.1 GCA_937884085.1 uncultured Sphingomonadales bacterium | reverse complement strand
GTGCAGGTGACGCCCGTGGATCGCCGTCAGTCCAGCTGCCGCCGCAGCCTTTAGGAGCGGCGTTTTTGCAGGTGTATAAACAATGTCATAGACCACTGGCTGCGACGCTGCATGCGAGAGATCAACTGACAGTGGAGGCTGGCCTATCATGCCCAATGTTGTGGTGTTGACAATCAAAGCGGCACTTTCAAGCGCATGTTGGCAGGCTTCGATAGAAACAGCGTCAAAGGCCGTTTGCGGGAATAGCGGCCGCATGGTCTGGGCGAGCTGCTCAGCTTTTTCCAAGGTTCTGTTGGCAATTGTTATGTGCGCAACGGTATCAAGCCCGGCTAAAGCGTGGACAATGGCTTTGGCAGATCCACCGGCCCCAACCACAAGGACATTTGCGCCGCTGGGCAAGGGTGGTAGGGCGCTTAGGAAACCAAGGCCGTCCGTGCTATCACCCATCAAACGACCGTCTTCTCGCCATATAGTGTTTGCCGAGCCCATTTGCTCAGCACGCGGCGTTATGACGTCACACAGCTGGGCTGCCGCTTCTTTATGCGGCACCGTCACGTTAAACCCGACAAAACCGGTTTTAAGAAGCGCGGGAACCGCGTCGTCAAATGCCTCTGGCGGGCAACCTAAAGGCACATAAAAGCCTTTGATGCCAAGATGCGCCAGCCAATGACCATGCAATAGCGGGCTGAGCGAATGGGCAACGGGCCAGCCCAAAACACCAGCCAAAGGCACCGCAGGAACCGTCATGGCATCACCATGCCGCGCACGCGCAGCTGTTGCAGCAGCGGCAAAAGTGGCAAGCCTAGAATCGTGAAAAAGTCGCCATCAATGCGCTCAAACAGCTGCGCACCAAGCCCTTCAAGTTGATATGCGCCCACGCTTGACAGCACAGCCGGGCCCACAGCCGCCAAATAGGCAGAAATCGTCTCTTGGCTCAAGGGACGCATTTTGAGCTTCGCGCGGGTTACGTGTCGCCAGATCGATCGGCCCTCTTCGGCCAAAACAATCGCTGTTTCGAGGGTATGCCATTTGTCGCTCAAGGCCATTAAATGCGCTGCTGCATGTTCCATATCTGGCGGCTTATCAAACAAAACATCGTTGCAGACCAAAATTTGATCACCGCCGAGCACAAGCGCGTCCGGCATGCGCGCCGAGACTTTTATGGCTTTTGCCTCAGCCAAGGCATCGGCCATGTCCCGGGCGCGCATATTTTCCGCCTTAAAAGAGGCTTTGAGTTCATCTTCATCAACGCCCGACGGCTTGACCTCAAAGGTAAGACGAGCTTTTTCCAAAACCTGCCTGCGCGCCGGTGAGGCTGAGGCCAGAATAAAGCGCTGCCCAGCTGTCATGCGTCTTCCGATTGGGACTTAAGCGCTAAGATCGCCGCAGCGGTTTCTTCAATCGACCGGCGTGTAACGTCAATGACTGGCCAGCGATGTTTTGAAAACAAACGCCGCGCATTGGTAATCTCTTCACGCACCTTGTCTTCATCCACATAAGAGGTGGGCTTATCTTCTTTCAGCGCGAGAAGCCGGTTTTTGCGGATTTGTACCAAACGGTCCGGTGATGTGGTGAGGCCAACGATGAAGGCTTTGGTCGGCGCAAACATTTGCGCGGGGATCGGTGCCCCCGGGACGAGCGGGATGTTGGTGGTCTTATAGCCGCGATTGGCGAGGTACATGGAAGTCGGTGTTTTTGAGGTCCGCGACACTCCAGCAATGACGATGTCAGCGTCATCTAAGTTATTGGGCAAATGGCCATCATCATGCGCCAAAGTGAACTGCATCGCTTCAATCCGGCCAAAATAGGCCGCATCCATGGCGTGCTGGCGCCCTGGGCGACCATGGGCTTTAACGCCCAGAAAAGGCTGCAGGGCTTGAATAACAGGGTCTAGAACAGACACACTGACCAATCCAAGGTCTCTACATGTCTGCTGCAAGACGTCTCGAATGCTGTCATTGACGAGCGTGTAAAGAACCAAGCCCGGACGTTCGGAAATATCCTGCATCACGCGTTCCATTTGCTTTGGCGAACGGATCATGGGCCAGTAGTGCTTGGCGACATCAACGCCTTCAAATTGCGCAAGCGCGGCCTTGACAACAGATTCTAGTGTTTCTCCAGTGGCATCGGAGACGAGATGAAGATGAACGCGGAACCCCATACCCTCTTTTCTATGAAAATGATGCCCTTGGGAAGGGTCTGTGCTAAACTGAGGGGCCGAATCTGCGAATGGAAAGGTCTGGCTGTTAAGAACGAAAATAGGCCGCCGAAATGGGGAAAAAGAGAGCTCTAAATCGGTGGCTATTAGACGGGCTTATCCCCATTCGGGAAAACTATCTCGTTTATGTCTTCTGCGGGTTTTTTGCACAGAGTCTTAAACCTGTAAAAGGATACAAAAAGTATAATATTTTCAGGTATGTAGTACAGATTCTTCACCTTACCAATAGCGCTGCTCTAAGTGTTTTTCACAGTGTTCATAACACTGTGCAGGTGCAGCTTGTTCACAGGAAAACCAATCGCCTACAGCTAAAATCTCTTATTTATTAAATCTATTTTTTTTGTAGTTTGGGGTCACACAATCGGTTGGAAAGTCTATGCCATCAGTTCCCAAAATTTTGCGTACACTGCGCGGGGTGCAGTCCGATACACCGCCTATTTGGATCATGCGTCAGGCGGGCCGGTATTTACCCGAATATCTTGCCGTGAGACAGCAGGCCGGTGACTTTCTAACGCTTTGTTATACACCGGATTTGGCCGCTGAAGTCACGCTTCAGCCCATTGATCGCTTTGATTTGGATGCGGCGATTATCTTCTCCGACATTCTCGTGGTGTCCCATGGTCTTGGCCAAAAGGTGTGGTTCGAGGCTGGGGAAGGGCCACGGCTCGAGCCGCTGACCTCGATGGAGGACATTAAGAGCTTAGACCGGCCCGGTATGAAAGATCGTCTAAGCCCAGTCTATGAAGCAGTTTCAAAGGTGCGGGCCAAGCTGCCTGAGGATAAGGCCCTGATAGGCTTTTGCGGTGCGCCCTGGACGGTTGCCACATACATGATCGAAGGTGGTGGCTCGAAAGATCATGTGATGACCCGGGCTTTTGCCTACCGTCATCCGGATGCCTTTTCCGCCCTCATTGATATTTTGGTGGATGCCAGCATTGAGCATTTGAAGCTGCAGATCGCGGCAGGCGCGCAAATCGTACAAGTCTTCGATAGCTGGGCTGGCTCTTTGACCGCGGAAGGCTTTTCTCGTTGGTGCTCAGAGCCGATTGCGCGCATTGCCAGCGCCATTCGCGCGCATGCGCCAGATGTGCCCGTGATTGGTTTTCCACGCGGCGCTGGCGCTCATCTGCCGGGTTTTGTGTCCGCTAGTATGGTGGATGCGGTGGCGCTCGACACATCGGCGGATCTCGATTGGGTACGTAGCCAGTTGCCGGCAACTGTGCCCATGCAAGGCAATTTGGACCCAGCCTTGATGTTGTCCGATGCGGATCAAGTCCGAGACGCTGTTTTCAAAATTCGCCGCGCCATGCGCGGGCGTCCGCACGTCCTCAATCTGGGGCATGGCATTCCCAAAGAAGCCGATATCGCGATGGTAGAAGCCCTTATCAGCGCCGCGCGCATGCCGCTGGGCGACCTGATGGCTCTGGCGCATGCCTCATAGGCTATGCTCTATTTGAGTTTAAAGGTGCTGCACTTGCTGGCAGTCATCTCCTGGATGGCTGGCCTTTTGTATTTGCCGCGCTTGTTTATCTATCACCATAGCGTTTCAGTGGGCGGAGAAGCTTCTGATACCTTTAAAGTCATGGAATACAGGCTGTCGCGTTACATCATGAGCCCCGCCATGATGGTGAGCTGGGCCGCTGGGTTATCGCTAATCTATTTTGGCGGCCATAACCCATTTCAAGACATCTGGCTCATTTTGAAGCTTCTCACTGTGGCGACGATGACATGGGTGCATATTGTATATCTGCGCTATGTGAAGCAGTTTGGGGATGACCTTCGGCCGAAAACAACGCGGTATTTCCGTGTTCTAAACGAAGCTCCAACCCTATTGATGATTGGCATCATCATCTTTGTGGTTTTTAAGCCCTTCGGCGTGCTTTATTCTTGACCTATAGTTCAAATCAGATATAGGCCATGGAGAAATGTCATACATCCTATGGCTAGGCTTAAGGTTTCGACCTTCGGAACCTCGCCGGACAGACAATACATAAAGGTCCGGTGCTGCATTTTTCCTGACTAGCCAGGGTCATCACTAAGTTTTGATTATCTTAATCAAAAATCTCAAAGCACGCGCTGTATATCCCTATGAATTTACACGACTTAAAAGAAAAAAGCCCCGCTGAGCTCTTATCCCTTGCCGAGGAACTGGGCGTTGAAAACGCGTCTACCATGCGCAAGCAGGACATGATGTTTGAGATCCTCAAATCATCTGCAGAGCAAGGTAATGAGATCTCCGGTGGCGGGGTTATTGAAATTCTCTCCGATGGTTTTGGATTTCTCAGGTCTCCTGAAGCGAATTATCTGCCAGGACCAGATGATATCTATGTGAGCCCCAGCCAAATCCGCCGCTTTGGGCTCAGGACAGGCGATACCGTGGATGGAGAAATCCGCGCGCCGAAGGACAATGAGCGCTATTTTGCACTGGTCAAAGTAAACACCATTAACTTTGACGATCCCGACCAGGTGCGCCAGCGGGTTAACTTTGACAATCTGACACCGCTTTATCCTGATGAGAAGTTCAAACTGGATGAAGGCGATCCCACCAAAAAGGACAAGTCTGCGCGGGTCATTGACATTATCGCGCCGCAAGGCAAGGGGCAGCGGGCGCTGATCGTTGCGCCGCCGCGCACGGGTAAAACCGTTCTGCTGCAAAATATTGCCCACGCCATCACCGCCAATCATCCAGATGTTTATCTGCTTGTTCTGCTGATTGATGAGCGTCCGGAAGAAGTGACGGACATGCAGCGCTCGGTGAAAGGCGAGGTTATTTCGTCCACCTTTGATGAGCCTGCTAGCCGCCATGTCCAAGTGACCGACATGGTTCTGGAAAAGGCGAAACGCTTGGTTGAGCACAAACGCGATGTGGTCATTCTTCTGGATAGCATCACGCGCTTGGCGCGCGCCTATAACACGGTCGTACCATCCTCTGGTAAGGTGCTCACCGGTGGTGTCGATGCCAATGCCTTGCAGCGTCCCAAGCGATTTTTTGGCGCCGCGCGCAACATCGAAGAAGGGGGCTCCCTATCCATCATTGCAACGGCGTTGATTGATACCGGCAGCCGGATGGATGAAGAGATTTTTGAGGAATTCAAGGGCACGGGCAATTCCGAGATTGTGCTGGATCGGAAGGTTGCTGATAAACGGATTTTCCCATCTATCGACGTCGGCAAGTCCGGCACCCGGAAAGAAGAGCTACTGGTTGATAAGGCCACCCTGTCCAAGATGTGGGTGCTGCGGCGTATCCTGATGCAAATGGGCACCGTAGATGCCATGGAATTCTTGCTGGATAAGATGAAGGATTCGACGACCAACGAAGACTTCTTCATGGCTATGAATCAATAAGTCGCTACGCTCTACGGCGACCGCCGACTACTTAGACAAAGACTTAAGAAAGAAAGCCTAACGCGCCGCGTGTGTGTTGGGCTTTTCGGCTGAGATGATATTGTGAATATCGGGCACGCACATGCCGCAGCAAACCTTCGTGCCATTGGCTGCGTGAACCCGAGCAGGGGTTGTCGCCCCGCCAGCAACCGCTGACCGGATTTTCTTCTCATTCAAAGCGTTACACACGCAAACGATCATGACACTTACCCAAAACCTGCGTCAAATATGACGCTACTGAGAATGAATGTCAATGAAAGCGTTTTGCAATATCAGTTTTTTTGACTCGATGTTGCCGAAGACTGGAAGTCTCGTCCTCTTTGTGTGGTCTCATCTCTCAAGGCAGAAGGATTGTTGAGCCCACTGTCTTTCGGGCTTCTAGGTCGGTGTGCGCTTGGCTTGCATCGCCCAATCCGTAGCGCTGCTCGATTTTGATGGAGACATCACCGCGGGTGACCACATCGAAAAGCGATGAAAACCCAGCTTGGGCGTCTGTTTCGCTCGCGTAATAGGTGAATAGGGTCGGGCGCGTTAGGTAAAGGGAGCCCTTTTGTGCCAATATTCCTGTATCAAGTGCGCTGACGGGCCCAGAGGCGTTACCATAAGACACCATCATGCCGCGTGGTCTGAGACTGTTGATGGAGCCATCAAAAGTGGCAGCGCCGACGCCGTCATAGACGACATGGACACCTTTTCCATCTGTGATGTCTTGCACTCGTTCGGCAAAGTTTTCTGTTGAATAGTTGATGACGTGATCAAATCCATGCGCTTTGGCTAAGGCACATTTTTCATCTGATCCTGCTGTGCCAATAGAGTGCGCTCCGAGCGCCCTAAGCCATTGACCTGCAATGAGCCCCACGCCCCCTGCAGCGGCATGAAAGAGCACCCAATCACCGCGCTGGACGGGATAGGTTCGCCGCACAAGATATTCCGCTGTACAGCCCTTCAACATCATGCCCGCAGCGGTTTCAAAGTCTATCTCATCCGGCAGCTTCGCGGCGGTGGCTGCCTTAATGACATGCTTTTCCGCATAAGCGCCAATGGGGCCAGTGCAATAGGCAACCCTGTCCCCTACTGCCAGGCCCGTTACCGCTGCGCCAACAGCTTCAACAACGCCGGCGCCTTCAAGGCCAACTCCGCTTGGGAGCGGCACTGGGTAGAGTCCCGAGCGGTGATAGACATCGATGTAGTTTAAGCCAGCGGCTGCTTGCGCGATCAAAATCTCGTCGTCGCCCGGGGTTGGGGTGTCTACATCAACCAGCGTCATGACGTCAGGACCGCCGGTTTGTTCCATTCGAATGGCTTTCATGCTCTGTTCTCTTTAAACTGTGTATCGGCGCAGGCTCGGCTCCTAATTTCTGAGTGTCGCCCGAAAAAAATCATATGTCCGTTCATTGGCCAGTAAGGCGCTTGCCGCATCGAAATGGACGCCACCCGGCCGTGCGAAGGCGTGATCCACACCGGGGTAATCATAGAGGGTGATATTGTCTTGGCCGTCCAGGCCTTGATGGATTTTCTCTTGTGCAGCTTTATCCACAAACCCGTCTTCTTCGGCGATATGCAGAACGAGTTGGCCTTTCATAGTGCTGGCTTCATCAAGCAGGGCATCTAATCCCACACCATAATATCCCACATTCGCATCCGCATCGGTGCGGCATGCGCTGAGAAAGGCCATTTTCCCCCCAAGGCAGAAGCCCATGGTTCCAACTTTGCCTGTGGCGCCCGCGGCCGATTTCGCGGCTGTAATGGTCGCTTGAAGATCTTCTATGCCCTTGTCGACATCGAAGCCATTCATGAGGGCGAAGGCTTTCTCCCATTCCGCTTCGGATTTGTCTGACAGCATGACGCCAGGCTCTTGCCGCCAAAACAAATCTGGACAAATTGCTATAAATCCTTGCTTGGCCATCTCATCGGCAACGGCGCGCATTTGCTCAGACACGCCAAATATCTCTTGGATCACAATGACGACTGGCGCTGACGCCGTATCAGGCTTGGCGACATAGGCGCCAAAACTGCCACTGCCGTCGGTTGCATCAATCTGCATGTTAAAGTTTGCCATGAGTGAAGTCCTCTTCGCGCTGCACATCTCTGAGATCTTGAGCTTGGTGTGTTAACCTGTGTAGCTGGCCCCTTCAAGGCGCAGCAGAGCCGTTTTTGTCTCGCGCCCGCCATCGCCGGAATAGCCGCCTAGGCCCGCCGCACTGACAACGCGGTGACAGGGAATGAGAATAGGAATGGGATTGCACCCACACGCGCCGCCGACTGCGCGCGGGCTTGAGCCTATTGCGCCTGCAATATCGCTGTAACGCATTGTTTTTCCATATGGAATAGAGCGCATAACATCCAGGACTTTCAGCAGATGCGGCGAGCCATGTGGCTCCAAAGGAACCGTGAAACCGGCCTGGTCACCATCAAAATAGGCCTGTAGCTCATCTGCAGCTGTGGAGAGAAGGGGCGTGTCTGCCTGATCGCGGCCGCGGCCCCAGTCTAAGGCAACAATAGCGCCGTCTTCCTCTGTCAGACTAAGATCGCCAAGCGGCGTGAGGATAGATTTCTGCAAGATCACGCAAAGGCTCCATCGCCTGGCTCCATATTGGGCACGCGCCGGCAATTGCGCAGGGCATCAATCGCGGCCTCTCGGCTCCGTAAGACCGGTGTGCGTTCCTCTCCCAAATCTATGACAATGCCGTCGGCTGTCTCTGGACCATCGGCGCACAGGCCCGGCGGCACGATCAAGGCTCCCGGCGGCGCTAGAGCCCAAGCAATGGTCTCGCTATCAAACGCGGCTTGGTCCCAAAACACTGTGACGGGGTGGAGCATATCTTCATAGGCGCCAAGCAGGCTGGCTGCGGCCATGAAATGTGTGTGAAGACGGCCGCCAACCGCGTTTAATGCTTGTGCGGCGTTGTCGCTGTAGCGCTCTGCCCCCGTTAAGTCGCTAATCTGGCCCAAAAAGCGAATGGCCAAGGCCGTTGCCGATGGAATGGGACGATCCAGAATGGCGCTGATACGTCCCGGCGGTCCAGGAGGAGCGTGGGCGGACAGGCGTAAAACGCCGCTGTCGTCCAAGAAAGTATCGATAAGATGGTCTGCAACACTTTGTGCCAACCGAAGATAGACCGTTTCTCCAGTGCCGCAGGCCAGAGTCAGTGCCGCTAGACCCGTCGCAGCCATATCATCCAGCAGGGCTGGAGGCCCATCTTCCTGCCCCAATTTTGAATGGGGCAACTGCATCACCGCGGTGGCATTTGGCACCAGCGCCGTGAAAATATCGACCGCGCGCGCCAGGAGAGAGGACTGCTGTGTCACTTTTCCAGCGCGCACAAGGCTTGCGACGGCAAGCATTGTCCAGCTCGTGACGGCCAGTGGATTTGGCTTAGGAAGGCATGTTTTTCGGTGTTCGGCTAAAACCACGCGCATTGCGGCCTGTTGCAGCTGCGTTGTCTGATCCGGTAATGGCGCCGTCACGTCGAGGCTGGGGACAGGCTTTTGATCCAGCCCAAAGGCCGATAAGAAGCCCGCTATCTCATCGTCCTTGAAATACCTGCCCAAGGCCGCTTTAGCCTCGGCTGATGTCCAGCGATAAACAGCGTCATCTCCCGTATCTGGAACCCCGGCAGAGAGAAGGCCATTGTCCAACGCCAGGCTGCTTGCAATAAAGCCCGCTGTATCGCCTATTGCGGCTGCGTAATGAGGTTGCGGTAGATAGCCATGAACATATAATAAACCATTTAGAATCAGTATGTTATCATAAATCGTTTTTTCTTGGTCCGGCGTCGACCAATGTCCATCTCGGCTGTACCGGAAAAAGCCACCATGGATATGATCATTGAGGCCGCCCCGCACCATGTTGGTGTAGGTGAGTTGCACGGCTGCTGCGAAATCAGCCCGGCCGGTTCGAAGATAGGCACGCCAAAGCTGTTCGAAATACGTGGTATGTGGAAACTTTGGCGTCCCAGTTATACCGCCATGTTCCAGGTCCATGCGCGCCATGAACGCGGGTCCAAGAGAGGTGAACGCATCTGGCGGAGGCAAGCCGGGTTCCGCCTCTTCCAGAGCTTCTGCCACGTGAGCAATCACCTGCGCGCCTGTTTCCTGCAGCGCCTCAGGGTCTCGCTTCGTCAAGTCAATGAAATGCGATAACACGGAGGGAAAGCCTGGCAAGCCTTCTTGATCTTTAGTTGATAGGACAGTGGCTGCCCAAATCGGTGCCCCTTGGGGCGTGCACAGCAAAGTCAGAGGCCAGCCGCCGGCGAGCCCAAGCGCCTGGGCCGCCGCTTGAAACCACATATCCAGCTCAGGCTGCACTTGGGCATCGATTGTGACCAACGTGGTCTTGTCAATGAGCATCTCTTGAACAACGCTGTTGCCAAAGACCGTGGCTGCGACCTCAGCGGTATAGGTGCAGCCGTGATAGCCAATAAAGACGACCACCAGTTTGTCTGACTGGAGCGCTTCTTCGGCCCAACCCTGCCAGGCAAGTCCGTCTTTGATCCGGTCTTTTAGAAATAGGCTCATTGGGGCAGGGGGGTGCATGAAGATGCCTCTAAATTCGCAGCCAACCTGGAAACGTCGGCGCCACTGGCATAGCATTATGCCCACACAGATTTGAAACACCTGACATTGAATTGAGATCGTCGCAATGAAAATAAATGTAGAAATTGATTGTACCCCGCAAGAAGCCAGGACCTTCCTTGGCCTCCCGGATTTTGAGCCGGTGCATGATGCGGTCATTGAGAAAATGACGAAGTTGGCAACAGAAGGTGTGTCTGCGGCGGACATGGAGACTTTGATGCGCGCTTGGATGCCGGGGATGGGGGAACAATGGCAGGCTCTGCAAAAGGCATTTTGGTCGCAGGCAGCGAAGACGCCAGACTGAGCGCAGGTAAAGGACGCGCTTGCGTGTCAGCGGACACCATATTTGCCTTGTCCAGCGGCATGCCGCCATCGGGCGTCGCCGTGATTCGGGTCTCAGGGCCAGATGCAATCGCTGCGGTGGTTGCTTTGACAGGCGGGTCCCCGCCGCTGCCGCGGCATATGGCGCTGCGCGGTCTGCGCGGCGCAGATGGAGACAGTATTGATGAGGCTCTGGTCGCGGTGTTCCCAGCGCCGGGCAGTTTTACTGGCGAAGATTGTTCCGAATTCCAAGTCCATGGCAGCCGGGCAGTGGTGTCGGCGCTTGCGGAGGCGCTTGGTAGCCTGGGCCTTCGCCCAGCGGAGCCCGGTGAGTTTACCCGCCGTGCGCTACGCAATGAGAAGCTGAGCCTTACGCAAGCGGAAGGATTGGGCGACCTTCTTCAAGCTGAGGCAAAAGAACAGCTTCGCCTGGCGCGCCAGTCTGCTAGCGGAGCGCTTGCGACCCTCTATGAAGGCTGGCGCCAGCGTATCCTCCACGTGCAAGCGGAATGCGAGGCAGAGCTGGATTTCTCCGATGAGGATTTGCCGCCTGGTCGGCAAGACGCTCTGGCCAAGGCAATTGCAGATTTGACGCTAGAATTGGGGGCGCATGGCCGCGATAACGTCCGGGCAGAGCGCGTGCGTGCAGGCATTATGGTCGTGTTGTCTGGACCGCCGAACGCCGGGAAGTCCACCTTGCTCAATCTGCTTGCAAAGCGCGATGTGGCGATCGTTTCGGAGGAAGCAGGCACAACGCGGGATATATTGGAAGTGAGCCTAGACCTGGCGGGATATGCCGTTACCGTCGTGGATACGGCCGGTTTGCGTGAGGCTTCAAGCGCGGTTGAAAGTGAGGGTATAAAACGCGCGCGCCACTATGGAGAAGCGGCAGATATTCTTGTCTCAATTACAGCCCCGGGCCTTAAGGACGCAGTTTTGTCGCGAGAGGCAGACTTTCAACTGTGGAATAAAACCGACATCGCGCCAGCGCCAGCGGGGCCTTGGCTGGCCCTGTCGCTGCGCACGGGCGCAGGCGTTGACGCGTTTTTGGAGGCTTTAACGGCCAAAGTTGCGCGAGACTACGGGCTTGGCGAAACAGTGGTGAGTGGCCAGCAACGCCATCAGGCGGCAGTCAGCGATGCCGCGACGCATCTCAGCCGGGCAAAAGACTATCTCCAAAGCGGTAGCGAAGCGCAATTGGTCCTGGTTGCCGAGGAGTGCCGCATGGCCAGTATGGCATTGGCTCGTATCCTGGGTTTGGTCGATGTTGAAGACATTCTGGGCGCAATTTTTTCAAGTTTCTGCATCGGAAAATAGGCACCTGATACTTTGGTAGCCGGCGCCGTCTGTCCACTAAGCGTCTGTGCCCATGTTTCACGTGGAACAGTCCGCTGCTTTCTGATACAGCCCGACCAAGCAATGGGAATGATGATGCGAACGACTTACGATGTGATCGTTATTGGCGGCGGCCATGCAGGCTGTGAAGCGGCTAGCGCGGCAGCCCGTTTTGGCGCGTCTACGCTTCTCATCACCCATAAAGTCGAAACGATTGGTGAGATGTCCTGCAATCCGGCCATTGGCGGCCTCGGTAAGGGACATTTGGTGCGCGAGGTCGATGCCCTCGATGGCCTTATGGCGCGCGTGATTGATCAGGCCGGTATTCAATTTCGCTTGCTTAATCGCCGCAAGGGTCCAGCCGTGCAAGGGCCACGCGCCCAGGCGGACCGGGCGCTGTATCGCGCTGCGATGCAAGACGCGATCTTGGGCTGCGATGGTTTAACGGTGCATGCCGAGGCGGCAGACGCGTTTCTGATTAGCGAGACAGACGGGCGCAAATCGGTGACGGGCGTCATGACGTCATCGGGGAAGACGTTTCGCGCAGGTGCTGTTGTGCTAACCACTGGCACCTTCCTGCGCGGCATGATCCATATCGGCGAGAAGACAATTCCCGCCGGCCGGGCAGGGGAGGCACCGGCCATCCCGTTGGCGGAGCAGCTTTACAGCCTGGGTTTGCCCATGGGCCGTTTGAAGACCGGGACGCCAGCCCGTCTCCACCGGGATAGCATTGATTGGTCTGGCTTAGACGTGCAGCCTGGCGATGAGCAGCCAGTGCCTTTCTCGTTTTTGACGGACGAAATCACAACGCCGCAAATTCCTTGCCACATCACCCGCACGACAGCAGCCACCCATGCCATTATTCGAGACAATCTCGACAGATCGGCAGTCTATGGCGGCGCCATCGATGGCACAGGGCCGCGCTATTGCCCGTCGATTGAAGATAAAGTCGTTCGCTTTGCCGATAGGGCTTCTCATCAAGTCTTCTTGGAACCAGAAGGGCTTGATGATCCGCTGATTTATCCCAACGGTCTTTCAACGTCCTTGCCAGAAAGTGTGCAGCACGACTTTTTGAAAACCTTGCCTGGGCTTGAGAATGTTAAAGTCGTCCGGCCAGGCTACGCCATTGAGTATGATTATGTTGATCCCCGCGCGTTGGACCACAGCTTGGCGGTGCGGGATTTGGATGGCTTGTTTTTGGCGGGCCAAATCAATGGAACCACGGGCTATGAAGAAGCCGGTGCTCAAGGTCTGGTGGCAGGGCTCAATGCAGCGGCATCCTGCGGCTCGAGCGCGCCGATCACCTTCAGCCGAACCGATAGTTATATTGGCGTGATGATCGACGACTTGGTGACACGTGGTACGCGCGAACCCTATCGGATGTTTACGTCGCGGGCGGAATATCGCTTGCGTTTACGGGCGGATAATGCCGATCAACGTTTGACGCCAGTGGCTTTAGAAGGCGGGTTCTGCAGCCATGATAGGGCCGCTGCGTTTCACGTGAAACAAGCGCAGGTGAGCGCTTTAACGGCCCTTTTGAAGGATCGGACCTTAACACCGCCGCAGGCACGCGCGCACGGGCTTGCGATTAATCAAGATGGGCGGCGTCGCTCTGGGGCTGAGCTTCTCAGCAATCCTACCATTAGCTTTGACGCCCTGCGCCAGATTTGGCCAGAGATCGCAGATTTTGATCCGGCGATCCAAGCGCAAGTGGAGATTGATTGCCGCTACAGCGTCTATGTGGAACGGCAAGCCGCTGACGTAGCAGCGCTGCAAAAGGATAAGGCTATTCGCATCCCGGCCGACTTTGATTATCGGAGCCTGGCCGGCCTCTCCAATGAGCTGCGCGAGAAGCTGGAAGCTGCGCGGCCTGACAATCTAGCCAATGCAAGTCATGTGGATGGGATGACGCCAGCGGCTTTGTCCTTGATCCTCGCACGACTAAGTCGCCGCGCTGCTTGATGGCCGCGGCGCCCGCTCCGCCCGCTGGTCTAGATGCTCTTACGCGCCGTTTCGCCCTAACGCCTGAGCAAGCCAGCGCCCTTGAGGCCTATGTCGCATTGCTGGCCAAATGGTCTCCCAAAATCAATTTGGTCGGCGCTTCCACGCTTGACGACCCATGGCGAAGACACATCTGGGATGCCGCGCAAGTGGCAGATCTGCTGCCTGATACGGCAGATACGCTTATCGATATGGGCTCGGGGGCGGGCCTACCGGGCCTCATCCTGGCCGTACTTTGCAATGTCGCCGTCCATTCTATCGAAAGCGATGGACGCAAAACTGCCTTCCAAAGGCAAGCTGTGCAGCAGATGGGGCTTAGGGAAAAAGTTGTCTTGCACAACAACCGTGTGGAAGCCTGTAGTGGGTTATCCGCAGATATTATCACCGCGAGAGCCTTTGCGCCTCTTCAAAAGCTCCTACAGATGGGCTATGGCTTTTCTCATAGTCAAACACTGTGGGTGTTGCCTAAAGGTCAAAATCTTGATGCTGAGCTGAAAGAAGCCACAAAATGTTGGACCTTTCACAGCGATACTGTGCATAGTGAAACAGATGTGGATGCTCGTATCCTTTGCTTGAGAGAGGTGAAGCCGAAATGAAGAATGCGATGATGAAAGCGTCTTCCTCACCACCATCAGCAAGTATTTCGACACTAGATCCTGATCGCCGAGGATCTGGCAAGCGGCTGGGCGGTCAAGGTACGGGCCCAGAAATCATGTGCGTTGCCAATCAAAAAGGCGGCGTTGGCAAAACAACGACGGCAATCAATTTGGGAACAGGCCTGGCTGCGGTCGGCCGCAAAGTCTTGGTCATCGATCTTGATCCGCAAGGCAACGCCTCAACCGGTCTTGGTATTGGCCGGGATGATCGCACCGTCTCATCCTATGATGTTTTGCTGGGCGAGGCGTCCCTCAACGAAGCCGTTCAACGCAGTGCAATTCCCAATTTGCATATTGTTCCCTCGCGGATGGATTTGTCGGCTGCAGAAATTGAATTGGTTCAAGTGGAGCGGCGAACGCATCGGCTCCGCGGGGCGCTCCGCCAAGATGAAGCGTTGGCTGACTATGAAGCTGTGCTAATTGATTGCCCGCCGTCGCTTGGACTTTTAACGCTCAATGCGCTCGTGGCCGCGCACAGTGTGTTGGTTCCCCTGCAGTGCGAGTTTTTTGCGCTGGAAGGCCTTAGTCAATTGCTCGGTACCATTGACCGCGTGCGATCCAACTTTAATCCGCAGCTGCGTCTGCATGGCGTGGTGCTCACCATGTATGATAAGCGCAACAATCTGTCTGAGCAGGTTGCCAATGATGTGCGCGCTTGCCTCGGCGACTTGGTTTATAAAACCGTCATCCCGCGCAATGTGCGTGTCTCCGAAGCGCCGTCTCATGGCAAGCCGGCTTTGCTCTATGATTATAAATGCCCGGGGTCGCGGGCTTATATTCAGCTTGCCAGTGAAATGCTTCGGCGGATGCAATCACGGCGCATGGCCGGATCGGTATAGGAGGCGTCAATGGCAAAGAAAAAATCTGACACACGTGGTTTGGGTCGCGGATTGTCTGCCCTCCTGGGCGAGGAAGTCCGGGTGAACCCAGCTGACAACGTAACGCCGCTACAGCCCAAGCGCGGCGAAACCGGTTTGCGCGATCTGCCTCTGGATTTGGTGGTGCCCAATCCGGATCAGCCTCGGCGCCGATTTGAGCCTGAGCAAAGTGAAGAGCTCGCCGGCTCTATCAAGGACAGAGGGGTGGTACAGCCGATCCTTGGTCGGCCCATGAAGTCTGATCCAGGGCGCTAAGAAATTGTTGCTGGAGAACGGCGTTGGCGGGCTGCGCAAAAAGCCCAACTCCATAAAGTTCCTGTTATAATTCAAGAACTTAGTGATAAAGCGACCTTTGAAATAGCGCTCATTGAAAATGTCCAGCGCAGCGACCTTAACGCTATGGAAGAAGCGCGCGCATACCGCAAGCTGAGTGAAGATTTCGGCCATAGCGCGGAAGATATTGGTGGGTTGATCGGCAAGAGTCGGAGCCATGTGGCCAATCTGATGCGCTTGTTGGCGTTGCCGGACGATGTGGCAACGTTGGTTGAAGATGGCCAAGTGAGCATGGGCCATGCGCGCGCGCTCTTGTCTGCGAGCCATCCGCTGGACATTGCACATAAAGTGATCGCCAATGGTTTGTCTGTCCGCGATACGGAAAGCTTGGTTAGCGCTACGCAGAAGCCAGCCAAAGGCTTCAACCGCGGCAAGCCCAAAATGGATGCAGAAACCCGGAGCCTTGCCAAGGATATCTCCGAGGCGCTTGGCTTGTCTGTTGCTATACAGCACAAAGGCAAAGCAGGCGGAACAGTGACCGTCAAATATACGTCGCTTGAGCAACTTGATGAGATCTGTCAGCGTCTCGCCAATCGAAAAGGTGGTCCGAGCGCATTTTAAAAAAGCGTAGCGCGGCGCTCTCTAGCCAATAATCTTCAGTTTTTCACACGGGCCTGCCGTGGCGCAGAGCTCTGGCTATTCTCAAGATCGTGCGCCCAAGGCTCGCTTCGGCGCTGTTCGCATTTGTTTTCAGCGCATATTCAGCTTGATTGAGGGCCAGCATACATTGATCCAAACCGTCTGTGCTCCATTGATTGAGCTGCGCGCTGAACGCTGGTTTGTCTTTCCAAAAAACCGGTGGACGCAGCGCTTTGAGTGCGCCGTCTAATGATTCCCCGCCCTCCAACTTAGAACGCGCCAGCATCAGGCGTATGCACCGCCGCGCTAAGGCGCGCACAATCTCAATGCCATGAATGCCTTGGGTGAGCGCCTTTTGAACGCGTCTATCTGCCTCTTGGCTCAACCCAGAAAACACCGCAGCTGCGATTTCATCACTGTTATGTGCGCTGGAATCGCCAATCAAAGCAGCAACGGTATCCAGATCAAGCTGCCGCATGGCGCTTGCGGTGCCGGCGCCCGCATAGAGAGCCAGTTTCTCGATTTCCATGCGGCTGAGCGCGCGATCAGCGCCCAAAGCAGCGCGAAGATAGTGCCGCGCATCATTTGAAAGGGCTATACCCTTGGCAATGAGAATGTCTTGCACCAGCGTGTCAATATCGCGGGCGCCATCGGCGTAGACCGGTAAAATCCAGGCCTGTTTCGATTTTTCAAAATATGATCGCAGCTTGCTGCGCGGTCCTAAGGCTCCCGCTTCAATCAATAGATACGCGCTGCGCGGACTTTCCACTGCAGCGGCCAATGTCGCCGCGTGCCGGTCGGTCACGGGGCCAACATATACGATTTTGGTGTCGCCAAAGAAACTTGGCTGTGCGCACTCATCAAGCACCCGCGCGGGATCATCATTCAGAATGTCTGGACCGATAATGACACGCGCGGTTGGATCTAGCGCTGCGCCTGTCAGGATTGCCTGCTGCGCTTGTTTAACGACGTCCGATACGCCGCCGGCATCCGTGCCATAGACCAAGAGTGGCATCTGCTGCGCGCCTAAGTCCTTGAAAACACGCACCTGCTCTTTCTTGCTGAGTTTCATGTCCGCGCTAAGACCGTTGCTGGGCCTCAGCCTCTGCAACCGCCCTAAAATAGAGCGCCAATCGAGACAGAATGCGATCGGCCACCACCTGGGCATTGCGTTCAACGGCCGCTTCTTCTGCCACGAACGTGGCGTATTCACTATCGACAATATCAATGGTGCTGTCGGCTAAGGCATTGCCACTAAACAATTCCTTGTCCGTGATTGCATTGACTAAACGATAATCCGCCACCATCCGCACGCGCTGCCGTGTCGGCGCGGCATCGCCGCGAATGCCGAAGAATTGCGTCGTCTGCCGCATATCGATATCGAGAATGTAGTCCGCTGGTACGCCGTTGTTGTTCAGCCGCCGCTCGAGCGCGAGCTGCAAAAACTGCCCGCTGCGATCAGACAAGGGGGCAACGGACACAGATCTGAGGGCTGCTGGGACTTGGGCTGACCCTGGCCCGGTCGCATAGAGCGGTTCAAATCCGCAACCGCAGAGTAAAAGTAGGGCTGCAAGACCGAGCCACTGCATTAGATCACCACGTTCACAATGCGGTTCGGCACAACAACGACTTTGCGGATGGTTTGCCCATCGACTGCAGCAGCAATTTTCGGCTGCGCAAGGGCGCGTTCTTCTAGTTCCGCTTTATTTAAATCCTTTGGTACATCAATGGTATCGCGCAGTTTTCCCCGAATCTGGATCGCAATCGTTACACTGTCCTCCACCAACATGGCTGGATCAGCCTTTGGCCAAGCGGCCTCATATATCCGCGTCTCATGCCCTAACTCTTCCCAGAGTTCTTCCGCCAAATGAGGCGTCATCGGGCTCATCAACAAGGCAATGGTCTCGGCCGCCTCCCGCAGCGCCCAGGCAGACCCGTCTCCTGAGACAGCTGGGTTGATTGAATTCACATAGCTGTGCATCGCTGCGACTGCCTTGTTGAATTGCATCCCCTCAAGCGCTGCCGTCACCGCATCAATGGTTTTGTGTGTGCTCTTGTGAAGCGCAAGACTATCATTGCTTAAGGTCGCTGGTGTATCACTTCCTTGCGGCGCGGCGCCGACTAAGCATTGACCTGCAACGCGCCAGACACGCTGGACAAACCGCCACGCTCCTTCAAGTCCCACATCTGACCAGAGAAAATCTCGTTCCGGCGGCGAATCTGACAACACAAACCAGCGGGCTACATCCGCTCCATATTGCGCAATGATGTCGTCCGGATCGATGACGTTTTTCTTCGATTTGGACATCTTTTCCGATCGTCCAACTGTCACCGGCTGACCGTTTACCCGTTCCACCGCGGCATCACTGCTGCGCTCGACATCTTCGGGCAACAGCCAGCGACCATCCTGAGATTGATAGGTTTCGTGGCACACCATGCCAAGGGTGAAGAGGCGTTTGAAGGGCTCTTTGTCTTGCAATAAGCCGCAGCGTTCTAGGGCACGGGTGAAAAAGCGCGCATATAGCAAATGCAGAATCGCATGTTCAATGCCGCCAATATATTGGTCGACTGGGAGCCATTGATTGACGGAAGCGGCGTCAAACGGCGCTGTTTTCTCCGGTCCAGCGAAGCGGACAAAATACCAAGACGAATCCACAAAGGTGTCTAGCGTGTCTGTCTCACGCCGTGCATCCGCGCCGCAGACCGGACATTTAACATGTCGCCATGTGGGATGTCGATCGAGCGGATTGCCCGGTGTGTCGAACGTCACATCCTCTGGCAGGGTGACGGGCAAGTCTTGTTTTGGCACAGGAACGACACCGCATGTGTCGCAATGGATGATCGGAATAGGGCAACCCCAATAGCGTTGCCGCGATACGCCCCAATCGCGCAAGCGATAGGTGACTGTGTCTTCGCCCCAGCTATTTTCTTCAGCGATTTCAATGACTTTTGCCTTTGCATCCGTAATAGATAGGCCGTCCAGGCTGCCACTGTTGATGATGGTACCAGGCCCAACATAGGCCTCATCAGCAATTGTTACGCTGTCGTCATTTGTTCCTTCTGGCTTGACGACGGCGCGGACCGGCAAATTGTATTTGCGGGCAAAGTCTAGATCGCGTTGATCATGCGCCGGGCATCCAAACACAGCACCTGTGCCATAGCCCATGAGCACAAAATTAGCGATATAGACCGGCAGCTCCATGTCCGCAGCCAAGGGATTGCGGACCTTTAGCCCTGTGTCAAACCCGAGTTTTTCCGCTTTCTCAAGCGCTTCTTCCGAAACACCGCCAGCTCTGCACTGCGCGCAGAACGCCTCAATGGCAGCATCTTTGCTTGCCAGTTCTTGCGCCAAGGGGTGATCAGCCGCAATAGCAAGGAAGCTCGCTCCGTAAAGGGTGTCGGGCCGGGTTGTATAAACGCTGATTGCCTCGTCTTTATCGGTCAGTTTGAAATCACAGGTCAGCCCATTGGACTGGCCAATCCAGTTGGATTGCATCAGCCGCACCTTGTCCGGCCATCCCTCCAATTCGTCCAAGCCAGCCAGCAAATCCTCGGCAAATGCGGTGATTTTAAAGAACCATTGCGTTAGGTCGCGCCGCTCAACCTCTGCGCCAGAGCGCCAGCCTCGCCCGTCGATCACCTGCTCATTGGCCAAATCCGTGCAATCAACCTGATCCCAATTCTCAGTCGCGTTCTTGCGATAGACTAGGCCGGCCTCCAGCATCTCTAAAATCAGCGCTTGCTGCTTGCCATAATAGTCTGGATCACATGTTGCGAACTCCCGCGACCAATCAATCGCCGGGCCAAGTCTTTTCAGCTGTTTGCGCATCGCGTCAATATTGGCGTAGGTCCACGTCGCCGGATGGCTCTTCTTTTCAAACGCGGCGTTTTCCGCTGGCATGCCAAAGGCATCCCAGCCCATTGGGTGCAGCACAGCATGGCCTCTGGCCCGCTTGTAGCGCGCTATTACGTCGCCTTGGGTGTAATTGCGCACATGGCCCATATGGATGCGGCCCGACGGATAGGGAAACATCTCCAGGACATAATAGGGCTCTTGTTCTGATGATGAGCCAAGCCCTGATAAGTCTGGTGCAGCAAAGGCGTCTTCTTCTTCCCAAACGCGTTGCCAGCGTGGCTCAACGTCCGCTGCGTTATAGCGGTCTTCTCGCGACGTCGTCATTGTGCCGGCCCATCGGCGCTGCGACGGGATCTAGTCATTTTCCAGGACAGCAATACGGATCTCACGCGCCCGGCTCAAAATCGCATTCTCAATCCTCTCAGCGGTGCCGGCCCGCACCGGTGCTGCCCCCCAACCATTCTGCCCCGCCACTTCGCGGAACACGCGCACCCTCAGGCTATCTGCTCGCAACGCTTCATCCAGCACATAAACATTGACCTTTAGTCGTTCAGTCGGAACGTCTGGGTTCACATACCAT
>CAKZYD010000216.1 GCA_937884085.1 uncultured Sphingomonadales bacterium | reverse complement strand
CACCTCGCCTTGCGCGTGCAGATCCTCAAGCTGGTCTTCGAGAGCATCGATGTCAGCCTGCTCAGCCTCGGTTGGCTCACGTCGGATGGTTGGCAAGACCTGCATGCCGTCAATATGATACGGCATATAAGCGTCAAGGATCGGGATAATTACGCTCAGACCAAGCGTCTCAGCTTTGCCTGCGATTTCAGTGTCGATCTTCTTGCGCGCTAGCTCGTCAAGCAGCTCGGCATTGTCATATAGTCGGTCGTCTTCAAATAGCTGCGGGGTGACCTTGCCGCCTGCGGCTACAAAAGCATCCTCCCCTACAAATTTGGCAATCCGCGATGCGCTCGACACAGCATCTTGCGAGAGCAATCGTTTGATCCAGCTCGTGTTGGACAAATTATACTGCGCGCGTTCAAAAACGTCTGCTTGCTTCTTTTGATCAGGACAGTCCGCAAAGACGGCTGCGGTATCGAGGGTGATCTCGCCGCTGCGCAGCGCCTGCATCAGTGGCTCAGCTAGGTTGGCCAGCGCCAGGCGTTGTTTGATGAAGCGGACTGTGACACCAAAGTTGCGTGCAATGTCTTCGATCGTTTGGCCTTTGTTGACCAGAGTTTCAAAGGCGGCGCAGGCATCAGCCGAGTTCATGTTGAGACGCAGGGTGTTTTCTGCGAGGGACCTCTCGGCAGCCCTGTTTTTATCGGGCTCTACGCGGCAGGCTATTGGGGCGTTTGCATCGAGGTGGCCGTCCGCGACCAACGTCTTGAGTGCAGCAAGGCGGCGCCCACCTGCAATGACGGCAAAGGTTTTGTCGCGCTTGTTTTTGGGATTAACGACCAGGTTTTGCTGCAGCCCATGAAATCGGATGCTGGCGGCCAGTTCGGCGATACCGGGATCGTTGGCAGCGGCTGGCCTGACGTTTTGAGGGCTGAGGCTCAGTTTATTGAGTGGTATGTCTTGGATGGACATCAAGCGGTTCCTTTTCTTTATCGCCCCCTATTGGGGCGATTGTTCAAAAAGGCGCTTTTCTTTTGAACTGGGCGTGGATCAGTCCGGATGGCTGCGGCGCAAATAGGCGAAGGCGTGTTGCACATAGTCGGCCTTGCCAAGCGGGACCCCTTGGCTACGCAAAATGCTGTAGGCGGCCATCACATGGAAATAAAATTGCGGGACAGCCCAATCGCGGACGTACTCATCTGCCGTCATATCAAAGATACGGCCATCGGGGAGTTTGAGAGCGATGACGTGCGGACTACGATCGTCCACGTCGCCCGCCTCCGTCTCTGTAAGCATGGTAATAGTGTCGACAATCCGCGTTTGGGCTTCTTCGAGCGTGCCTGGTGCATCGCTTGCGTTTCGGCCTTCTTCTAACAGCGTATACCATTGGGGCGGCATAGGGTCTTCCCGCAAATACGCCAGCCCTTCAAAGGCCTGAAGGCAAGAGAACCGGATCTGGGTGGACAATGGGAACATATCGGGTGCCAACCGCGCAGACAATATCGCATCATCGTTTGGACCCTTGCTCAGCCAAGCCGACATGGCCTTGAGCATGTTGGTATAGGTCGTAATCATCAGCTTAGTCGGCCTCATGGTATCTCTCCAGATTAATGGCCGCAAATCAAAGGACAGCGGCACTGTGCGCACAAACGACCATATCATTAAAATCGTCGAAGCCAGCTGAGGGAAATACGATCTGACACGCCCTGCCCTGCGCGCTATAGGCATTCCAGGCAGCAAGAGCGGCTTTTTGACCTGGCACGTCATTGTCGCCGAAAATGATGATGCGTTTAACGCTGTTTGGCAGCGTCAGAAGACTGAGGTTGCTGGCTGACAGCGCGACCCACACGGGAATGCCATAAAGGCTCGACGCACTGTCGCCAGTCTCGAGACCTTCGGCAATGCCAAGCAGGCCGTCTTTAGGGTCTCCCAGATGGACGGCATTGGTGCGGCAGGGTCCAAGCCACAGACGGCAATCTTCTAGGTCGGCTTTATCGCTCGTGTCTGGATCGAGATGGGTGCGGTGTATTCCCATCAGCGCACCTTCTGAGTTTCGCACGGCAGCAACCAAGCACGGCAGGGTTTTGCCGGATGGGCCATGCTTGCTTTGTGGCAAGAAGCGCAGCTCCGCAGAGCCAGTGTGTTTGAAAGATCGTTTTGCCAGATAGCGCTCCGCGAGCGTTCCAGACACGGGCTTTGCCTGGTTCCATAGCCATCTGGCAATCCCGGCTTTATCCTCTCGCACGCATGGCTGGTTTTTTTGCGCTGGTGGTGGAACACATTCATGTTGGCGAGACGGCCAAAGGCCGCGCGCTTTCAGCGCATCAATGACATCAGACGCATCGCAGCCAGAATGGCATTTGACGAGGATCGTGCTGTCGCCCGCTGCAACAGACAGGGAGGGATTGCGATCATCATGGGCAGGGCATCGGCAGGTCCCATAGTCACTAAACCAACGCCCGCCAAGGGCATGTGTGATGTGTTTTGCCCAAGCCTCCGGTGACACCTGTGACTCTATTGAGGCCATCTTTCTTATCCTTCTTGTCTGTCTCGCTCCGCGAGCAGGTCCCCTCCCCCTTTTTTGGGCCGGCGCTAGACAAGAACGACAAAACGTGGTTCCTTAGGGGCGCATCAAATGACGGCCAATCTGTGGGTAAGAACGTAGATCCGGTCATCTTCGCTAACGGCAACAACGCACCGCGTTTTGAATGGCAAGCGAAGGAGCAAGAACATGCCAAGAAAGAAACTGACCCCGGCTGAAGAGCTGGTCGAAGTCGATGCACAGCTGAAAAATCTAACCCTGCGTCGCGCTGATCTTGAAAAAGCAATGCACGCGGATGTTGGAGAACTTGTATGCCGCAGTGGCGGTGATAGTTTCCCGACGAGCGCACTGGTGGAGCTTATAAAAACGGCGAACCAGCTTGGTATTGATCAAGCTCTATCTCGGCTCAAAGCGCTTCCGCAATGACGTTAAGACGTTTTTGGCTATCAGCAGCTGCTTTAGGGGCGATAATTTGCCCCCAAATCAGCTTAGCGGAAGAGCGCCTATCGTATGGGCGTACTGATGATGAGACGCTGGTTTCTGCACATCAGGCAATAGCGACGAAAAGTATTGTCAAGGCGATTGGGTTGGAGCGACCGGCACATGTTGACGTCATTGCAGCGCCTGAGTCTGTTGTATAAGGTCGCAGAGCGTACCTTCCTTTAGTCGAAAAGGCTCTTACCGAGTACAGCAATGTTCCGATGGCCCTCATCGATGCAATCATATGGGCAGAGTCTGGGTATCAAGCTGATGCTGTGAGTCCAAAAGGCGCTGTCGGGCTCATGCAGCTCATGCCTGAGACGGCAAAGATGCTGGGCGTAAAGGAACCGACGAATGCGGAAGAGAATATTAGATCAGGTGTGCGCTACTTATCGGCGCTGCTAAATCGGTACGGAGATGTACGGGTTTCGCTAGCGGCCTATAATGCTGGGCCGGGAGCGGTAAATCACTTTGGAGGCATACCACCCTATTCGGAGACAAGAGAATATGTTTTCAAAGTGATGCGGTTCTATCGAAGCAATATGATCGAGAGCGCCAGACTTGAAAACAACTAACGTATGTAAATGAGCGAAGCGATGACGGGGTAATCTATAAGCGGCGCGGATAGACATGTGTTTTAAAAATAAGACTTGCCGCGCCGCGCGGCGTACTTCACCACGAAAGCTTCCCAGACGCGCAGCCAGTCTTTGTCCGACCGATGCGTGCCAATATCCTTAAAGCCAGTGCGAAAAGCGTCTGCCATTGTATCAACACACCACGGTGCACCTTTTTCAAGGCCTATTTGGCGGAACGCATGCTCACGCGTTCCGTAACTTAGGGTTCCCTTAGGAAAGGGAAGCAATTCGCGCTCAGGAGATGAAGTCGCCTTTTCGTTGGTCACTTTGCATCTGGTTCTAGGGACCTGCTGACGCGGAGCATTGGGCTCATTAATGGTCGAGGCCTTACCGACCAAACGCAAGTGGGTCCCGATCAATTTCTTTTCTAAAGGTGCATGCGACGGGTAAAGGACAACGCTTGGACCGGAGAGGTCAACGTTCGCATTAGGCTCACCCGCTGAAACCATATGCATGGTTTCGCGAACAGTTTGGCGAAATCGCTTGCTTGCTGCATCATTACCCAAGTGTCGCGCCAGCTGGTCCCATGAAATTCTTTGGCCCTTATCCGATGTGATCCTTGGAAGCCGGTAGGCGAGGTAGGTGTAGAGATCTAAGGCCGTAGGAGTACCCTTTAGTTCGCGTATTGCAACTTCGTTGAGAGGAACCGCATGCTGGACAAGATGGTTATAGAATACTTCGGACATTCGTATCTCTCGCGAGAAGGATCCGTCTTTTCCGAGTGAGCCAGCATATTCGTTCGATAGTTTGACATCTCCCACGGCGAAGGGACTTTCATCATTCCCCTCCCCGTTCCACCTGATCTGCCATTCACAAGCTTACAATCGATCAACTTGTTCGCGCATCAGATTAGCTGTTCCACGGGGGCCATAAGAAACAGTTTTATAGCCAAGCGTCCGCATCCACTCGGTAAAGTTTCGACCCAAATAGACGTCTCTGGACTGCTTCATAACGGCCTGAGACAACAAGAAGAGTAGCGCTACGCGTGGATATGACCCGTACGGAACACCTAAGCTCTTCATGACGGCTTGGCCGTCAACGGAGCGTAGGATTGGCCGGG
>CAKZYD010000215.1 GCA_937884085.1 uncultured Sphingomonadales bacterium | reverse complement strand
GCGCCATGAAGATCCAAAGCACTGAGCGCGGCTTGCAAAGCCGATTGGCCATAATAGTCATCAAGCGGATTATGCGTCTTAAGGTGCAAGATGCGGCTTTCGCCGCTGACCGTGTCAACGGGGAAGGAAACCTTTTGATCACCGCTTGTATACTCATAACGCTGAGGCCACCCATGCACACCCGGCTTGATGCTCATTCGATCAGGACGCAGAGCGTAGAGTTCCAGCGGCCGCACGCCATCTTCGGCCACCACTTTTTCTATATAGGCGTTGCCGTGCAGCAAAAGGTGACTAATAACGGCTTCGATCAATCCAGATCGGCTGCAAAGCGGATTGGGACGTTGTATAATCGCTAAGAGCGGATCGTCCTCCAAAACAGCGTGGCGATCATGGAGCTTCCAGGCGACAGCAGCGGCGCTGTCGGTTATGAGCCTGAGACATCGCTGTGCCACAGGATTACGACATAGAGCGCGCTCTGCAGCGCTCTTATAGCTCCAACGCGGCCATGGATCAGCAGAAGTTCGCCACATAGCGTGGCCCGTGGCGGCAGCACTTGCCTTTAGCTCAGGCGCGGCGACCGGTTTTCGTCCAGCCTTTGACCAAAAGGGCATAAAGGCATCCTCTTTCTATGTCTCAATCTAACGGGTTTGGCTCAAGTTTTTGGCCAGAAGGTTTGGCCAAGGGACTTGGCCACGAGGTTTGAAAAGGGCGCGCTCGCTCCCAGGAGCGCTGGGGGAGGCGGAGCGAAAGCGCGCCCTTTCCCTGACACGTCCGGATACGTCATGCGGCAACGCGTGACCGGACGGTCAGAAGTCAGTCAGTTTTAGGGGTCGTTTTTTAGTTGGCGAATGCTGGGCACTTGATCCGCACCCAAAAGCAAATCGGTGAAGGCCCAAACCAGTGCATCTAGTCGATCTGGGCTGTGCGACTGGCCTGGGACATAATTTGTCATCTCATCTTCTAGTCTTGTAAATCGGCCACAGTGATGGATCCGGCCTTGCTCATAAAGCGCTGCGATTGGTTCCGCCCGCAGCCACTTGCCTCGTACCGCACGAACAGCGCGGTAGGGAACATTGGGCACTTGGGTTCTCAAAAGTGTTTCCACCAAATCGCCGCCCTGATTGACTTCGGCGACGAGGCGGTCAGCGCCATATGTTTGCAGGGCATCCAAAGCTGCTGCAGACCACTGCGCCGGACTTGCTTGCTCCACGCTCTCATCGGCCAAAACGTAGCCATGCCCGGCATCATCCCGAGCGGCGACAATGATGCCGCACGCATCTGACGCGGCATGGGCCGTGACGGGCGGATCAATCGCAACGACAATACGTACAAAATCGGTCGGAACCATCGGCGCTCTGTAGTGCTCAATAAGCGCATGGGTCCATAACGCGCCGGCCACGTCCTCTAAGATGGCCCCGTCAAGCTCCTGCGCGCCGAGCCGCGTGCCTCCGTAGTGCTTGTGCATATGCGCAATAAAACTGGGCGCCAAGTTGCGGGCGTTTGCCCAGGTTGAGCCACTTGTCGTGACGGTTGCTTCCTGCGCTAAAAGGTCTTTCAGGAACGGCAACGGCCGCGGCGTCGTTGTTACCATCGCTTGTGGCGGGCTGCCGAGTCGCAAGCCCATTGACAGCATGTCCCAAAAAGACGCTGGATCAAAAAACTTTGCCAATTCATCGATCCAAGCAGCACTATGCTGCGGGCCGCGCAAACTATCAGGCTGATCTCCAGAATACAGATAACCAATCGCTCCGTTGGGCCACCGCAGCATATGTTTGGACGGCTCAAAGACCGGACGTTCATGATCGGCCGAGATGTTGAGGATCCCGGATGGACCCTCCACCATAATTGCACGCGTTTCCGCAAAACTGGCGCCAGCGAGGGCTATCCGCGCATCACAATCGCGGGCCTTGTCGCGGACCCATTCTGCGCCCATGCGTGTTTTACCGAAGCCGCGTCCCGCCAAAACAAGCCAGCATTGCCAATCACCAAGCGGGGCCAGTTGTGATGGCCGGGCCCAAAAGCGCCAATCATGCTCAAGCAACGCACAGTCTTGCGGCGGAAGGGCCTGCAACAAGGCCGTTCGGCGCTCTGCACCAAGATCGGCAACGCGTTCGGCTATGGAGCGATCATCCGGCTGTCTCAAGCCCTCGCCCTCTGCCGCAGCTATGGTGCTGCCAGGCTTTGGCGCCGTCAATTGATGACGCGATCGACCAGTGCGGTATTTGCTTCAACCTTCTCCAAAGCCTGTAAAAGACGATCCAGCGCGGCAGCGCGGGCATCCTGATCTGCTTTGTCCGGCGCCTCAACCACCGTCTTAAGATCGCCATAGGTGGCTGGGCGGCGCGACTTTAGTAAAAACATAGCAAGGGCATCCGAATAGTGTCTGACTGAGCCAATTGGCTTTCCGTGATAATACTGAACATGCTCCGTCCCCTCGATGGCCCGGCGGATCAATTCCACCTCCAACGCATCCAGCGCCGACTGAATGGCCTCCTCCCACGCTGCGGCAAATACCGCGTCTCTGCGTTTGGTGGCATACGCCGCCGACCGAGATACCCCGGCGAGCTGACAGCTGGCAGACACGTTCGCGGTCTCAGACAAGGCTGCCAAAAAAGCCGCCCGGTTTTGCCGGGTGAAGCGTTTTTGGATTGGCATTTCGCTAGTTGGGTTTTTGGAAGTCACTGCTCATTGGCCGATTCGTCGACCTTGAACAAAGTTATACGGCACATAGTGACGATTGTCAATCATAATTTATCCAAATAGGATATTTAGAGCGAATAATTTATGCTGCATTTGAATGAAAGTGAATTTGAGCCAGCCCGCCGACTTAGGCACACTGCGTGCATCAAAACAAAGGTGTTGTTACCAAATGCGGTCGATGCCGTTTTGACGTGGAGGGAACTAAATGTCTTCTGATCGTTCGAACTTTATTCTTGCAACACTGTTTTTCGCCAGCGCTGCCGTTGCCTTTGCAACACCAGTGAATGCGACCTTTACAGAGGCAGATACCGTTATCGGCATCAATGCAAAGGCGCAAAGCAAGCGTGTAGCATATGACAAGTTTGTTTCGCGGCAAGCAAGCGATGCCGCGAGTACCGGTTTATCAGGAGATGCAGTTTTAGCGGTATTTGCAGCGCTGCAAAAGACCTGCAGCGGTAGCTGCGTGATGGCGCGCTGATCAGTTCACTTTTTGAGATTCTTGCCCAACCTGAGGAGCGCTTTGGCGCTCCTCTTTTTTTTGACTTTAGTAAGAGCCGTCCAGCGCGCAGACCATAAAAGTCAACCAGACGGTCTAGGCCAAATCCAAGAATGAGTTTTGCAGATCGCCTTGGCCAACACAGCTGAGCCTCTGCTTCGCTCAACCCTTCTTGTTTGCAGCATACGCGGATAAGGATATCGCTTAACCCAGACCCACAATGATCAATGGCTGCGGTCAGCCGTTCTTTGGCCCGCAGAGCGCCTGGTGGCAAATCGGGACCAGCAGGCGCGCCGCGGCGGCCCCGTTCAGGCGGGGAATCCGACCATGACATACATACACGGGGCCCGAGTTGGGCCATTTCCCAGTCCTGCCGGAGCCGTTCACCGGCTGCAAATTGCATATCGCTAATCAATGGTGCACCGGATTTGTCCTTGCGCGCCCGCAACCACCAAAGCGGCGATTCGGCCTTGTTTACGGTCACGGTCTGTTTTTTCCCGGAGACCTCTCGCACTTCGTTGCGGCGCACCTGGTGCTGCGCTGCAAAACTCTCGCCGACAGCGCCACTTTCACTTTGGGCCCTAAGGCGTTTCGCAAAGGACTGTCCGACCAAAGACAGATGAGCACGGTCTGCATTGATCTCCAAAAGCTCCGCAGCGCCAAATTTTTCTAAGACTGACGCGGGCACTGTAAGCGGACCCAGCTTTCCATGACCGCTCCTATCAAGGCGGATGCTCGCGCCTTTCGCCAAACGAAGAACGACGCGTTTTTCAAAGGACGTGAAAGGATAAGCCGCTTGGCTCGGCGTGGTATTCGGCATGTGAAAATCTCCTCTTCAGAGTCTGTGATCGCCACTAAATGGCAAAAATATCTTGTAGGAAAGATTTTTTTTGCCTATCTGGAACATGAAGCTGGAGGTGACTTATGCAAAACCGTATTCGCGCATTGCGCAAAGAGCGTGGCTGGACGCTGAGCGACCTGGCCGCCCGGATAAAACCGACCCCGCCAACCGCGCAGACGATTGCCCGCTTAGAGACCGGCACGCGCACCTTGTCGCTGCCTTGGCTTGAAAAGATCGCCGCGGCGTTCGACGTCAGCCCGCAGGATTTGTTGACGCTATCACAAGGGCCAAGCAGTCCGATTATTGGGGTATCTGGTCTAACTGCGATAAAACCCCTTAAAACGCCGCCTGAAATTGATTTATCCGTCTTGGCAGCTGATCCGGTCGCAATCGAATTTGAGAGTCAGCGCGGCACCTACGGGCCAGGAGATATTCTCGTGTTTGACCGCCAAGGGGTGCAAACAGATATTGTTATCGATGAAGCGTTGGTGGAAACCACCGACGGTCTTTTGGTGTTTGGTAGTCTGTTTCCGGAAATCGGCGATCAACCGATGCGAATGTGCACGCCGCCACCAGCCGCAGCGATGCATAGCCTAGGACAAATTAACTGGGCGGCGCGGGCAGTTTGTCTTATTAGGCGGTTTGAGCGTTAGTCCCCGCACCATTTTGTCGCCCCATCACTTTGCTGTGTTGACGCAAAGACGCGGTTTGCCCAACAACCGGAAGCAACAAGAGTATTTCAAAGAAGGAAAGACCGGCATGCTCAAAAGCCGCTCAATATATAATAGTGACCATGAGATGTTTCGCGACTCGGTCAGAAAGTTCTTCGATAGAGAGCTACACCCCAATGTCGAAAAATGGGAAGAACAAGGCAAGGTGGATCGCGACTTTTGGAACAAGTCCGGCGAGGCAGGTTTGCTATGCCCTACAGTCCCGGAAGAATTCGGCGGTCCAGGCCTGGATTTTCGCTTCAACAGCGTGGTTGCCGAAGAATTAGGCTATGCAGGTTCATCAGCTGGCCTGACGCTACAGTCCGACATCTGCGCGGATTATCTGGTTGCTTATGGCAGCCCTGAACAACAAACCAAGTGGCTTCCTAAAATGGTGTCTGGCGAAGCGGTCGCTGCGATTGCCATGACAGAGCCCGGGGCTGGGTCCGATCTGCAAGGCATCCGCACGACCGCAAAGCGCGATGGCAACCATTATGTCATTAGTGGGCAGAAAACCTACATCACCAACGGTCAACACGCTGATGTCGTCATTGTTGTAGCGAAAACAGACCCATCTATGGGCGCTAAGGGAACGTCACTGATTCTTGTCGAGGCTGATCGTGAAGGTTTTGCCCGGGGCCGTAACCTAGACAAAATCGGCCAACATACGGCTGACACCTCCGAGCTGTTTTTCGATAATGTGCGCGTTCCGATCACAAACTGCTTAGGTCAGGAAAATCAGGGCTTTATCTATTTGATGAGCCAGCTTCCCCAAGAGCGCCTCTCTATTGCCGTAAGCGCACAAGCTGGTGCGCAACGGGCCTTTGACATCACGTTAGACTATGTTCGCGATAGAAAGGCGTTTGGCAAATCCGTATTGGATTTTCAAAACACACGTTTTCTATTGGCCGACTTGAAGACCAAGCTGCAGGTTGGCTGGGCGCATCTAGATCATTGCATTCAAAAGCACCTGGCCGGCGAACTCGACGCCTTTGAGGGTGCATCCGCTAAACTCTGGCATACCGAGCTGCAATGGGAAGTGCTTGACGCCTGCCTGCAACTGCACGGCGGCGCTGGCTATATGAATGAATATGAGATCGCCCGTTTGTGGCGCGATGCCCGGGTACAGCGCATCTACGGCGGCACATCGGAAATCATGAAGGAACTCATCGGCAGATCACTTTAAGCTTACGCTTAAAGCTCCATTGACACTGCGAACTGGTCTGCTGTTCCATGGGGATGTTGATGAATAGGCGCGGATACAGCCCATGCAATTACCCATTACCATGACGCTTGTGGCAGTCTGTGCGCTTATCCTGTGCTGGCTGAAGTTTCGCACCATCGGCATGCGGACCAAATATCAGGCCTCCATGGGCGATGCGGACAAACCAGATTTGCAAATTGCCATTCGCAGTCATGGCAATTTTACTGAAAATGCGCCTATTGCTATCATTCTCGTTGGGCTTCTGGAGTTTTCCGGTGCGCCGCAAGTCTTAGTGGGTGCGCTCGCAGCTGCCTTTGTCGTCGCCCGTTTGCTGCATCCATTGGGAATGACCAAGCAGCCACCGAATGTGCCCCGCGTAGCCGGCGTCGTCATGACGACCGCTGTGTTTGTGGTCGGCGCGATCTATGCGCTCTATATGACTTGGCTATGACCACTATTGAGATTGAACACGCAACAGCCGAGGCCCTGGCGCCATTTGGCACGATTATTGGCACTGACCCCTCAATTCCGAAGCTGCCAATCACCTTTTATGATGGCCATGTGGAAGTGCGCCAACCAGGGACGTTTCAAAGCGAAGCACCGCCGCAGCTCACGGTCTGCCGGGTTAAACCGCGCCCGCTGGTCATCGATTATATGGAGCGCCATCCCAAACACACGCAGAGCTTTCTGCCTCTTGGCGGCAAACCGTTTATTGCCGTTTTTGCACCGCCTTCAGAGTCCATGCCGCAGCCAGATGCTTTGCGTGCTTTCTATTTTGATGGCAGCTCCGGCTTCATGATGAAGCGCGATGTCTGGCATGAATTTCCCTATGCTGTGGATGAAGACATGGACCTGGTGGTCTTATTAAGTTCGGAAACCAACGCGAATTTACAAGAAGACCCGAACGGTCTTGGGGAGGCAACCGGGCCAGATCTAGACAAGCGCAATTACAAAAGCCGTATTGGCAACATTCGGTTGCATTTAAAAGCGTGACGCTGATTGCGCCGGCCAGTCCGTTCTGCCTTTTTGAAGACAGCCGGGCTGGCCCAAAACAAAACGTCTTTGGCTCAGCGGGCCTCTTGTTACAAAATCCAATTCGCTCAATCATAGCCAAAGATCTCGCCGACGTTATCCCATCTTTGACCGCTGTAGAGACCGCAGCCGCTGACGGCTATTATGTTGCCGGTTGCATCAGCTATGAGGGAGCGCCCGCTTTCGATGCCAAAATGGCGGTTCAAGTCGCCCCGAGCGCCGGGCCCCTTCTTAAATTTCAGTTGTTCAAGGATGCGCAGACACTGAGTGCCAGCGAGTTGAACGACTTTTGGCGCCAATATGCATTGACGTACCCAAACGCGTCCACGTCCATACTAGAGGCAGATATTTCTGCAGACGTCTATGAAGCGCGCGTGGCTCAGATAAAAACCCATTTGGAAAAAGGGGACATTTATCAAGCCAATTTCACATTTCCGCTCTCTGTTAACGCAAGTAGGCATGCCGCTACGCTCTATGCGCGTCTTCGCCGCCAACAGCCCTCCATGTTCAGTGCTTTTCTATCCACCGAGAATGGCACTGTCCTAAGCCTCTCTCCAGAACGGTTTTTTAGCCGCAAAGGAAAGCGCCTCTATGCTGAACCGATGAAAGGGACACTTCGAAACGCGGAAGGCCACACACAAGACGACCTGAGGACCGACCCGAAGAATCGAGCAGAGAATCTCATGATCGTGGACCTACTACGAAATGATATGAGCCGCGTGGCCAAGACTGGCAGCGTCGAAGTTCCCGCCTTGTTTGACGTGCAGTCCTTGCCAAGCGTGTTTCAAATGACATCGCGGATTGAAGCTGAATTGCAAGATGGCACAAGCCTCAGCGATATCTTTACCGCGCTATTCCCCTGCGGCTCAATCACGGGAGCCCCAAAAATACGCGCCATGGATATCATCGCTGCGCAGGAAGCAGCGCCAAGGGGTCTCTATTGCGGCGCTATAGGCATCGTGTTGCCTAGCGGAGACGCCAGCTTCTCAGTGCCAATACGCACGCTGATCTCGGAAGGAGATAAGACTGTTCTCAACGTCGGAAGCGGTATCGTCGCCGATAGCAATGCAGCTGATGAATATGCGGAATGCCTTGCTAAAGCGGATTTTCTCACGGATTCATTTGAAGACTTTGCGCTTATAGAAACGGCGGCGGTCAATCCAGGGGAAGCCCCGCTCCCAAAACTTTGGGAGCTTCATCTGGATAGGCTTGAGAGGAGCTCAGCCGCACTTGGGTTTACCGCACCGTCGCGCCAGGCCCTAACGCAGCAGGTACGAGATTTTGCGGACCATTTACCGCAAAAGCTACACAGGCTTAGGCTCGTCTATGGCCGCAATGGATCTGTGAGCCTCTCGACGCGGCCAGCCGACGCTGCCAAGCCCCTGCGCGTGCGCTTAGGTGAATTGACACAAGAAACGATTCCCGATCGCTTCCTAAGGCACAAAACAAGCATGCGTTGGTTTTACGCGCAGGCCCTAACGCACGCCAAGAGGCAAGGACCTTGCGATGAGGTTTTCCTTGTCGATGAAGATGGCCTGCTGACGGAAGGCAGTTTTACCAATATCTTCTTAGAGTCAGGCGCGGAGCTTCTGACGCCGAAAGCGAACAATAAATTCTTACCCGGTATCTTAAGAGAGCACCTGCTGCGCAGCGGCGACGCAAAGGAAGCGCATTTGACGCAAAATGACCTTTACAATGCCAAGCGCGTTTTCGCTGGGAATGCTTTGCGCGGGCTGGTCCCAGTCCAGCTATTGTGACCGCTTGGCAACGCTTTCTTCAGATTATCCAGATAGAGTGCACTGTTAAGGCCGCAGTCAGTTTTGCGGTCCTACGATAGAGGCAAACCGTTGGAAACGACGGGACGCAAAGCTTCCGGTCCCAAACGCAGCATTTGCGTGCACGGATAGCGGGGCTGCCGAACAGGATCAAATATTATGGCCCAATCATACGCCCCAACCAACAGCACGTCGGTCGATGATACAAGCAGCTGGATCAAGCCCGATGAGCAGCTGGATCACATCCAAGCGCTTGCCCGCCAACTCGTTCGCCACTTGGGCGAATCAGGCGCACGTCGCACATGCCTGGATAATCATTGGAGCGGCGTCCTCTCCGCCATCGACCGATTGAATTAGTCTTTTCCACAGAAAAGATTCGCAGCAAACACTCATCGTTGCTGTAAAATTAGACACGCGCTGGAAAGCGTACGCTGACAGCCGTCCAATATGGCTGACATAGGCCTGATTTGTCCGCGTTCGTTCCGCTCCTCTCATATTTTCTCCAGCCATCTAAAATTTTTCCTTTCATTACAGACGATTTCTTGGAAGATGCGCGCTGTCTGAGCGTGAAAGAAAGATAAACACGTTTTGAGGCGAGGGGATGTTGGGAGCGGACATCGCAATTTGACGACGGTGTGGCGGGATCAATTCTGCCAAAAGCACCATCTAGCGGTGAACTCTTCTGTCATTTCGCAGTACGGACTGGCTGGTGCAATTCTCCTTAATTGCCAGCGCAGTCCATAAATGCGTTATGCGACCTCATCCCTTTTGAACATGAACCGTTTTAGGAAGACGAATGCTAATCAGAAAACTCCAAAAGTCGGTGCTTCTGAGTGCCGCAGCGGCGGCCCTTGGGCTTGCTACGCTCCCGGCAAGCGCGCAGCAGACTGTGGACAGTGTGTTAAGCGTTGAAAAACAGGCAGCCGAACAGGGCCGCAAATCTCAAGCGCGCATTGACCGCATTGATGAGGAGACACAAAACCTGCTGTCTGATTTCCAGACGGTGTCTCAGTCGATTGACGACTTACGAATCTTTAATGCGCAATTGCAGGCGCAAATCGATGGACAGGTGAAGACAATCGGTCAGCTTGAGCAATCCATTGACGACATCGCCACCATCCGGCGGCAGATCACCCCTGAAATGGTTGCCATGGTGGATGCCCTTGAGAAATTCGTTCAAGGCGATATTCCCTTCCGTCGCACCGAGCGCCTGGAACGCGTCGCAGATTTGCGTGAATACCTACAAGATGGCGGCATTACGGAAGCAGAGCGTTTCCGCCTCATCCTCGATGCCTTTACGCAGGAAGTCGAATACGGTCGTTCAGTCGAGACTTATTCCGGGCCAGTGACACACAACGGCGAACAGTATGATAATGTCCAATTCCTAAGGCTTGGTCGCGTTGGGCTATATTATAAGGCACTCGGCACCAATACATCAGTCGTTGGCCTCTACGACAAAACAACTGATAGCTTTGCCACGCTCGACAAGTCTTATGTCAATACCATCGCAGCCGGCATCGCATTCGCCAACAAGACGGCAAATGCTGAGCTGCTGATGCTCCCAGTTCCTGCTCCAGAGGGCCGCTAAATCATGAAAAAAATAATTCTATCGGCCCTTGCCGCCGCAACGATGGCATTCTCCGCGCCTGCGATTGCGCAAGACGCCAAAAGCTTGGACCAGCTTCTTCAAGACGTTCAAAAAGGCCGTTCGGCGGACAGCGCAGCCAACAAAGCGCGTGAGCGCGAATTCCAAGCCGCGCGCAACCAGCAAGCACAGCTTCTCAGCCGCGCCCGTGGCGCGCTGACTGCGGAAGAGAGAAAAGCAGAACAGCTGGAAGAAACCTTCCAAGCCAATGAACGCAAAATTGCTGAATTGCGGGCCGAGCAGCGCGAAAAAGCCGCTAACCTCAATGAGCTTTTTGGCGTTTTACAGCAATATGCGGGGGACTTCCGCAACCAATTGCGCCTGTCCCTCATTTCATCTCAGTTCCCAGGCCGGGCTGAAAAGCTTGACACGCTCATTGAGAAAACCGCGGAAGGCTCTGTCTTACCAAACATCTCAGAAATTCGCTTCTTGTGGTCAACTATGCTGCAGCAGGCCATCGAGTCGGGTGATACAGACCGGTACACAGCCAGCGTTGTTGACGGTGAAAACACAGTCGACCAGGAAGTCATCCGGATTGGCACCTTCGGCGCCGTTTCCGAAGGACATTTCTTGGAATACAACCTTCCCGCAGGTGCTGATGAAGGCCAACTTGTCGCCTTTGCCCAGCAGCCTGACGGAGCTATCGCAGCATCGGCCAACAACCTCGCAACTGGCTCGGGCAACGTGGACTTTGCCGTTGATCCGCTTCGTGGCCAGCTCTTCAAGCTGCTTGGTCAGTCGCCAAACCTTCAAGAGCGTGTCGGTCAAGGCGGTGTCATTGGCTACATCATTTTGAGCCTTGGTGCGATTGCCATCATCGTGACCATTATCAAGCTGATCTATCTCGTCATTGTCGGCGGCAAGATGAAAGCACAGATGAAGGCAACAGAGCCACGTAGTGGAAACCCACTTGGCCGGGTGCTTCAGACTTACCACGACAATAAAACTGTGGATGTGGAAACGCTTGAGCTGAAAATGGATGAAGCCATCCTGAAAGAAACTCCGAAACTCGAGTTCGGCAATGGTTTTGTCAAAATCGTTTCCGTCGTTGCACCTCTTCTCGGTCTGTTCGGAACGGTGACCGGCATGATCAACACCTTCCAGGCGATCACCTTGTTTGGAACGGGCGATCCGAAAGTGATGGCCGGCGGTATCTCTCAAGCTCTCGTGACCACGGTGCTTGGTCTGACGGTTGCTATCCCGACGGTGCTGCTGCACGCTTTCTTAGCTGGCCGGACTAAATCTCTGATCCATATTTTGGAAGAGCAAGCTGCCGGCATTATTGCGGTGCATGCTGAGAAGGAGAACACGAGTGTTTGATAGCGTTTCATACGCTGTTTTCACCTTCATAGAGCGTGGTGGTGACGTCCTCGTTCTGATCTTCCTTGTGATTTCATTGATGATCGGACTGGTACTGGAACGGGTGGTGTATTTCTACACCGCCTACCGCACGCAGCGTCAGGACGTCATTGATCGTTGGGAAGCACGCCTGGAGCGCAAGTCTTGGTACGCCCACAAAATTCGGACAGCTATGATCAGTCAGGTGAAGCTAGACCTCTCCTCGAATGTCGGTCTCATCAAAACACTTGTTGCCGTCTGCCCGCTTTGCGGACTGCTCGGCACCGTGACGGGAATGATCGAGGTGTTTGACGTGATGGCAGCCCTTGGTAACGGCAATGCGCGGGCCATGGCGTCTGGCGTCTCGAAGGCAACCATTCCCACGATGGCTGGCATGGTCGGCGCACTCGTTGGCGTCTTTGCGTCCAGCTATGTGGAAGGGGCCGCTGACAAACGGGCTGAGGAGCTTGAAGACTCCTTGACCATGGACCACTAGGCGGAGACGAGCCAATGCGATCCCATAGTAGAAAGCAAGCCGAAGAAGCCACGATTGACTTAACGCCGATGCTAGACGTCGTGTTCATTATGCTGATCTTCTTCATCGTGACGGCCACATTCGTCAAAGAATCGGGCATCGATGTCTTTAAGCCGGCGGTGGATGAAACGATTTTGCAGCTCGCCGATAAGGCCAGCGTGCTTGTCGCAATTAACGCGGATAATGAGATCTATATTCAGCAGCAAGCCTATGATGTGGATGCTGTTGGTCCGGTGATTGAGCGGCTTTTGGCTGAAAATCCAAAAGGTTGGATCGTCATCCAGCCGGATAAAGAGTCGGATGTAACGGTATACGCCAAGGTTCAGGACGCCATTGCCCGCGTCGGAGCTGAGCGCGTGGTGATGGCCACGGACAAGGGCTAAAAACCAGTTGCTGCGGTAGCGGCCAGTAGCGCCGCTGCTAACATCTTGAACGGCCTCATTTTCGGCAGAAAGTGAGACTAAGATACAAAAGCTTAGGAAGCGATTTGACCTATGCGTAGAAAATACGGCAGCCAAGAAGAAGAAACGGCCATCGACCTGACGCCCATGTTGGACGTCGTGTTCATCATGCTCATCTTTTTCATCGTTACCGCCTCATTCGTGAAAGAGAGCGGTCTTGATGTGATCCGGCCTCAAAACAACGATCAAAATGAGGACGATGACGAAGAGAACAAGAATATTCTCGTCACCATTGACCAGACACAAACAATCTCTATTGACCGCTTGCGGGTCGACCGTGGATCGGTACTCCCACGCTTGAAACAATTGCTGGCAGACCGTCCGGAAGCGGCAGTGGTCGTATCCTCCTCCGAGGGTGCCAATATCGAGACATATACCTTGATCCATGAAGCAGCCCTGCAGGCGGGCGTTGCCAGTGTGGTCATGGCGACCGAAAAATAGTATTCTCCCCATAGTGGGGATCATATGGGCTTAAGAAGGAACCTCAATTGATGCTAGTGCGTCTTCCGATTTCTATATTTATCGCGGGCCTCCTGACCTTTGGCCTTTATTTTGGCATGCAGCTCCTCATTCTGTCTGGCGAAAGCGCCCAGACTGAAGATCTCTCCTTCAAGATCGTTGATACGCGGATCCCGCCACGCGAAACGGAAGTGCAGCGCAAAGAGCAGCAAATCGAACGCCCCGAGAAAATCGAAGCCCCCGAACCACCAAAGATCGATATCGCCCGCTCCAGCGTTTCCAATGGCTCTGGCGTGAATATGGACTTTAAATTTAGCGGCGGCGTGGACGTTGGCGGCGGCATCAATTTCAACGCTGTTGATCGCGATGCTCAGCCCATCTATCGCCAAGAGCCAGAATTCCAAAACATCCGCAAGCCTGAATTTATCGTGCTTGAGTTTGATGTGCGCCCAGACGGCTCTGTTGCCGAAGACACCATTCAAGTGCTGCAAACGAGCTCAACACGCCTTCAACGGCCAGCTATCCGCGCGGTGAAGAAGTGGAAATATCAAGGTAAAGTGATCATCGGCGAGAATGTCTGGCAATATGGCGTACGCGTTCAATTCACGATCCAACCGCCTGAATAGCGCGCCAACACGCAGGTAAGACAACGCAATCTCGTGATTTCATTTGGAGGGAAACAGCAGCAGTAGGGAATAGGAGAGAGCCATGCTGATGAGATTATCGGGAAGTGTAACCGTTGCAGCTCTGCTGACAGCGATCTTATATTACAGCTTGAACCTTCTCATCGACACCGGCGGGACACCTGTGTTCACCGAAGCCCCACCGCGCATTATTCCAACGATCCATGAGTATAAAGAACCAGAAAAACCGATCCACGAACGCCCGCCAGTTCGCCCAGCTAAGCCTGTACCGCCCCCAATCATTGACTTTACAGGCCCAACGATTGATCGCCCAGGCCCACCCATCGATAAACCAATTGATCTGCCCAAAGGCGACGACGACGGACGCCCCGCCTGGAAGGAGCGGGATCGGGACGCGCAGCCGATCTTCCGCCAAGAACCAAATTTCAGGAATATCACGCAGGCGGAATACATCACGCTGCAGTTCGATGTCCGCCCAGATGGGTCTGTTGACCGCAATTCGATTGAAATCCTGCAAGCCACCTCTTCAAAGCTGGAGCGACCTGCTGCGCAAGCCGTGCGTAAATGGAAATACCGCAGCAAGCTGGTCAATGGAGAGGCTGTTTGGCAGCGCGGCATTCGCGTCGCCTTTAAAATTGCAGCCCCTGAGTGACGCTGCTTTTGCTTCGCTCTAACGAATAAGACGTTTTGTAAAACCAAAGGGTAGAAGATGAAAATCTCTGTTTCGAAACTGAAAACCGCAATCAGCGCCATGGCGCTGGGCAGCGCGCTCACCCTCGGCGCGGCCATTGTGGACGTCCCTGGAACATCGCTTGTCAGCGAAGCCTTTGCGCAGCAGGAAGCAAAGAAAAAGAAGCGCTCACAAATCATTCGCAACGACAAGCTCATCAAGGCGATGAACGCCGCGCTTGAGAAGTTGAATGAGGACGACATTCCGGGTGCATTCGCGCAGTTGCAGCGGGCACCAGCGGGCGCTGAACTCACCAGCTATGAGCGCGCGAAACTCTACCAGTTCCGCGGTCAGTTACACGCCCAACTCGACCGCTATCCCCAAGCAATCCAGGATTGGGAAGCGATGATCCGCGAGCCAGATGTATCGCCATCAGATGCAGACGCCGTCCGCTTTAACTTAGCGCAGGTCTATATGGTGGAAGGTCAATATGACCGCGCTCTGGGTATCTTGGAGAATTGGCGCAAGACGGCAGAAGTTGTGCGTGCGAACCAAGAGTTTCTGTTTTGCCAGGCCTATTTGCAAACGGAGAAGTTCCAGAAAGCTTTAACGCCATGCAGCGCAACATTAGAGAAAGCGACCGCAGAAACTTTGGAATGGCGCGAAAATTGGGTCGTCGCCAATGTCGTCGCCAACCAACAAAATAATAAATTTGAGCCTGCAACAGATCTTCTGAAATGGCTGTTGGTAAATCATCCGAAGGAGCAGTACTGGAAACAGCTATCCGGCATGTATTCACAGCGGGGTCTGGACAAAGACGAGCTTGCTTCGTTTGAGCTCGCCTATCTGCAGGGCTTTCTCGATACAGAATCTGAAGTGAAGCGCATGGCGCAGCTTTATCAATTCCATGGTGTCCCAATCCAAGCTGTTGCCGTTATTCAAAAGGGCTTGAAGGACGGCGTCTTGAAAGAAAATAAGGAGATCATGGAGTTGCTGGGCAGCAGCTATCAGCTGGCACGGGAATCTGATGATGCAAAGGGACCGCTAGCACAAGCAGCCAAGAAAGCGGCAGATTCCAAGGACAGCAAAGTGCGCAAGGACGCCGGCAAGCTGTGGGAGCGCGTCGCGCAGCTCTATATTGTTAGCGAACAATGGAGCAAAGCGGCTGATGCCTTGAATGCAGCGCAAAGGGCTGGCGGCCTCAGCAATCCATACCGTGCTAAGGTCTATGAAGGGATGTCGCTGGCATATTCCAGCAAATTCAGCGCAGCGCGCAAAACCTTCGCAGCTGCCCGCAAGTTGGCCAAGAAAGAGAAAGACCGAAAGCAGATCAACGGTTGGCTGGCCTTTGTAGATGCTGAACAGCGACGCTACAACGACCGGCGAAAGTACAATCTGAAGCCATATGGGTCTCGCTAAAGCTGCCCAGGCCTTAAATGGAAGGCTCAGATTAATATCTGGGTCTTTTTCTAGGTTCGAAGCGCGCAGCACCTAGACGGGCGGGGGCGGCACCTGATATGCAGCGCCAGTATGCGGATGTGGTGGAATTGGTAGACACGCCGGATTCAAAATCCGGTGCTCTTTGAGCTTGTGGGTTCGAGTCCCACCATCCGTACCAGATTCACCTGACATTCAAGCGCCATTAGGGTCCTCCACAACACGCGTACTATGCTCAAACGGCTTTATGATTGGACGCTGTCCCTTGCGCAGCATAAGCGTGCGCCGCATTGGCTGGCCGGTATTTCCTTCATTGAGAGCTCGTTCTTTCCCATTCCGCCAGATGTGATGTTGCTGCCCATGTGCCTGGCGCAGCCCAAAAGCGCGTTGAGCTATGCCGCAATATGCACCTTGGCATCTGTGGCAGGCGCCCTGCTCGGCTATGCGATCGGCGCGGTGTTTTATGACACTATTGGCGGGCCCATACTGGCCTTTTACGGCTATGAAGAGAAATTCTTGGAATTTCAGGCCATCTTTGCTGAGCATGGCTGGCTCATGGTTGCTGTGTTTGGACTCACCTTTCTGCCCTTCAAGGTCATCACGATTGCCAGCGGGCTTGCGGGCTTGCCTCTGCTGCCGTTTCTCCTGGCTTCGATCGGCTCTCGCGGGGTTCGCTTTTTCCTCATCGCTGCTCTCTTGTGGGCATTTGGCGCACGAATCGCCTCATTCATCGAAAAACGCTTTAGTCTATTGGTGAGCGTGTTCACGCTCTTATTGGTAGGTGGTTTTGTCGCGATAGCCTTTGTCCTATGACCCTTCGTACCCTTTTATTTGGCGCCATACTAATACCGTTGGCTCTGTTGCTTGGTGCACTGGGCTTTCAAGTCTTAGGCGGTTTGGCGCCGTGCGAGCTCTGTGTCTACCAACGCTGGCCGCATGCAATTGCTGCCGGTTTGGCGCTTCTTGGCGTGTTGGCGCTGCCCCGAAATCAAGGGCTAGCAAAGGGTAGCCTTGTTCTCAGCGCCCTTGCGATGGGCACCAGCGGTGGCATTGCCGTGTTCCACAGCGGTGTTGAACGCAAATGGTGGCCAGGGCCAGGATGCGCTGCCAGCGTTGATCCGTCATTGAGCCCAGAGGACTATTTAAAGCAGATCACGGAAGCCGCCGTGGTGAACTGCAGTGATATCCCGTGGAGCCTCTTTGGCCTCTCCATGGCAAACTACAACGCGCTCATCTCAATCGGGGTGAGCCTTGGACTGCTCACCCTCGTCTTAAGGCCATCACACAGCCGCTGAGCGAACCGGGCGGTATTTGAAGCTCACTTTCACAAGGCCATGGTCATTCGCGCCGCGCTCCTTGGGATCGTCATGATGAAGATGATCATTGTCCACAATCAAGCCATCAAATGCCCAGCGTCTACGCCGACTGTTGTCGTAAAACTCTTGGCTGAATAGGATGTGGTCGAGAGATTGGCGCACATTTTTGAAGACGTGCGTATAATAGACGTCTCGCAAGCTGCGATATTGCTGCAGGGCTTGCGCTGAATAGAGGTCGCTATCGCTGCCACCGGTCTGCAGCCCGGACAAAAGAAAATTCGGCTGCCCGGTGAGAATGTTGAGCGTGTTGGAATGCTGCCCGTCATTTACATCCCAAGCACAATGACAGGGGTATCTGTGCCTTTCATTTCCTGCGTTAAATAGACCCGCAGCGCTGCTGCTTCCGCTGTTCTGCGGATGGTGGAAATGGCGCTCCCCAAGGCCTCACGATGGTCTTTGAAGTCATCAGGATTGGCCTCATACCAGTCTTCTCGAAAGATCTGGGTCGGGGCTTTAGACTTGAAATGGCATACAAACACGGTGATCGCCTGCTCATCATCGCGCGGCTTCACTTGAAACTTCAAAACAGGGCGGGAAAAAGCATCAATGCTGACGGCGATATCCGGCGCTTGCGGGTCATCGCCCTGACTTTCCAAGCGGACGCTTTCGGGAAAGCGCCCAATCCATTCGGGTTCACCAAACAGCAAGCTCTTGCGCACCGCCGCAGCACAGACAATGCCCTGCCCGTCTTGCTCCTCCGGGACCAGCAGATCATAATCATCATCTAAATCAGCGCAGACAAAAGCGTTCTTTAGGGATTTGCCATGCCAAAGCTCCTGAAAGCCCCAGACATCCGCATCAAGGCGCTGCGGAGGTATAAGAGACTTTTGAATAATACTGCGCCTGAGACCAGCCATCGCGGTCGCGGTACATGGGAAGGCCAGGCTCATTCAGATTGTAGAGATTGAAGGTCCCAAAGCTGATTGTGTCCATGGGACCATCCTTCTTTGCAGGTGTCAGGCTTCGAGTTCAGTGTCCCAATAGAGGTAGTCGAGCCAACTTTCGTGCAAGTGATTTGGGGGAAAAGCCCGACCGTTTTCCATCAGTTGATGGCTGGTGGGCCGATAGGGCTGTATGCTTGGGAACATATGCGCCTGGGCCGGTGTCCGGCCGCCTTTTCGCACGTTGCAGGGCGCACAGGCCGTTGTCACATTTTCCCAAGTGGTCCGCCCGCCATAAGCGCGGGGTACCACATGATCGAAAGTCAAATCCTGTTTCGCCCCACAATAAGTGCACGCAAAGCGGTCGCGCAGGAACAGGTTAAACCGCGTGAAAGCGGGGTATTTTGACGGGTGAATATAATCGCGCAGCGAGATCACGCTGGGCAGCTGCATCTCAAAGGACGGGGAGCGAATGACTCGGTCATATTCACTCAGGATATTGACCCGATCTAAAAAAACGGCCTTGACAGAGGACTGCCAAGACCACAGCGAAAGCGGGAAATAACTTAGCGGTCTATAGTCCGCATTCAGCACGAGCGCCGGGCAACTATCCGGCGAAGGAAGAGGAGTGTCTGCGTCAGCCATAAAGCCCTTTCTGCTTTGCAGTGCCTCAACTTGAATGGCTCTATACAAGATACGGGGTTTCACGATGATGACAATACTATTTCTTGTTCATGACAGCGCACTTTTAGATGTCTTCCACGTTCAAAACCCGCTTTGCGCCATCGCCTAACGGCTATCTCCATCTGGGCCATGCTTTGAGTGCTTTGACTGTCTGGCGCGCGGCCTACGATGCCGGCGGCACCGCACTGCTGCGCATTGATGATATCGACCAGAGCCGCGCGCGGGATGAATTTGAGGAGGCCATCTTTGCCGATTTGCATTGGCTTGGCCTGAGTTGGCCGCAGCCAGTGCGTAAACAGTCGGACCATCTAAAGGCATATCGGGCCGCCTTGCAGGCCTTGACGGAGAAAGGCCTCACATACCCCTGCTTTTGTACGCGGCGGGATTTGAAAACCGATGAGTATGGGCATTATGCCGGGACGTGCCGCACCCTGGATGCAGCGGTGCAGACACAGCACCTAAACGAAGGCAAGAAGCCCGCCATCCGGCTGAATGCGGCACGCGCCTTGGCGACGCTTCCAAAGCCAGCGCGATACATGGACAGCGGCCGGATGGTCAGCTGCGGCGATCAGCCCCTGGAGGACATCATCCTTGCACGGCGGGATATCGGCGGAAGTTATATCTTAAGCTGCGGTGTCGACGATGCGGCGCAGGGCATCACCCATGTCATTCGCGGCCAAGATATCCAAGCTATGACAGCGACACAGGTGCTCCTGCAACACATCTTGGACCTCCCGACACCCGTCTATGTTCATCACCCCCTGTTGACGGATGCCAACCAACAAAAGCTCTCTAAGTCCAAGGGCAGCAAATCGTTGCGGGATTTGCGGGCGGAGGGGCAAAGCGCTGCCGAGGTTCGCGCACGGCTGGGGTTTTCATAAGAGCCTGGTAGTTTTCGCCCTTGCCAGCAACGCCATTACCTTGCCAACGTCGGGCATCTAGCACGTTAAAGGAGCGACCGAGATGCGCTTTGCAGGGAAAGTAGTCGCGATCACCGGCGGCGCCCAGGGCCTTGGTGCGCATTATGCTGCCCGCTTTGCGGCTGAAGGCGCCCGCATTGCCGTGTGCGATATCAACAGCTGCGACGCGACGGTCAACTCCCTACAAGCTGGCGGGGCCGAGGCACTTGGCGCACATTGCGATGTGACGAGCGCAGCGGACTGCGAGGCTTTTATCGATGCCGTGCGCACGGAGTTTGGGCGGCTAGACGTCCTCATCAACAACGCCGCGCTTTATGGCGGGCTCAGCTTTGGCCCCTTCTCGGGTATTGACGAGGCCGAGTGGGATGCCTGCATGAGCATCAACGTAAAAGGCATCTGGCAGATGTGTAAAGCCGCAGTGCCGCTCATGAAAGAAGGGGAAGGGGGCGGCAGTATCGTCAATGTGGCGTCCCTCGCCGCAACCTTCGGCATGCCCTATGGAGTGCATTATTCCGCCTCTAAAGGCGCCGTCATCAGCATGACACGGGCTATGGCACGGGAAATCGCCAAGACCGAAATAAGGGTCAATGCAGTGGCGCCGTCGCTCATCGACACGCCAGGCACGAAAGCGTTTTTAAACGATATGGAAGAGCGCATGACAAGCGCCGTGGTACAAGGCCAATCCATCAAGCGCCAAGTCGGCCAGGACGACGTGGCTGGAACCGTCCTCTATCTTGCCAGCGACGAAGCCAAATTCATCACCGGCCAAACCATCGCAGTCGATGGCGGAACCGTTATGCTTTAGGCCGCTTCTTGCCGGTCAACAATCTCGACGATATCCGCCATAATCTGCGTCAGGTCGAAATCCTTAGGCGTGTAAATGGCAGCAACCCCAGCAGCGCGCAATGTGTCTTCATCTTCTTTAGGGATGATGCCCCCAATGATGACAGGGATGTGCGTGAGGCCCAGCGTGCGCATGCGTTGCATAACATCCTGTACCAGCGGTACATGGCTGCCGGAGAGAATGCTGAGGCCAACGACATGAACGCTTTCTTCTAAAGCGGCGTTGACAATTTCTTCCGGTGTAAGGCGAATGCCCTCATAGACCACGTCCATGCCGCAATCGCGGGCGCGCACGGCGATTTGCTCTGCGCCATTGGAGTGCCCGTCAAGCCCCGGCTTGCCGACCAAGAATTTAAGACGTCTGCCAAGTTTGCCCGAGACGGTTTCCACCCGCGCCACGACATCGTCGATGCGCGTGTCTACACCGCCGCCACTGCTGGCCGCGCCGACGCCTGTGGGCGCGCGATACTCTCCAAAGATACGGCGAAGCGTGCCACCCCACTCCCCTGTGGTTCCGCCCGCCTTGGCCAAAGCGATGGAGGCTTCCATGATGTTTGCATCCGATCGGGCCGCCGCTTCAAGCGTTTCTAGCGCGGTCTGGACAGCTGCCTCATCGCGGGTCTCTCGCCATGCCTGTAGGCGCTCAATTTGTTCAATCTCAGCCTTCTCATCGACAACCATAATACCGCCATCATCACTTGATGTGAGCGGACTTGGCGCACTGTCGGTGAATCTATTGACCCCGATGACGGTTTGCTCACCCGATTCGATATCCGCAAGCCGTGCCGTATTGGATTGGACGAGAGCTGATTTCATGTAGCTCGATTCGATCGCAGCGATGGCGCCGCCCATCTCATCAATGCGCGCCAGTTCAGCCAGCGCTTCTTCCTTCAATGCATCGACTTTGGCTTGCACCACCGGACTGCCATCGAAGAGATCGCCATACTCCAGCAGGTCTGTTTCATAGGCGACCACCTGTTGTAGCCTCAGAGACCATTGCTGGTCCCACGGGCGTGGCAAACCAAGCGCTTCATTCCAAGCGGGCAGCTGCACGGCCCGCGCCCGCGCATTCTTCGATAGAACAACCGCAAGCATTTCGACCAAGATACGGTAGACGTTGTTTTCAGGCTGCTGCTCGGTAAGGCCCAGAGAATTCACCTGAACGCCGTAGCGGAACCGGCGGTATTTGTCTTCCGTGACGCCATAGCGCTCTTTGGTGATGTCATACCAAAGCTCAGTAAAGGCGCGCATCTTGCACATTTCGGTAATGAAACGAATGCCGGCATTCACGAAGAAGGAGATGCGCCCCACCACTTTCTGGAATTCATCCTCCGCGATTTGGCCACTGGCTTTGACGGTATCTAAGACGGCGAACGCTGTGGCCAACGCAAAGGCAAGCTCTTGAACCGGCGTGGCACCGGCCTCCTGCAGGTGATAGCTACACACATTGGTGGGGTTCCAGCTGGGGATTTCCTTAACGGTAAAGCCCACAACGTCGCTGATGAGCCGCATGGATGGGCCCGGCGGAAAGATATACGTTCCGCGCGAAAGATACTCTTTGATGATATCGTTTTGGACTGTGCCTTTCAGCTTCGTGCGATCAGCCCCTTGCTCTTCAGCCGTCGCGACATAGAGCGCGAGCAGCCAAGGCGCTGTCGCGTTAATCGTCATCGACGTGTTCATTTGCTCAAGCGGAATTTGATCAAACAGCGTGCGCATATCGCCCATATGGCAAATGGGCACGCCCACTTTCCCCACTTCACCCCGGCTCAGCACATGATCGGAATCATAGCCAGTTTGGGTTGGCAAATCGAAAGCGACAGACAGGCCGGTTTGCCCACGCGACAAATTTGTCCGATAAAGTGCATTGGACGCAGCGGCGGAGGAATGGCCGGAATATGTCCGGATGAGCCATGGCCGATCTCGATCCTGTTTTTTGACAGCGTCGCTCATATCGCGCTCCCTTCTCCCAGATACTTTAAACTTAAAGTGTTTTTATTAATGGTTAAAAGAAAGTTTTATACTTAAATTTCACACTAGACGACATTGGAGAAATAATATATCCCACATTGCATTGCAACAGACATTGCGCACCGCAGCATAAGGTCGACTCTAACCCTATGTTGCTATAGCATAGTCTTAAGCGCCTAAAGAGCAACATAAGGCAAGCGGCAACGGGCGATGCGCACGCATTCGTGGGGCCAGCGCGCCGAGGGAGATACAATATGCGCCCAACCGCAGCAGCGACGTTGGTAGATCCGGCCCCTATAGGCTGGGACGGTGTTGAGAAAGATCTCTACGAGGTTGGTGAAATCCCACCTCTCGGACATGTGCCAAAGCAAATGTATGGCTGGGTGTTGCGGCGTGAGCGTCATGGCGCGCCCGATAAAGCCATGCAAGTTGAAGTGGTTGATACGCCCGAAATCGACCCCGATGAGGTGCTCATCTTGGTCATGGCCGCCGGCGTCAATTACAATGGCGTCTGGGCATGCTTAGGAACGCCGGTGTCGGTTTTCGACGGCCACAAGGCGGACTATGCCATCTTAGGCTCCGATGCGGCAGGCATCGTTTGGAAAGTCGGCAGCCGCGTAAAGCGCTTTAAAGTAGGCGATGAAGTCGTCGTTCACTGCAATCAAGACGATGGCGATGATGAAGAGTGCAATGGCGGCGATCCGATGAATTCGCCCAGCCAGCGCATTTGGGGCTATGAAACCGCGCATGGCTCTTTCGCGCAATTTGCAAAAGTCCAAGCGCGCCAGCTGATGCCACGGCCAAAGCACCTGACGTGGGAAGAATCAGCCTGTTACGTCCTCACCCTGGCCACCGCCTATCGCATGCTGTTTGGTCATCGCCCGCATATTCTGCGGCCTGGCCATAATGTGCTTGTTTGGGGCGCCTCTGGAGGCATTGGCTCCATGGCCGTGCAAATTTGCGCAGCGGCTGGGGCAAATGCCATCGGTGTGATCTCCGACGAAACCAAGCGAGACTTTGTCATGTCGCTTGGCGCAAAAGGCGTCATCAACCGCAAAGATTTTGATTGCTGGGGCCAGTTACCGCCTGTCAGCGACCCGGAAGTCTATGGCGACTATATGAAGCGTGTGCGCAAGTTCGGCAAAGCCATTTGGGATATTACTGGCAAAGGCAATGACGTTGACGTTGTGTTCGAGCATCCAGGCGAAGCCACGTTCCCTGTATCAGCCTTCGTTGTGAAACGCGGCGGCATGGTTGTGTTCTGCGCGGGCACGACCGGCTACAATATCACCTTTGATGCCCGGTTCGTTTGGATGCGGCAAAAGCGGATCCAAGGCAGCCATTTCGCCAACCTGAAACAAGCCAGCCAAGCCAACCAGCTTGTGATAGAACGCCGCATTGACCCAAGTATGTCAGAAGTGTTTGGGTGGCGCGATATTCCTAGAGCGCACAACAAAATGCTCAACAATGAGCATAAGCCAGGCAATATGGCTGTTCTGGTGAGCGCCAAAGTGCCCGGCCTTCGGACTGTCGAAGACGCTATCGAAGCCGGTAATCAGTAATTGTAGAGGAAGGCCCCACATCATGGCGACACAAGCAAAAGATCTAACGCCTGACCTATTCGCAACCTGCGCAGCAGCCTGCTCAGCTGCGGAAAAACTCGTGGACGCGGCTCGGGTAGCCATTTCTGCGAAAGTGCTGAAAGAGGGAAAGGTGGATCGGTCAGCGCTGGAAACGCATCAACGCGCCGCGCATGGCTATGCATGGTACGCCACTTATGCAGAGGCGTTAAAACAGACGCTGGCCTGGGCAGAAGCCTTAGCGGCAGAGGACAAATTTGGGCGCCTTGAAGAACTCATTTTAGAGATTGGGTTCGGCGAATATTTGTCCCAACTCGAAGGCGGTGTGCCCATGAGCCAAGGGGAGATCGTCCGGCCCGTTGATCTCTTCTTGTCATGGGAAACCGTGAAAGACTTCATCACCGAGGACGTGCATCACCTCCAGCTAAAGGCCGCCAATCCAGCTATACGGGCTGAACTAGCCTCCTTGATCGAGGGCGCTCTCGACAACAATAGCTTCGGGTCGCTCGGTCTTGACGAAACGATGGAGATGATCGCGGATCAGTTCCGCCGTTTTGTCGAAGATAAAGTGACGGCAGATGCCCATGAATGGCATCTCAAAGACGAGCTCATTCCAGATGAGATTATTTCGGAAATGGCCGAGATGGGCGTTTTCGGTCTGACGATCCCAGAGGAATTTGGCGGTTCTGGCCTAGGCAAGATGGCCATGTGTGTGGTCTCTGAAGAGCTGAGCCGCGGCTATATTGGGGTCGGCTCTCTCGGTACCCTCTCTGAAATCGCTGCAGAACTCATCCTGTGCGGCGGAACGCAGACGCAGAAAGAACAATGGCTCCCAAAACTGGCCAGCGCAGAGATTTTACCAACAGCGGTTTTCACAGAGCCAAATACCGGGTCCGATCTTGGGTCCCTCAAGACGCGCGCTGTGAAAGACGGCGATACCTATCGCATCACTGGGAACAAGACATGGATTACCCACGCAGCACGCACCGATGTTATGACGCTGCTCGCCCGCACGAATTCAGACCAGGCAGGCTATAAAGGCTTGTCCATGTTCCTCGCCGAAAAACCACGCGGAAACTGTGAGCACCCCTTCCCCGCCCAAGGCATGACTGGCGGCGAGATTGAAGTGCTCGGCTATCGCGGCATGAAGGAATATGAGCTCGGCTTTGATGACTTCGAAGTAAAGTCTGAAAACCTACTGGGCGGCGAGGAGGGCCAGGGCTTTAAGCAGCTGATGGCGACCTTTGAAAGCGCCCGCATCCAGACGGCAGCGCGCGCCGTCGGCGTCGCGCAAAATGCCCTTGAGCTCGGCCTGCGTTATGCCTTGGACCGTAACCAGTTCGGCAAGTCTATTTATGGCTTCCCCCGCGTGGCCGACAAATTGGCATGGGCCGCTGTGGAAATTATGATGGCGCGCCAGCTCACCTATTTCTCAGCGCGCCAAAAAGACTCTGAAAAACGCTGTGACTTGGAAGCTGGTATGGCCAAGCTTCTTGCAGCCAGAGTGGCTTGGGCGACCGCGGATAATGCCGTGCAGGTCCATGGTGGCAATGGCTATGCGCTGGAATATCCCATTTCCCGTGTCTTATGCGACGCGCGGATTTTGAATGTGTTTGAAGGCGCTGGTGAAATCCAAGCCAATGTGATCGCAAGCCGCTTGCTCACAGTCGGCCGAAACTAAGATCTACCGGCGAACGTCCCTTTTTCAGATTACTCCGCCGGTTGGCTCATGCTGATCGGCGGGCCCAGTCTTTTGCGGCGGGTTAGACCAAACACCGTAAGCTGCAACGCCGCAGCAATGGCGACAGCCGTCATGAGGATGAGCCCAAAGGCCGACAAAAACAGGGATAAGAGTGGAATCGGCAGAGTGGATACTACACCGCAAACAAGCAATCCCTGACCGAATACGCCAAAGGCCACGCTATCGAGCGCGGTTGATTTGCCAACGCGGCGATTGGCTAAGGCCGCGATGAATGCAAAAGGCAGGGCAATCAAGACGAGCGCTGGCATTTGCGCTGTTGCCCCGTAGCCAGCTGAAAACACGGCAAATAACCAAAGACAAGAGACGACAAGCGCCTGAAGACAGAGGTCTTGCGAACGATGGGTGAGCCGCAAATCCTGCAGCATGTGCAAGCGATGACCCAAATCAAAGGCACCCGCCGCGAATAGACCGATTGCTGCGCCAAGCCAAACCCATCCAAAGGTGCCAAAACTCAGCATGACGAGCAGCAATAAAAAGCCGATACCTTGCCAGCCGCTGGGCTTCAGATTGAGGGCATGGTTGAGGAGACGTTGCACTTCCGTAACACGGTTGGACCGAACAAACCGATCCAGGCCAGGCAAGGACTGCCAAACATCTTGGTCCATTTGGTCTTCCTTATCGAGCCCAACAGCAGGGTCCAAATAGGCTGCCTTGGCAATGGTCTGGGCCTTGCCGCGACCAAAGGGCCAGAACGAACGGCCGAAAGGAGCATTGAAAGCGCCTAAGCGCCAAAACTGAATTTGAAAAGGCTGCCAGCCAGCTGTTTCTTGCCGACGGAACTTTGCAAGGGCTGCCGCGGCATCTCCACCTTCAACATGAAGGGCTGCCACGCAACCTCCAAAATAAGCGCCTTGGCCTGGGAAAGCTGCAAGTGCCGTGAGGCCAGAAAACTCAAACAGAACATCCGCGCGCAAGAGCAACAAACTCGACCCCGCTGGAATATCGCCGAGGCCAAAAACCTCCTTAATGCGCAAGGCATCCAGCTGCCGCCGGATGCGCGCAAGATTTTCAGTCAACTGCAGATGTGCCGTCTCTTCCGTCCCAAAAGTCTGCACCAGTGCGCAGACCGGCGCCCCAACTGTGTTCGATAGGCCATTAAATAGCGGCGCTTGATAGGTCATATCGCCCGTTCCATTTTGGCACAAAACTGGATCGTTTCATGCGCGAACCATAGGAATCTGCCGAGTCGCGCACAAGAAGGAAATAAAAACCCAATAGTCTCAAGGCGTTCTGTGACACTTGAACAACACAAAGGAGGCGCATAAAGCAATAGAAAGGGGTTTACGGTCTTGGAAAAGGAGCCAGCAGAGCTGTGCAGATATCCGCGCTCGAGCCGCACCGGCTAGATATCAACATTGACCCCTGCCCGAAATCTGGCGGTCGCAATGTCTTTTTCAGGGGCGATTTGACAATTGCCACGAGTTCAGAAGCAGATAGCGCGATGGATACCATCGATTGCGGGCAGCAAGAGAGCATTTGCCTGAATCTCACAGATGTTCGGCGTTTCGATACCGCAGGAGCATGGTTGATTTATAAGACCATGCGAGATTTGCGCTTTGAAGGAGGCAAGGTTTCCTACACCGGTGCAACCAACGAACAAGAGACACTGATTGAGCAGGCGCTGATCAATGATGCACCCTGCGCCGTATCACCGCCTGTGCGCAACTCTTTGCTGGCCCAAGTGGAGGATGTTGGCGAAGCGACAGTTGTCATTGCCGAGAATCTTGGCAGCTTTCTCTCCTTCCTGGGCCTTGTGCTTATGCGCCTTGGTCAAGAACTGGTTGACCTGGCGAGATGGTTTTTAACGGCAATCCCAGCGCGGCTCGGCCTGGCAAAGCAGCGCAAACCACGCATGCGCATAACCTCACTGTTTCATCATATGGAAATGGTTGGCCTGCGCGCTGTGCCTATTGTTGGGTTGATCTGCCTGTTGATCGGGGTCGTGATGGTGCAGCAGGGCGCCTACCAGCTGCGCCAATTTGGTGCTGAGGTGTTTGTCGTAAACTTGATTGGCATTGCCGGCCTTAGAGAGCTGGGCGTTCTGCTCACGGCAATTATGGTAGCCGGACGGTCAGGCTCCGCCTTCACTGCGCAAATCGGCAGTATGAAGCTGAATGAAGAACTAGATGCCATGCGAACCATTGGCCTCGACCCGATCGATACGCTGGTTATTCCTCGGCTTCTGGCACTGTTCATCATGCTGCCCATCCTGACTTTCTTTGCCGACATCATGGTGCTGTTCGGCGGCGCACTGCTGTCTTGGATTTCCTTAAATATTTCACCAAGCGCTTTTCTCAGCCAGTTGAAAGAAGCGGTTCTGGTGACTGACTTTCTTGTCGGCATCTTAAAAGCGCCCGTATTTGCCATAATCATCGCTGTTTCTGGCTGCTTTAATGGGATGTCGGTTGGCGGTGATGCGGAGAGTGTTGGGAATAATACAACGCGGGCTGTGGTTGAGGCGATCTTTCTCGTCATCGTTGTCGATGCCATGTTCGCCATCTTCTTCACATATATAGGCTGGTGATGGGCCAAGAAGACTTTGCCATAGACGTGAAAGGCCTGCGCACTCAGTTTGATGACTTCGTGGTGCATGACGGACTGGATTTGACGGTCAAGCAGGGTGAAATCTTGGGCGTTGTTGGCGGCTCCGGCACTGGGAAAAGCGTTCTCCTGCGCACCATCATCGGACTCAATAAGCCTGCGGCCGGCACGATCAAGGTCTTCGGCCAGGAGACGGAAGGCTATTCCGGCGAGGAATATCAGCGGCTACGGCAGAATTGGGGCGTGCTCTTCCAAGATGGAGCGCTTTTCACCTCCCTAACCGTGGCCCAAAACGTCCAAGTGCCACTGCGGGAATACTTCAACATGCCGCAGGACCTTATGGATGAGATCGCCTCTTACAAGATATCCATGGCCGGTCTGCCGCCGGATGCAGGCCCTAAATTTCCCTCAGACCTTTCAGGCGGGATGCGCAAGCGGGCAGGCCTCGCGCGCGCCCTCGCGCTTGATCCTAAAATCCTATTTTTAGATGAGCCAACAGCGGGGCTCGACCCGATTGGAGCGGCCGCCTTTGATGAGCTGGTTGTTCGGCTGAATCATACCTTGGGGCTCACCGTATTTCTGGTCACACACGATCTCGATACGCTGCACGCCACGTGCGATAGAATCGCTGTGCTTGCGGAAAAAAAGGTATTAGTCCTTGGAACGATGAAAGAAATGATATCATTTGACCACCCGTGGGTTTGGGAATATTTCCACGGCCCACGCGCACGCGCTGCAATGCCATAAGCGCCGGAGTGGTCAAGAGCGGGGAAGCATGGAGACGCGAGCGCACCATCTGTTGATTGGGTTTATAACGCTGCTAGGCATCGGCGGCGCGCTGGGCTTTATCATCTACCTGGCGCGGCTTGATGTGAACCGGGAATACCAAACCTATAAGATCTTTTTCACCGACTCCGTTGTGGGTCTCAGCAACGGCGCATCCGCGCGCTATAATGGCGTGCCTGTCGGAAGTGTGACATCCATTCAACTCAACCGAGACGACCCCACCAAGGTCCGCGTCTTGGTTCAAATTGACGAAACCGTTCCCATAAACCAGGGTATCCAGGCAGAACTTGGCGCGGTTGGCTTAACCGGTGTTGCCTATGTCGAATTGACGGGCGGGGATTCCACCAGTGCTCCAATCCTGAAAGCTCCGGACGATGACTATCCTATCATCCCAGCGGGCAAATCGGCGCTGCAAGAGGTCTTCCGCGGTGCGCCAGACCTTTTAAGAGAAGCAACAGTGGCCGTGCAGCGAGGCAGCGCCTTATTAGATGAAAAGAACCAGGCGGAAATCGCTGGCATTTTGGAGAACGTCAACACCTTCACGGCCGGGATGGCAAGCAGCACCGACGAAATCCAAAACATCATCAAAAACATGGATGAAACGATTGAAGATTTCCGCAGCGCCGCCCGCGCCATCAACAATCTGTCTTCTAGCGCCGAACAGGTTCTCACTGAGGATGCTCAACTGCTCATCGACCGCGCCGAAGGTGCCGTGGCGCGGGCCCGGGAATTGATGGCGGAGTTAACCCAGGCGGTTGCAGAGAATAGATCTAACATCAAGCAGTTCACCAACTCCGCCTTGCCAGAAGCAACCAAGCTGATGGCAGATATCAGGCGCCTCACCGCATCGCTTCAAGGGGTGGCAGAGCGCCTGCAAAATGGTATCGGCGACGCACTTTTTGCAAAACAGGTTCCAGAATATGGCGTCGATGAATAAGGCGTTTGCTGCTGTAAGTGGTCTCGCCCTGGCAATTGCGGGATGCGGACCCCTTGTTGATCTTGGCGGCGAAAATGGCCCACCCGCCCGTATTTTTGATTTGGGCACTGCAACAGGCGACAGCACGCGCCTTCAGCTAATCAAACAGGTGATCGTCTATGTAGAAGAGCCTGTAGCCAACGCCGTCCTTGATACAGATCGCATGGTTATCCGCATGGACGGTGGCGAGGTCAAGTATTTGCCCGGTGCGCGTTGGTCAACGCGGCCAACCAGAATGATCCGGCTCGCGCTGCAGCAGACATTAGGGCAAGTGGATAGATTAACAGCCGTAGGACGCGGTGCCTTGGATATTCCAAGCGACTATCGGCTAAAAGTCAATTTGCAAGGCTTTGAAGTGGATGGCACCGGCGCGGCAGCATTAAGCTATGTGGCCATTACTGTGTATTTGATCGACAGCTCCGGTAAGCTTATAGCCAGTGAGAGTTTTAGGGATCGGTCAATGCTGAGCATCGCAGACCCGGCCTTGGTGGCAGAGAATTTGAACACATCGCTAACGCGCGTGGCCACGGCGCTAGCTCAATGGCTTACGACCAACATAGATAGCGCCAGCTAGAGGCCCGACGTTTTTCAAGCGTTTTCCGCTTTTGTCGGCAACTATTTATTGGATACGATGAAACAACCTTGCCCGGCCGCTTTCAGGGCTTTACACGCTTCGCGTGCTTCTGACTTTGTCACGAAGCCGTTGGCGTAAAGCCTGTAGAAAATGCCGCGCTCACCTAAATCAGCTTGGACCACATCGGCAGATAAGGATGCCAGAACATCGCTGTGTTTGCTCGCCACCTGATCCCAAGCGGAGCGGGCCTTACTTTCAGAAGAAAACGAGGCGAGCTGAAGCTTAAATGCGTAGGCAGCCGCATCTGCAACAGGCTCAGATGCAAAATCGACATCCGGCGCACTATAGTCGGGCTCTGGAGTCGCGGTCTCGACAGCTGCCGTTTGGACGGTTGACCCCGCCGCTGCCGCTGTCTCGGTCGGCGCCCCAGGCGCTTGCGCCTCAACCTGCGCAACTGCAGGCTCAACACCCTCTTGAGTAAGCGCCGGGTCGGTCGGTGTATCATCCACAGGCTCAGGAGAAAGCGAGGCTAAAGGCTGTACGCTTGTGACAGAGGCCGTCTTGGCAGTTGCAGGATTGATTGGTGTGCTAGACCGCTCAAATTGAACCGGCATTGAGTTTGGAAACGCACCCGTTGGATTTACCAGGGTGGAGGAAATCTCCCGCGCATCTGCAACTTGCGCAGCCGTCATATGTTTCAGCATGGATGTTTCTGCTTGGCTTGCCTCAGGAAGACCAGCGGAGGCGGCAAGGCTCATCCAGGCATATGCACGCGTCCAATCGCGGCCAACAACATCTCCATTAAAAAACAACACGCCGAGCATATATTGCGAGCGAGCATCTCCATTGGTGGCGGCTTCCTGCCACCAAGAGACTGCTTTTTCCTGATCCTTGAGAGCTGTATCTTCAGCAAAGAAGTAAAGCGTTCCTAGGTTACCTTGTGCAGAAACATGGCCAAGCCGGGCGGCCCGCTCATAATAGTTGCGAGCAGCGGCCATATCCTTCTCTACGCCCCGGCCTAAGCGATAAACTTGGCCAAGGTTAAACAGCGCATTGGGATCATTTTCAGAAGCGAGAGGCAACCAATCTTGAATGGCGCCTGCATAGTCGCCTGCTTCATATTTTACCACGCCCGCTTGCACGTCGGCCAGCGCTTGACCAGCAAAAGCTGTGCTTGCAGCCAAAACCATGCCAAGGCATGACGCTTTGAAGTTAAGCTTAATGTTCCGCACCATCGTATTTCTGTCCCAAAGCGGTTGCTGTGTGTGGCGCAATTTATGAGCCATTAACCTTAACCAATTCGTTAACAAACGCAAATCTATGTGGTGTGCTGAGATACGCCGATCACCGCAACAACGCACGCCAGTTTTTCATTGAATTTGAAATAGTTCTTAAGGGCTTCTTAAGCGGGCGCGGACACTTTTTGCAAGGTATTGCAGCGGCTCGTTTTGACACGGGGCACTGCGTTTAGAGTGAAGGATGGGCAAGGTTATGCGCGTTATCGCATTCGCCTCACAGAAAGGCGGCTCAGGAAAGACTACATTGTCAGGCCATATGGCGGTCGCGGCTGAAAAGGCGGGCTTTGGACCGGTTGTTCTGATTGATACGGACCCACAAGGCTCGTTGTCTGATTGGTGGAATGAGCGCCAGAGCGACACCCCAGCTTTTGCCCGGACGAGCATTAACCGCTTGGCGCAAGATCTAGAGGCGTTACGCGAACAAGGCTTCAAGTTGGCGGTGATCGACACGCCGCCTGCCATCACTGTTGCAATTCAGGCCGTTGTGTCGATCGCAGACTTGGTGGTTATCCCAACCCGGCCAAGCCCACACGATCTGCGCGCAGCTGGGGCCACAGTGGAATTGATCGAGCGC
>CAKZYD010000214.1 GCA_937884085.1 uncultured Sphingomonadales bacterium | reverse complement strand
GGGCTAGGCGTGCCTTTAATCGCGGCGACGCGGCAAAAGCCGCCCCTTAACTTAAGTTCCGCAAAAGGTTTGATAGACGATTTCATCCGGCTTAGGCGGGTCTGTGTAGGCGTCGGCACCTCTTTGCGTGTCAAAAGGCTTGGCGAGCACGGCATGCAGCCGATGGAAAGGCCCATCGTCACCGCTATCCACCGCGGCGCGAATGGCCTTTTCCACTTGGTGATTGCGAGGGATATAGGCTGGATTAGTCGCCTGCATGGCGCTTTGTCGTGCTTCGGCGCTGGTCGCTTGACTTGTCCAGCGGTTTTCAAGGACTTTGAGGCGCGCGTCTTGCTCCATGTCGACCTTGCCTTCTGACAGACCACGGAATGTGTTGGTGAAATCGGCGCTGGTGTCTTCCATCCAGCTTAGGACACCGCTTATCAGGCTTGCATCGCCCGCTTCTTTGCTGTCGAGGCCAAGTTTTTTACTGAAGCGCGCGCGCAGGGCGTCTTCATAAATGTGTGGGAAGGCGTCTAGCATGGCTTGCGCCTGGGCTGTGGCTGCGTCTTCGTCGTCATCCAACAGGGGCAGGAGGCAAGAGGCAAAGCAGCTCAAATTCCAATGCGCGATCGGCGGCTGGTTTTGATAGGCGTAGCGGCCCTGGTGGTCGATGGAGCTGAATACTTTGGCGGGGTCATAGCTGTCCATGAACGCGCAGGGGCCATAGTCGATGGTCTCGCCGGAAATCGCCATGTTGTCCGTATTCATAACGCCGTGGATGAAGCCGAGGCTCATCCAGTGGGAGACCAGCCCAGCTTGGCGCACAATGGTTTGTTCCAGCAGAAATGCTGCTTTGTCTCGCGGGTCGAGGCCTACTTCGCCGGGGTAAAGTCGGCCAACACAAAAGTCTGTCAGGGCCTTGAGGGCACCCAGGTCCTTGGCAGCGGCGAAGTGCTGGAAGGTGCCCACACGCACATGGGCTTTGGCAACGCGGGCCATGATGCCGCCGGGCAAGGGCGTCTCCCGCAGCACGATATCGCCCGTGCGCACAGCCGCTAGCGCCCTTGTCGTCGGAACGCCCAATGCCGCCATGGCTTCACTAACGAGATACTCTCGGATGACAGGCCCAAGTGCTGATCGGCCGTCACCGCCGCGAGAAAAGGGTGTGCGGCCAGCGCCTTTCAGCTGGATATCGTAGACTTGGCCATCGCTGGCCGCTGCCTCTCCAAGCAAAATCGCCCGGCCATCGCCGAGCTGACCGGACCAGTGGCCGAATTGATGGCCTGAATAGGCCATCGCTAGGGGTGCCGAGCCTTCCGCAACTGCATTGCCGGCGAGGATGCTTAGGCCGTCTTCGGTTTTCAGCGCATTGATGGGAAGGCCGAGCACCTCGGCCAGCGGCTCATTGAGCGCGATGAGGGAAGGTGCTTTTACAGGCGTTGGCGCGAGCGCGGCAAAAAACTGCTCCGGCAGAGCCGCATATTTGGCAGTGAGGGGCAGGCGCATGAAGGTTGTCCATTCAAGACTGTCTGCCAGCGATGTGGTGGCTAGGGCCGCAGCCGTCAATCCACCATTAATCCAGAGTATTGCGGTAGCGCATTAGGCTGGCCAAGGCGAAGACCACGCAAAGGCCGGTCAGCGCCAGCAGTTGTGGCCAGACATCCATCAGCGTGGCCGCCTTTAAGATGATGGCGCGGACCGTCACAATAAAATGGGTCGTTGGAAGGCAATAGCCAATCGACTGCGCCCATAACGGCATGCCGGCGAAGGGGAACATAAAGCCAGAAAGCATGATGGAGGGCATGATGGCCATGAACGTCATTTGCATGGCCTGGAGCTGACTTTCCGCCAGGGTGGAAAAGAAAAATCCTATCAGCAAATTGACCGTGATGAAGAGGCTGACGGCAATAGCAAGGGCAGTGACATCCCACAGCATGGGCACGTTGAAGAGGAGCCCAGCCGAGGCAATGATAATGAGCGTCTGGCCGAGTCCCATGGCGATGAAGGGAATAGTCTTGCCGGCCATCACCTCCGCTGGGCGCGCTGGGCTGGCAAGCAGGCTCTCTAACGTGCCGCGCTCGCGTTCGCGCGTCAGTGCGATGGCGGTCATTAGCATCATGGTCAGGGTTAAGATAACGCCGAGGAGGCCCGGTACGATGTTCAGCGCTGTCCGGCCAGCCGGATTATAGCGCCGGTGAACGATGGGGTTTGCCCCATCGCCTTGTGCTTCCGTCACCTCGAGAGGCGCTGGTTTTCCAGGTTTGAAGGGCCGGACCGCTTGCGAAACGATGGGGCTGAAGGCGCCAGCAGCCGCGCTTGTGGCAACCGGGTCCGTTGCATCGCTATCCAGCAGGATTTGCGGCTGCTCTCCAGCAGCCAAACGCCGCTCAAAATCCTGCGGAATAGTAACAACAAACAGCGCTTTGCCTTGCCGCAACGCGCTATCAGCCTGCGCCGTGCTGGCCACCGTGCCTCTAAGGTCAAAATACTCAGAGTTTTCCAGGCCTGCCAAAATAGCCCTGGTCGCGGGGCCATCATCGCGCAATTCCACTTGGGTGGGCAGGTTGCGCGGGTCTGTGTTGATAGCATAGCCAAACAGCACGACTTGCATCACCGGCATCATCACCATCATCATCATGGTGGTTCTGTCCCGGCGCATCTGCAGCCATTCCTTGCCAGCGATGGCGCGGATGCGGGCGAAGGTTCTAGCGGCCATGTTAGGCCGTTCCTGGCGCGAAATTATCTTGTGAGCCCGCCATCTAATAGATGAAGGCATCTTCAAGCCCGGTGTCGATGGCTTCCCAGCTTACGCCATGGTCGTCGCAGGTCTGCTGAGCCGCCTGTAACAAAGCCGCCTCATCTTTGCCGGAGACATGAATGGCAGAGCCAAAGCGTGCGCGCTGCTCTACGCCCGGCAAGTCTTCCAAAGCATCATAGACAGCGCTCACGCCTTCGCCTTTGATGCGCACTGTGTGAATACCGACTTCCCGCGCAAGCCCAGCAGAGGGTGCATCAATAAGCTTGTTGCCATAGGCGATGAAGTTGATGAAATCGCATTGGACGGCCTCATCCATATAATGCGTGGACACCAGGGTTGTGACACCGCTGCGGGCCATGGCGCGTATCCGGTCCCAAAAATCGCGTCTGGCCTTCGGGTCAACGCCTGCGGTTGGCTCATCCAGGAGCAGCAGATCAGGCTTGTTGAGCGTTGCGGTAGCAAGCGCCAAGCGCTGTTTCCACCCGCCTGACAGTTGGCCGGCCTGCTGGTCGGCGCGGCTGGTTAAGTCAAAGGTCTCCAAGACCTCGTCGACGACCGTTTCCAGCGGCGCGCGGCCATGGAGGCGGGCGAAAAACCGCACATTCTCGCGAATGGTCAAGTCGCCATACAGCGAGAATTTCTGGGTCATATAGCCGACCCGCTCCTTGATGCGCGATTGCTCTGCCATAATGTCAAAGCCAAGGCAGGTGCCGCGGCCTGCATCCGCTGTTAAAAGCCCACACAGCATGCGGATGGTGGTGGTTTTGCCCGAGCCATTGGGCCCCAAAAAGCCATAAATCGCGCCGCGCGGGACAGTGATGGAAAAATCGTTGACCACCCGTTTTGAACCAAAGGACTTGGTCAACCCTTGGACGTCTATGGCGACGTCGCTCATGGTGTCAGCGCTGCTGTGATATTGGCCCAAACCGGCGTGCCGATGGGTGGCGCGGCATCATGAAACTGGGCTTCCACGCGGTATACCAGGCGCGCGCGTTCCTTATCGGAGAAAATCATGGGGCTGGTGAACTCTGCTTCGCCGGAGACCCTGTCCACCGTCGCTATTGTAGCGGCAGCGCACCCATCGCATTCGACAGTGACTTGTTTGCCAACCGAAACATGATGCCGTTGTGGCTGCGCAACGAAGAGCACTGCGATGCGTTTGTCGGCGGGCAAAAACCGAACGATGGGCGCGCCCGGCCCGGCAACTTCGCCGGGGCGGCGCAGCACGCGCTCGATGGTTCCATCGCTTGGCGCTACCAACAGCATTTGCGCTAGCAAGCGATTTTCCGCCGTAAGGGTCGCCTGTGCAGCTGTGACCTCTGCTTTCAGCGCGTCAAGGCGGTCTTCCCGCGCCGGCAGTTGCGCTAGGCTCAGCTCTTCTATCCGCTCGGCGACGCTTGCCTCTGCCTCTTGTAGGACGCTCAAGGCATCATCAAGCCTGCTTTTAGCGACCACGCCGCGTGTAAAGAGCGGTTTGACCCTGTCATAGTCTTGCTTGGCGCGCTTTGCAGTCGCTTGCGCGCGTTCCAGACGCTGCTGTGCAGCTTCTATTTCTTGCGCCCGCCCGCCGCGTTTCGCATCCGCTAGGCTCGCTGTCGCCGACACCAGCCTGGCCTTGGCCCGGGCAACCGCAGCATCTTGCACGGTCCGGTCTAAGGCGGCGATGGGCTGGCCTGCTGTCACAGCGCTTCCGTCCGTCACGTGCAAAGCACCGATTTGGCCACTCATGGGCGTAGACAGCAGGCTAAAGCGTCCCTCCGCATAGCCGTAAATGCGATACGCTTCATCATCGCAGCCCAGAAGTGCCGCCGAGAGGGCTGCAATCAGCAACAGCATGCGTCTCACGCGGCCTCTCCCAAATGGAGCCCGTCAAGTAAGATGGATTTTAGATCCTCAAGATAGACCTGCGGCGATAAAGCTGCGCTGCCGGGGATGGTAAACACATGGGTCAGCAGTACATGCGAAAGGATTGGACCCATCAAAGCCCGCATCAGTGATGCTGCGCGCACCTGCCGAAAAACGCCCTGCCGCACCCCTTCGTTCAAAACGAAGGCCATCGCTTCTTCAAAAGTATCCAGCAGCTTAGTCCGGTAGAGCGCAGCGATTTCTGGGGATCGCGGCGCTTCCGACATCACCAGACGCGGGACCAATGTGGTCTCTGGGTCGGTTGCAACGGCGATACCTTGCTCAAGCAAAAATTCGATGGCAGCAACCGGGTCAGTCCGGGCGCGCTGCACCAAAGTGTCCATGAGCTGCGCCGCCACGGTGTCTGAATACCGCGTTACAACGGCATCAAGAAGCGCGTCCTTGGATTTAAAATAGAGATAGAGCGCGCCCTTTGACAAACCGGCCTGCGCTGCCACGTCATCCATGCGCGCTGCCGTAAAGCCCATATGGGCGAAAACACGGGTCGCCGCGTCGAGAATTTCATCTGGCCTGTCGTCCGGCCGTCGTTGCTGTTTTCCAGGCACAGTTTATACTAACTGACTGGTCAGTTATTTACAATGCCATTTGTTTCGGTGTTTGCATATATTTGTCACTATTTGAGGCCGATCCTTTGAGCCCTTGTGGCTGGCTGTATCGCGCATTAAGGTTACCGCTTAAGCATATTCTATCGTGGAAAGAGGGCTTTAGCAGCTGGAGTCAGGCTTTTTGCGAGACTAAAGCCTAGCCATAGACACCTAAGTCAGACCATCGCCCCGCCGGTGTTAAGCGTGTGATAGCATTTGCATAAATCATGCTTTTTGCTCGCTGGTCGAACACTCTGGCAGGCCTTGCCGTGCTTCCTTGGTGCTTTGGCCTATCTGGTACTTCACAGAATCTTATGAAGGAGAGAGATGTCATGGACCGTAGACATTTCGTGATGGCCTCGGGCGGCGTTGCTGCAGCAGGAATGGCGAGCAGCGCAGCGGCTATGTCGCAAACCCCAGCGCAGGCGGCGGCAGCCCCGCAAGGCTGGGATACCAATATCAAAGGCAACCACCTCGATCTCAGCGATCCACAGGACACCGCCACGGCTTATGCAAAGCTGATGGCTAATTTGGATATGGAATCGACCAAATTCGGCTGGGGTGAAGGCATTGTCCAAGGCGTACGCCCGGGCGAGGCTGTGCGCGACCTGGTTGGCTTCCTGCTCCTCTCCACGGCAAAGTTCATTCCCTATCAAGGCCCTGAGCTGCCGGAAGGCTATGTTGGCTACTCAAAAGTCCTGCGCGAGATTGGCCTTTATACTGACCTTGAGACGGGTGAAGTTCTGGAAGAATGGACCAATCCTTATTTCAATGAGAAGCAGAAGGTCGTGCCGATTGCCAACGACCCCTTCAACAATCACGTTACGCCCTTCAAACCGAAAGGCCCAGCCTATGGCGGGCTGCGCAAAGAAGAGCAAAAATACGATCCGCTGGTTCTAGACTGGAAACGCAAAGGCGATGACCTGCTGCTCCATCGCTATATCAATCTCTGGTACCCCAATGCTCTGCAGCCATCGAAGTGGAAGCGCGAAAGCTCTGGTGAATTCAACCAGGTGACGGAGCACTTCCTGTTCAACATCAATTGGGCAGACATGCAAAATCCAGAGAAGACCAGCGTTGAGTATCACGGCACCTGGAGCCGCACGACGCCGTGGCTGCCTTGGATGCTGATGGGCCCAACCCCTGGCCATTGCCAATATAACATCTTCATGGGCGCCGTGGATGACATCAACAAAGTCAATCCCAAGACGCTGGAATATGTGGAAGCGAAGTATCCGAAATATCTGGTCGCACCAGACGTTTGGGAAGAGCCATCCTTGTCTTCACTGGAATGGTATTCGCGTGAGCAAAGCCCGGCGCCTGTAGCGGAAGGTCAGTCCATTCCCACCCATGCAGACCCTGAGCTGCCAGCCTGGTGGGGTGCTGCGAAAGCCCAAATGATGAAGGGCCAGGGCTAAGGCCCACATCTCTTGCTCCGCTCGTTCCATAGCGAGCGGAGCGCTCTCTATCTGTGTAAAGCTCCATGAAAATTGCCATTGTTGGTGCCGGTATCGGTGGCCTGACCGCAGCCATTGCGCTGGGTCAGCGCAGTCATGATGTCACCGTTTACGAACAGGCCCCCGCGCTGGGCGAAATTGGCGCCGGCATCACCATCACGCCCAACGCCGACCGGGTTTTTACCGCCCTGGGCTTGGGCCAGGCGCTTGCGCCTTACCAGGTCATACCGCAACGCCAGCTCACCCAGCATTGGCAGACGGGGGCTGTCCTCAAAGATGTTGAGCGCGGTACGGCAACTGCGCAGCGCTATGGCGCTGGATACTATCATATTCACCGTGCAGACTTGCACAGCGTGCTTGCTGATACCTTCCTGAAGGCATGTCCCAGCGGGATTAAATTGGGCCAGCCGGCCCACTTGGCTAGCGCTGATGGAAGATTGCCCCTGGCGAGCGGAGAAACCGTTGCGGCGGACCTGGTCATAGGTGCCGATGGACTTAAAAGTCAGGTGCGTGAAACCGCTTTTGAAACGGATCGCCCTGAATTTACCGGCCAAGTTGCCTGGCGTGGTTTGGTGCCTACGGCCAGTGCGGCTGGTCTGCCTAATATGGATACGCCAGGCGTCCATATCGGTCCGAAGCAATTGTTTTTGCGCTATCCCGTGCGCGGCGGAGATTTAACCAACTACGCGGCCTTTGTGGATGTGGGCGATTGGGCCGACGAAGGCTGGACCATCCCGTCCAGCCGGGCCGAGCTGTTGGGCTATTTCGGTGATTGGGATGCAGGTGTTGTGGCCCTGATAGAGGCGACACCGGATACCGAACTGTTCAAGTGGGCCCTGAATGTGCGCCGACCACTATCGACATGGGTCGCCGGCAAAGTCACACTTATCGGCGACGCGGCGCATGCCATGCTCCCCTTTATGGGGCAAGGTGCAGCGACTGCTATTGAGGATGCCATGGTGTTGGCCCGCTCGTTGGAGGGCAGTGACTTGGCCGAAAGTCTGTCTCGCTATGATGCCGCCCGTCGTCAGCGAACCGATGCAATTCAAGAGAACTCGCGGCTCCTGGGTCTCCAGTTTCAAGGTAAGGACCCGGCGGACCAATCTGGTCATCGCATCAAAAACGAGGAAGAGCTCGGTCTCTTCGACTATGACGCCACCAGTGTCGCGATTTGACCGCACAGCGAAAGACACTATATCCGACTCTCAACATAGGCATAGTCTGGAAAGACTATAAGTCATAATCCTGATTCAAGGTATGTGGAGGTTTATATGGGTTTAGAGCGGGGTGTACCTATTCGGGCAATCTCTCGCGGCTTGGCTGTGCTGCAGGCCGTCAACCGCAATCCGCCGCTGTCGATGACCCAGATTTCCCGTACCGCTGAGGTGCCTTATCCAACCGCCTGCCGTATTGTGCAAACCCTGCTGACGGAAGGCTTGATTGAACGCGAACCCTCCCGCAAACGCTATCGTCCCACAGCCTTGGTGAAGACCCTTGCATCGGGCTTTCATGATGAAAATCAGCTCGTCTCTATTGCGCGTCCGCACATTATTGATGTGACCAAAGATGTGGTGTGGCCGGTCAGCCTATCCACGCGTGTCGGCGCTCGGATGATGGTGCGCGACAGCACATTCGCGCTGACGTCCCTTACGCTCAACAATTACTACCCCGGCTACACCTTACCCCTTGCCGAGTGCTCTAGCGGCAAAGCCTATATGGCGTTTTGCGATGATGAGGAACGCGAGGCGATTTTGGATGGGCTGCGCGCGCTCGATGGCCCGGCAGAGAAAATGGGCGTCTTGATGCTGCAAGATGCGCGTGCGCTTGATGGGGTTCGCGAAGCTGGCTTCGCGACGCAGCCGCGCAATGTCTACACCGCCAACCCAGGCAGGACATCGTCCATTGCCGTTCCGATCTTCGCGGACGGTAAGATTCATGGAACCCTGGCGCTTGTTTTCTTCGCGTCGGCCTTATCCGTTGATGAGGCGGCTGAAAAGTTTTTATCGCGGCTGCAAGAAGGCGCTGATGCTATCGGGCGCTCGCTTGCGGCGCAGCCCGCAGCGCTTCCAGAGCCAGATTAACTAAAATCGCATCGTCCCACGTATCGCTGACCTCGCCTGACCTGGCAATCACCAGATTATTGGACGGCGAGACGTAAACGCGCTGACCGCCAAACCCATCGAAGAAGATGATATCATTAGCCAGATGCGGTACGCTTTGAAGCACCTTCACAGGGCTGGCGGGATTGTAGGCTCGCTCTTTTACATAGGGCGAAGAAAGCCACACTTGGATGCCATAATTCGGATTGGTTTTTGAGGGTGTTTTATAGGTCTCAATCCAGCCGTCTGGCATGACTTGGTTGCCCATAAAGGCGCCATTCTCGGCGATCATTTGACCCACGCGCACCCAATCGCGCACTGTTGCATCTAGATTGGCGTAAAATCGTGGATCGCCAGTTTCATCTTCAGGCCACAGCAGCGCATCTTGAGCGCCAATAGGACACCAGATTTTCTCTGACAGATACGCCGCATAGCCTGTTTTGCCCGCTGCTTTGAGGGCCCGGTTGAGCGCCGCGCCCGCTAGTTGCGAGTCTACATTCTTATACCAAAACTGGCTCCACGGCTCGCCGCGCTGGTCCATGCTGAGCGCTGTCTCCGTCACCTTGCTGGACAGCAGAAACTTTGTCGCTTCCCATTGATCGTCCAAAAAGGATGGGCTGCGCATGCCGCTTGCCATGGTCAAAAACGCGCCGATTGGAATAGCGCCGCGCGGATCATCCGCCCATTCGGTCAAATAGGTGCCAATCGGATCATCCATGCTCTCAATAATGCCGTCTGCTAAGGCATGGCCATAGGCGAGACCAAGAACAGATTTATGCATGGAAAAAGAGCGGGTGCGTGTGGTTTGGTCAGCCCCATCGCGGTAGGCTTCGCCGGCGATTTTGCCATCCACGAGCACGATCAAGCCCACACCGCCGTGCGACAAGGAATAGGCCTGCATCTCATCAATCACAGCCGCCTGAATAGGGCTCTGCGCATGGGCTTCCAGTGGGCCGATATCGCAGCCGGCCACAATGCGGCGTGGCGCAAACCGATCCACGTCCATGATCTTAGCATCGCGCGTCAGATAGACATTCTTTGCGATTGTCCAGTTCATAGCAATCAAGACGCCAATCAGGCCAAGGATTGCAAGCAAGGTCCATCCAACAAATTTCAAGGCTATGCGCATAAGTCTCTCTGATGCTGTCTTGTTCGAAAACGCATTTAGTTTGCAAATCGTCAAAGTCAGCCGACGCGTTATGGTCGATCGCTGTGCGGGCGAAATACTGGTCTAGATTTGATCCTCCGCAGCGCCAGCACTAGCTAGGATGACATGAGAACACGTCTTGTCTTCCTCTTCATCCTCGCTCTCAGCGCCTGCGCTGAACACAATACTCCGGTTGCCGACCTAAGCAAGATCGTGCCCGCTGCTGGCCCGCGCGATATTAGAGTGTCCACCGTCGACCTCGTGTCTGATCGGCGTGATACGATTCCCGTAATGATTTGGCATCCAGGCCAGGACGGCGCGACTAGCGAAGCCCTACCGGTCGTCCTGTTCTCAACTGGGGCTTTTTCCAGCCCGGAAAAATATGACGCTTTGCTGAAGCGTTGGGCGCAGGCGGGCTATGCCGTTTTAGCGCCGCTCCATGTCGATTCAGAACGCTGGACGGGGCCCAAGCCTGAGAAGCAGACGGAGGGTTTAGCTTGGCGCCGCCTTGATATGATTGCGACCATAGACGCGATCGAGCAAATTGAAATGGAGATTGACCAAGCGCTTTCCATTAGCGAGGTCGCGGCAGCTGGCCATAGTTTTGGGGCGATGCTGGCGCAGGTCTTGGGCGGTGCGCAACCCGGCCCCCTTGCTGGCCCCATCCCGCGCGTGGTTCCTGTCTCAGTTGCAGCCATTATTGCCATTTCTCCGCCTGGCCCCATTCCCGGCTACATTGAACAGGCAGGCTGGGCACGCATGGACGCGCCGCAGCTTCTGACCACTGGGTCTGCAGATATTGTGCCCCAAATGGTGCCAGAATGGCAGCTCCATTTGGCTGGCCACTACAGCCATAGCGGCAAAAGCTGGGCGCTGGTGCAGCAGGGGGTGGACCATTATTTTGGCAATGTGATTGGCCGCACTGAATATCCCGGACCTCCACAAACTGAAGCCTTTGACGAGATGGTCGATATTACGACGGCGTTTTTAGAGGCGCATGTGCGCCGTGATGCTGCCGCCATGGCGACCTTTATAAAGCCGCTGCCAACGGATGGATTTGGCTTGCGGGGCCAATAACGCCGCGATGCGCCGAGGATATATTGACGGGCCGTTTGGGCAACTCCATGTGCGCGAAGCCGGCCGTGGCGTGCCCTTGTTGCTGCTGCATCAATCCCCACTCAATAGCGGTATGTTCGCCGCGGCCAGTGCAGAACTGAGCGCGAACGGCTTTCACGTTATCGCGCCCGATACGCCCGGCTACGGTCAATCGGATGCGCCAGAAAATCCAGTCCAGATTTCCGCTTATGCGGACTGTCTGCATTCTGTTCTCAATCATTTCGGATACGAAACGGCCTGTATCTTAGGCCACCATACCGGCGCTGTTATTGCCGCCAATTTCGCTGCCCGATTTGGTGATACAGTCCGACATCTGGTGCTCAATGGCGTCCCCTTGCTGTCCGAAGAGGAGCGCGCCTTCTTCGCCACATTCAAGTTCAGCCCCCTCGACATCAAGGCCGACGGAAGCCATCTCCAAGCAGCCTGGGAGCAGCGCCTGAAGGCGTCTCCGGGCTGGACCAACTTGGCAGCGATGCATCGCTATACGGTCGACATGCTCGCCAATCCAGAGCGCTATTTCTGGGCCTTTGACGCCGTCTTCGCCCATGATTTAGCCACAGACCTAGCGGCCATCACCTGCCCCACAACGCTGCTCACCAACACCGGCGAAGATCTGTTTCAAGCCACCAAGCGCACGCACGCACAGTTCCCGCATTTCGGTTTTGAAAGCCTAGAAGGTGGCACCCATGATATTGTGGATGAGCAACCGGAGGCCTGGGCAAACAAGCTTGACCGAATCTTGGCGAGTTCTCACCCCTAGCCCAAGCATATGGAAGCGCAGTTATATATGAGCTTTTTTGAACTTTTGACCTAGTGAACGTCCATCTTGAGTTGTGGGTTCAACGGGTGGCTGCAACACACTTAGCGAAGGTTTCAGTCGGCGTTTGATAGTTCAAGGTTTTTCTGGGCCTTTCATTGAGCTGGCGCGCGATGGCGCTGAGCTTTGCCTGTGAATGGACGGACACCCCGCCTCTTTGCGTCATGCAGCGCCCTGATTTGGCGCGCGCGGCCGGATGAGCAGCAGCACATGGATTATGATCCCAAACGGCAGTTGGAAGAGCACAATCTTGAATAGGGGGGCATGGCCCAGGATCGCTTGCTCAATGGCGAACTCGATAAGCCTGAAGAACGATAGGAAGACCGCGAAGACGGTGTTGGAAAACTCGACCAGGCCAAAGAGCGGCCAGATAGGGGCGAGCGCCTGTGCAAAACACCAACCTTTGAAGAGCACGTAGGCTACGCCTTACCCAATGAATAGGACTGCAGGTGTCTTGCTAATCTGAAGAAGCGGTAGAACGCGTTTAGTGAGCGTCAGCGGGGCCACGGCGTTGATACCGGTCTCCGCCTCGATCCTCTCAATGGCATCGATATCAGCGCCAAAGTCATAGTTGCTGAATACACCTGCATTGTTGATCAAGAGATCAAGACGACCGTGCATTTCGGAGACTGATGCGAGGATGCGCTTTTTGGTCTTCGTGCTTTGCGACGTCTCCCACAATGGGGTGAAGACCATGCATTTCTGCGGCTGCATCTAGCGCTTCTTTTCGCCGTTCGCAGATGAACACCGTGTTGCCGAGCGCAGCCAATTGTTTGGACAGCTCTAGACCAATTGCGGAACCGCCGCCCGTCACGAGAACAATCAGGCCTTTGAGTTACATGGCACCCTCGATTTACATGGTTCTCTGCTTCCACCGAGGGATACGCTGGTCTGTACTCGAAGCCAGTTGCAGATCGTTCCAATGATTTGCAGATTGTGTCACACCGCTTGCGTTACGGTGAAAGAACAGCGACCAAACTCACGCCCCTAAACGGTGAGGAGGCATTGCATGACCCGTCAAGTACCAGAACTGCTGTACACCTCGGCAATTCTTTCGGGGCCGATTTGCGCCATTCTGGGTTTGGATTGGAAACAGGTTGAAATCAGGGCCGGGCTCGACCTCGAAAACGCTTATGGCGGCGGTTTTCTAGTATCTGGCGACGATTACGTTTTGCTGTGGGAAGCTTTGGTTGAGCTCTCCGATTCACCGCACATTGCGAGCGATTTGGGGCTTCGGATGGCCCAAGGCCCGGCAGTCCCCGTGTTGTTTGCTTTGTCGGCGGCCCCAAACTTTGAACGCGGCCTAAAGCGTATGGCTCGCTACAAACATTTATTCGGGCCGATGCGTTTCGCGATCTTGCAGAGCAAAAACGAATTCAGGATTCAGGTCATTGCAGACGGTTTGGTCTCAGAATTGCCAGCCACGTTCAGCAGCGCGCAAATCGTTTTTCTGCATGCGAAAGCCAAGTCTCTTGCAACGCGAGCTTACACGCCCTCTTTCGTCAGCGTCCCGCTGACTGCAAGTGAACGGGAAAGCCTGGAAGAAGTGTTCGGCGTAGTACCGAAGTATGGGCCACCCACTTTGCGCTATGCGGCATCAGACGTTCAGGTGCCGTTCGTCTCGCAAAATGATCGGCTTTGGGCAGCGACCGAAGAGGATCTTCAGGTGCAATCGTTGATCATGTCGGGAGACAGCCCTATGGTGCACCGTGTACGTGCCGCCTTGTTGGAAGCTTTTGCCACGACAGATCCGACGATTGCCCATGTCACGGCGCGCCTGAACACTAGCAAGAGCACTTTGGTGCGCCGCCTGCGCGACGAGGGTACCACTTTTCAGAGATTATTGGATGAGACGCGCAGCGAGTTGGCTTTGCGGTACATCAAAACGAGCTCGCTAAACAATCAACAGATCTCGCATCTTCTCGGATATCGGGACACCACTGCGTTTCAACGCGCCTTTCGAAAGTGGACTGGCCATACACCACAACAACTCCGCCAAACCGGGCAAGGGCCACCTGACTGGCCTGCGTCGCTAAACTAGCGACAAGATCGATCCAACGAACAATATTCATCCAACGCCGATGAGAGATTTCGGCGACCAAATACTCATTGCCTGATTACAGTTCAGAAAGGATTAGAATCGATGCCGATATCACTCAGATGGACAATCACTTTACTTATGGCCGCCACAGTCTTTCGGGCTCAGACAATACTCTTTCTTCCTGAGATAACTGCGTTTGGTGGACTTGCGCCCAACGCCTGGTTTGGTCCGTGGCTTAGCGATGCGATCATTGGATTTCTGGTGCCAGTGATGATCTACGCCCTGTGGAAGATGGAAAGCCCACGAGCTTGGGGTGCATTGGTCATCTACAATAGCTTGGGTGCATTTGATTATTCGCACGGCCTGATCACACAGTACTTTCACCCGATGCCCGTCGAGATTGCCTCAGCACTGACGGTGTATCTCGGAATTGGCGTCTTCATGGTGCTTCAAATCATCGCCATCATACTCCTATTCCGTCAAAATGTCATATCGCAGTTCATTCGATGATCTTTGAGGTAGCTAGGACACGCTCGCAATTAAACGGATCTTCATTCCGAATGGTCGACACAAAGGCCGATCGATCGACGATTTCCTGCGCATTCAATTGAGTTGGCTATGAAGACAAAAGGGCTGAGCAGTGTTTTCTTTGGTGTGCCGATTTTAGTTGATGCTAGGGTAAGCACCATCCTCTCCTAAATTTGCCTCCCATAATGCCGGTTTTCTATTGCAAAGCGGACTTTCAGCAATGGGTTTCGGACGGCAGCAATGGGCTTAAAGCTCAAATCTGGACGGAGGCTGTTCCAACTCAGCACTTGAAGCTTGAGCGGCATGCTGCGGCCTTGGCTAAACCTCAAATCTAGCTAAGCACGATTGATGCCTTAGCCCGCCGCTCAATCAAGCCAAAAGCCTTTGCGCCAATCCGCCAAAAAATGATGTATGTCAAATTAATTAGACAATGTTTCTGTCAGTATTTTTAGACAAACGGAGAGGCTGGCTATGCGCATCGTTCTGATTCACCCCAATTATCATTCAGGTGGCGCGGAGATTGCGGGCAATTGGCCGCCGGCTTGGGCCGCATATCTCTCCGGCCATTTGCGCGATGCGGGCTATACTGACCTCCACTTCATTGATGCCATGACCAATGATCTGGATAATGAGGCCGTTGCCGAACGCCTTAAAGAGCTGCAGCCTGACGTGGTCGGCACGACGGCCATTACGCCCTCCATTTATATGGCGGAAGAAACCCTAAAAATTGCTCAGGATGTTTGTCCCGGTGCCGTGCGCGTTCTGGGCGGTGTGCACGCCACCTTCATGTATAAGCAGGTTTTCTCCGAAGCGCCTTGGGTGGACGTGATTGTCCGGGGTGAAGGTGAAGAGATTTTCTTAGAGCTGATTCGCACTATTGATGAAGGCAACTGGCCTGCCAACCGTACTGATATCAAGGGCCTCGCCTTCCGCGATGGCGATGAAATTACGGCTACACAAGCCGCGCCGACCGTCAAGGATTTGGACGGCATCAATCCGGATTGGACCATCTTGGAATGGTCGAAATACATGTATGTGCCGCTCGGGGTGCGGGTCGCTATCCCCAATTTGGCACGCGGGTGCCCGTTCACCTGCTCTTTTTGTTCCCAGTGGAAGTTCTGGCGTGATTATCGGGTGCGGGACCCGAAAAAGGTGGTCGATGAGATTGAAACGCTGGTCAACGACCATGATGTCGGCTTCTTCATCTTGGCCGATGAGGAGCCCACAATTAACCGCAAGAAGTTCGTTCAATTCTGTGAGGAGCTGATTGCCCGCGACCTGCCTGACAGAGTCAAGTGGGGCATCAATACCCGCGTGACCGACATCATGCGCGATAAGGAGCTCCTGCCGCTATATCGCAAAGCGGGCCTGGTGCACGTCTCGCTGGGTACCGAGGCCGCCGCGCAGCTCAAGCTCGATACTTTCAACAAAGAAACGAAGGTCGCCGACAACAAGGAAGCTATTCGCTTGCTTCGCGAGGCCGATATCTTTGTGGAAGCCCAGTTCATCGTTGGGCTGGACAATGAGACGCCGGAAACGCTCGAAGAGACCTTCCAGATGGCTTGGGATTGGCAACCGGACCTAGCCAACTGGTCCATGTATACGCCCTGGCCGTTCACGCCGCTGTTTCAGGACCTCAAGGACCAAGTGGAGGTCTTTGACTTTTCGAAATACAACTTCGTCACGCCCATTATGGCGCCCAAGGCCATGGACCGGGCGACATTGCTTGACCGGGTGATGCACAACTACCGGCGCTTTTATTCCCGCAAAGCGCTGTTCCATTACCCCTGGCGCGGCACTGGCTTTAGGCGCCGCTATTTGCTGGGCTGCTTAAAAGCCTTTTTAAAGGCGGGCGTGCAGCGCACCTTCTATGACTTGGGTAAGGCCAATTATTGGGGCCCGCAGTCAAAGAAGAATGTGCATTTTGACTTCGATGAAACCCGCCAAATCGCCGAAGCGCAGATGGAGGATTGGCAAGCCTCCGCCGACTTGGCCGCCAAGGCCGCCGAACGGCGCGCCGCTCTAAAAGCCCAAGGCAAGGAACGCGCCAAAGAGCGGATGGCCGTGAAAGCCTGCGGCGGCGGAGACGAGCAAATGGCCGAAAGCCTTGCACCGATGAAACGGAGCATTTTGCATGACCAGCCCAGCGCTTAATACGCCGCCAAACGGCAAGATAGGACCAAATGCCGTTATCCAGCTTGGCCATGCGGTGACAGACCGGCTCGGCCAGGCTGAGGCGGTGCGTGTGTTCAGCCATGCCGGTGTGCCGGACATGCTAGAGACGCCGCCTGAGGATATGACCGATGAGCGTGTCCCGGTCGCGCTCTATCAGGCGCTTTGGCACGTGCATCCGAAAGAGGCGCCGACCCTTGCCCATGATGCAGGTGTGCGCACAGCCGACTATGTCATCGCCAATCGCATTCCTGGCTTTGTAAAGGGTATCCTGCGGCTTGCCCCACAGCGCCTGGCACAGCGCTTGCTGCTGAAAGCCATTAAGAAAAACGCGTGGACCTTCGTCGGCTCAGGCCAATGCGAAACAACGCCTGGCAGCCCCGCAATGATTACGGTCAAAGACAATCCGCTGGTGATGCCAGACTGTGTTTGGCATAGCGCCGTTTTCACGCGGCTCTTCGACCAGCTGGTGGCGCGGGGGACAGAGGTGCGCCATGTCTGCGGCAAGGGCGACGCGGGCTTATGCAAATTTGAAGTAACGTTGCCAGACGCGCCGGATGGGGAAAAGGACGACAATGGACCAAAGACTAAGCGGCTACGCAACCAGAGCCGTCCCACGGTACACGAGTTACCCGACAGTGCCGCATTTTTCACCGGACATTGGGCCTGATGACTATGCGACTTGGCTTAGCGCTTTAGACCCGCTCGACCCGCTCTCCCTCTACCTGCACGTCCCTTTCTGCAAGAAAGTCTGCTGGTATTGCGGCTGCAACATGAAGCTATCGGCCCGCTATCAGCCGATTGCAGACTATGCGGCGACGCTGCGCAAAGAGATTGGCCTGGTGGCCGGTTATCTGCCAACCCGCATGCGCGTAAGCCACATGCATTGGGGCGGCGGCACGCCCACCTCTCTGAGTGAAAGCGACCTCGGCCACGCGATGGAGGTCATTGACCACCATTTCAGCTTTGCGTCCGATGCAGAACTGGCCATTGAGAGTGACCCCAGAACGCTGTCTGGCGACATGATTAAACATCTCGCCGGCCTTGGCTTCAACCGTGCCAGCTTCGGCGTGCAGGAATTTGACCCACAGGTCCAACTCGCCATCAACCGCGTCCAGCCCCCCGATATGGTCCGCGCTTCGGTCGATGGTTTGCGTGCTGCTGGCATCGCCAACATCAATTTCGACCTAATTTACGGCCTGCCGCATCAAACGGTTGGAACACTAACCCGCACCATCGAGCTGTGCGCGGCTATGCGGCCCAATCGCGTCGCCTTGTTCGGCTATGCTCATGTGCCCTGGATGGCCAAAGCGCAGCGGATGATTGATGCCGCCGCGCTCCCTGGAGCAGCCGAACGGCTGGCCCAAGCCAAGGCGGCGTCTGAAGCTCTGGTCGCCATGGGCTATGTTGCCATCGGCCTTGATCATTTCGCAGTGCCTGACGACCCGCTCGCCCTTGCCGTGCGCCAAGGCACGTTGCGGCGCAATTTTCAGGGCTACACGACCGACACCGCCACCACTTTGCTTGGTATGGGGGCCACATCCATAGGCCGCACACCGCATGGCTATACCCAAAGCATTGCCGAGACCCGTGCTTGGACAAGGGCGGTAGAAGCAGGCACGCTGCCCATCGCCAAAGGCTGCGCGTTGACTGCCGATGACACGCTGCGCGGCTGGGTGATTGAGCAACTGATGTGCAACGGCCGCGTCGATCTGGCTGCGGCGGCAGCCCAGCATAAAGCGCCGCTGGGATGGTATGCAGAGGTCGAGACAGACTTGGCGCAAATGGAGCGAGACGGGCTCATCTATCGGGACGCGGCCCATCGCATCACCATGACGAAGGCGGGCGCGCCACTTGTGCGCACTGTGGCGGCCGTGTTCGATGCCTATCTGCGCGCAAAAGCAGCGCAGCATTCAGTCGCTGTGTAAGCAAACCGGCGGCCTGAGCGAAAAGCGCTGCCCATTTTTCATCCATAGTGTCCGTGTAATTCATGACTGCATTGTAACGGACTGGATTGACTATGACGAAAGCATCCTCTTGGCTTTGGACGGCGTTGCTTTCTGCAGCGCTTTCATCGGGCCTGGCTGTCTTGTCGGCCTCAAAGGCCCAAGACAGGCCGCCGCGGCCAACGCAAGACATGCTCAATGCCTGTGAAGACAAATCATCCGGCCAATCCTGCACCGCAAGCGGGCCGCGCGGGGAAACCATCAGCGGCAGTTGTTTCGCCCCTGGCAACCGCCCGCTTGCCTGTGTCCCCGAAGGTGGGCCAGCGGCCTTTCGCTCTGGCCCAGGCCGCCGCCCCAACCCCTTAGACAACGCCGTCGTTGCCGACGCGGACGATACCTCCGATGTGCTGTGCAGCGTCACTGAAGAAACGGAGAATGTCGAGACGGGGCTGACCAGCGAAGCCACATGGTGGTGCAGCGAGGATAAACGCAACTTAGTCGCCAACGGCGTGCCGGACCATAGCATCGGCACCTTTCCCAACAGGGGCAATCCGCACGGTGTGTCCGCACAATATGTGCGCGCTTCTGTACCGCTGTATCCCGCGCTCATTGAAGCCAGCGATGGCCAGCCTGTGAAAATCGTGGGCTATGCGTTAAATGGCGTCAAATTCGACCCCGGCACAGCAGGCCGCTGCGCGTCTAGCGCCCAGTCGCCAGCCGATTGCAGCCTCGGCTTTGGCCGCGGCCATTGGCATATCGAAGCGCTGGGCCAAGACAGCTTCGATTTCGGCGAAGACCATAACCACGCTCACGTGCAGCCCACCGGCGCCTACCACTATCACGGCGTTCCCGAAGGCCTCCTGTCGGACGACGCAAAAGCTGGCCTAGAAATGGCGCTCATCGGCTGGGCCACAGACGGCTTTCCCATATACGCCCGCTATGGCTACGGCGCTGATGGCGCCTTGCGTGAAATGCAACCCAGCTACCAACTTAAAGAGGCCCCAGACGCGGGTCGCCCAGACACGGCGGACATTCCCATGGGCGCCTTCAGCCAAGACTATGAATATGTCGCTGGCCTCGGTGATTTAGACGAATGCAACGGCCGCATCGGCGCAACCCCAGACTTTCCGGGCGGCATCTACCACTATTACGCAACCGACGCCTATCCCTTCATCCAGCGCTGCGTAAAAGGCATAAGCGAGCGTCAGGACGCGCGGCCGCGGCAAGGTCAACAACGTGGCGGCGGAAGGCCACAGAGACCACCGCGCCCTTAAGGCGGATCAAACCGATACCCGGCCCCATAAACCGACGTAATACAGCGCGCGCCATCATCGACCCGCTGGATTTTCCGGCGTAGGTTTTTGATGTGGCTGTCGATGGCGCGGTCTGTGCTTTCGGTGGCGGCTTCGCCTAGAGTGTCGAGGAGTTGGTCTCTTGTAAAGACGACGCCTGGGCGTTTTATCATGGCGGCGAAGAGCTGGTACTCAGAGGGGGAGAGATCAAGCCAGCTGCCGCGCCAGGCGATGCGGTAGCCGTCCTCATCGACCAGATAATCAACTGCATCTGGATTGGTCGTCACCGACCCCTCCGCGCGGCGCAGCTGGGCTTTGACGCGGGCGACGACTTCAGCCGGACTGAAGGGTTTGGTGACGTAATCATCGGCGCCGCAGTCCAGGCCTCCTAGCTTGGCGCGCTCTTCGACGCGGGCGGTGAGCATGATGATGGGCACGGCGCTAAAGCGACGGATTTCCTTACATAAGGTGATACCGTCACTGGCGGGGAGCATGACGTCTAGAAGTACCAAGGCTGGATTATCTGCGCGCACGGATGCCACGACGGAGCGCCCGTCGGGGAAAATCCGCGGCGCGAACGCGGCAGCCGTCAGATAATCCGCGACGAGCTGCGCTATCTTTGGGTCATCTTCAACGACGAAAATGGTCTTCTGCATGGCTATACCGCCCTTCTGGCATCTTTTGGCAGTGAGAGTGAGATCGCAAGACCGCCGAGCTCTGAGGCCTGCGCGCGGATGGTGCCGCCATGGGCTCTGACGATGGATTTGGAAACGGCCAGGCCCAGGCCGCTGCCGCCGGAGGCGCGGGCGCGCGAACCTTCAAGCCGAAACAAAGGCTCAAACAGCTGCTCCAACTGCGCCTCTGGGACGGCGGGCGCTGTATCCTCCAGGGTCAGGCGGACATCGTTCGCTGCTTCGAATAGGCTGAGCCTTACAGCGCCTGGCGCATCCGTATAGCGCAGCGCATTGGTAAGCAGGTTGGCGAGTACTTGGTCTATCCGGCCCCTATCCCAAAGGACGGGCAGCGTTTCTATGGCGCCGCACTCCACGGCCAGCGACAGCCCAGCTTGCTCCATGTCGCGAGAGAAGCGTGCAGCTACTTCACGGACCAGGCGTACAGCATCGGTTTCAGCAAAATGGCATGGCGCGGCCGTCAGGTCAGACATCGCAAGAAACTGGAGGTCCTCAATCAGCAGGGAGAGCCGGCCGGCTTCCTCCGACAGAGAGTGCACGGCCGCCGCTGTCAGCGGGCGAATGCCGTCCCGCAAGGCCTCTATTTCACCGATAAGCACGGTCATCGGTGTGCGCAGTTCATGGCCAATTTCTGCCAGCCAACGCCGGCGCGCCGCTTCCAGCTGTTCCAAGCTGGCCGCCATATCGTTGATATTCTCCGCCATGGTAGCCAGCTCATCGCTGCCGTTGACCTCGACCCGGACGTCAAAACTGCCTTTGGCAATCGCATTGGTCGCTGTTTGCATATGGCCAAGACGTTTGGCGCCGCGCCGCGCCAGCACAAATGCCGGCGCTGCTGCGGCTATAACCAAGAGACCGGCAAGAACAGCTGCGGTTTTGTATTGGCGCGATAAAAACCCCGCATCGACTGGGTCTACCATCACACCCCGGGGCAGTAACTTGGCGACGGCCACTATATCGCCGCGCACGGTGATAGGCGCTTCAAGCATCATAGTGGCCGCTAGGGGCGTTGGCGGCGGCGGCGGCCCGGCGAGCTGGTTGCCTTGACTATCAAACAGCAAAAGCCGGGTTGAGAATTTTTGGGGGGGACCCGGATTTGATCTCTGGGGCGGTGGGCCCAGCGGACGCGCGGGCTGCTCGAGACCCGGTCTGGGGCGGCGTCCCGGTGGGGGCCCGCCCATGGGAGGCCCCGATGGTGGGCTCGCCATTTGGTCCGGCCTGCCAGGCAGACCAGGCCGCACGGGCATCAGTCCATCTGGCACCAAGCGGCTGAGCAGTAGCCGAATGCCCGGCGGATTGGCACCTGTCAGCATCGTCTGCGGCGGCCCCTGCTCTGCCAAAAGCCTCGCTGCCTCTGATGCAAATGAAGCGCGCTGGCGCTCATCCTGCTCCGTCAGATAGGCAGCAAAGCCGCGAGTCAAGTTCCAAGACAAGAGCGCCCCCCTGGCGAGCACGGCGAGCACCGCCGTGGCCGCCACAAGCGCAAAGAGTTGATGAAACAGCCGTATCTTCACAGAGGCAGCCCCGCGCATTCCTCTCTTCCAGGTGCCTGGAGACTATGGAGATAAAATGGACGCTGTCGACGCTGCATTTGCAAAATATCAAGGGGCTGACATAGATAGCTGAGAAAGGCTATTTTTGTCAGATGCCATAGTACTCAACTCTTCCCGCAAACGCCCCCTTCATAAGGGTTTTGGCGGCATTCGGTTGGATAAAATGGCTGTTATGAGGGCGGCTGCGTGATATGCGTCGTTTCCAAATCGAAGCCGCGGGTTTTGAGGTTCGAGAATAAAGTCTCAATTGTCCAACGCTTGCGGTAGGCGTCGCGTGCGGCTTGGAGGAGACAAACGTGCAAGGGCGAGCAATTCCCCGGTTCTAAGCCGCATGATGACGATGCGCACGCCCAAGGCCATTGATTTGCTGGGCGCCTCTGCCTCGAGGCAGCATGTGCCTTTGAGGACCACGCTTGATTTTTTTTGCGTTATTCTTGCAGGCCGCTTTGCCCCTCGGAGATTGTCTGGCTTGGGGGCAGAGGCGCTCCCTTGGCCAGAAACGCCTTACAACATTTTAGTGCTGAATGGAAAAAGGGGAGCTGCGCGCGATAGTGTTTCGCAACCTCTGGGTCCATCAGTAGCGTTTCAAAATGCTGCGCGCCTTCGACCCTGTAGAGGCGCCAATGCGTCATATCCTGACCGTTTTGTTTGGCCGCTGAAAAATATGCGTGGGAGCTTTGGCTTGGCACAATCAGGGGGTCGGCTTCGCCATGGACAATGACCGTTGCAATACTTTGATTGCGGGCTTGGGCGGTGATGTCTTGTATGCCGTTCTGTACCCGTTTCGCTTCGGCGTTCTGGCCGGTGAAAAATGCGCGTAGGGCCAGCGCGTCGTCCAAGCTTTGGCCCATCGTTCCATTGGCATAGCGTGTCACCAAGCCACCGCCGGGCGTGAGGCCGGAATTTGCCGTCGGTAGGTGCTGGATTTCTGCCTGTGTTGGCGCGCGTGCAGGGCCGGTTTCAAGGGTCAGTAGGTTGGCATCAGCAAAGCAAATTTGTGCACCTAGAAGGCTGTCTTCCACACCAAAGCGTCCATAGGCGTTTGCATAGGCATAGCTAATCGTTGGCCAGGCTTGCATCATATGGACCGCATGGAAGAGCTTGAAGCTGGCTTTAGAGAAACCAAGCTGCGCTATTTTTTCTAGTGCGGACTGGGCTCTTTCCTGTGTGCTACGCCCATCGATTAATCCTTCCCTGCCAAGCGCCTGGGACCAGTTTGACAGCCGCGCGCTTTGACTGGCCATGATGCTGGCGTAAGGCGCGTCTTCCAGCGTTGAAGCCAGTAGCGCGGCAGGCAGATAAAGGTTCATCTGCGTTGCGTAGTCAAACAGGGGACTGGCCTGCGCAGGCGTTATGTTGGGCTCAGCGGCTACAACGGCATGGATCAGCGCATCGTGGTCGACTTCTGCGGCCCTTAAAACAGCGCCACCCCCATTCGAAACGCCCGCGGCGATGACTTGCGGTCTGCTTGCGCTTCCGCCGTCGCGCGCAAGCACATAAAGTCCAAATTTAATGGCGGCGAGCACGCAGTGCGGCCAATCGGCTTCGCTATTTTCTTTTCCGTGGAGATGTTTCAGAGCGACAATATGAGGATGTGCTGCGCGAAAGGCTTTTAAATGATCGGTATCAGCCAAGCGGAAACAGGTTGGGTCTTGCTGCGCTTGGGTGGGCAGAAAATCTGGTCCATAGGCAGTATCACAGCCGAGAATGTGGGCGCCGATGCCCGTGCCTTTATCGGTAAGCACGAGGGCATGACCTTGCGGCAAGGCCCAAGCGCCAATATCCCCAATCGCGCCGGTGACGCCGCGGGAGCCTGAGGACGGTGCGGCAATAAGCAGGGGGTGGTTCCAATCAAAGGCATCGGGGAGCAAAAGGCAGACGCTAAAGGCTTGCGTTCGCCCTGGAAGGCGCATGAAAGCGCTATAGGCCGTGCCTGGAACGGACAGAGTTTCTGGACCATAGCTTTGGCCGAAGCCGCCCGCCTCAGAAACATCGACCAGGTCACGGAAGTCTTTATGGATAGCTCGCGTTCTTGCGTCCGCATCGGGCGGAGGGCAGGGGCTGCGCAGTCCAGCTAGGCCAAGCCCTGCCGTTAGAAGGTCGTCGGACGGCCCGCAATGGCGGCTTGGCTCCGCTTCCCAAACCACTTCTCTTGGTCGGCTCGCGGCCTTAGATGTTTGTGCCATTGCGGCGGTGCCAAGCCCAAATGTATCCCATTACTCTAATAGCGGAAAATTGCCCGGATATCATAGGTCCGCGGCGCGCCATAAAACGCTGTTTCGAGGCCTGGAAACGCTTCCAGATTGAAGCCCTGAACGCGAATGGCTTCATCGCCGATATTGCGAATGCCGGCCCGTACTTCCCAGCTTTTGTCCGGGGCGCCGACGGAGACAAAGGCATTGGCAAGCCAGTAGGCATCCTGCCGCAAGTTGGGCGAATCTGTCACTTCATTGGCAAAGCTGCTGCGGTGCGCTACATCCGCATGCAGCGTCACGGACACGTCATCTGTGATGGGTTTCACATAGGTGCCGCCAAAGCTTAAGTTCCAACGCGGTGCGTTCACCAGGTCGCGATCAGACACGTCTGTCACCTCACCCGCGACTAGAATGTCAAACTCGTCATAATCGGCATCCAAAAAGCCGAGGGAGCCGTTTAAAGATAAGCCTTCAATGGGCTGTGCGACCACCTCACGCTCGACCCCCTGGATTGTTGCAGCCGCCGCGTTGGTGAAGAGATCAACAAACACGCCGGTGACGGGGTCAGCGCCAAAGGAGGTGACTTGAATGTCGGTGTAATCATTATAAAAGTAGGCTAGGTTGGCGATCAGACGGCCATCTTGCCAGCTTGATTTAAGGCCTGCTTCATAGCTCCACACGAATTCCGGCCGGAATGGCTGGAAGCCGAAATCACTATTGGCCCGACCTGAAAAGCCGCCGCTTTTAAAGCCGCGCGAGGCTGAGGCGTAGACCAGGACATCGCTGGTCACATCATAGGACAAAGAGACCCGCGGCGTAAGCGCATCAAAGTCTTCTTCGCCTTCAATAACAACGCCTGCAACGCCGACGCCTTGTAAAAAGGGCGGTGTATCATCTAGAACAGATAGGGTTGCGTCAAAAAAGTTCTCAAACCGCCGCATCGAGCTTTTATCTTCATAGGTATAGCGCAGCCCGGCACTGAGGCTCAGCCGGTCCGTGATTTCATATGTCGCATCGACAAAGGCAGCGAATGAATCCGTTACTTGATCGGTATCTGCCAAGGATGACGTGGCCAGGCCGAATGTGCTGACTGTAAATCCGAACAGGGAAGCCGCCCCGTTGTCCACCCCGCTAAAGGTTAAGTCGTCATCGTAGAAATAATACAGCCCGCCGGTGACGGCGAGTTTTTCGCCATCGTCATAGGTGAGACGCAGCTCCTGACTAAATTGTTCTTGGTCCTGTAACACCAGCACGTCCAGGAGCGGTAGGGGTGTGCCGTCGGTGTCCAATTTAAGGTCAAAATCAAAGCCGCGGTAAGAGGTGACGGAATCTAGCCGCCAGGCATCTGAGATGCGCCAGCCGACTTGGAGCGTAATGCCATAGGCATCAATGTCCGAAAGGTCGTTGGCATTTGTGTTCACATCAAAAGGGTCGTCTGGAACTGGGAAGGTTTGCAGCGTGAAGGGATCATTTACAGGGTCAGGAAAGCCGGTTCCCGGGGTCGTCAGCGACGGGCTTCGGGAGGTATCTGGTCGGTCTCGGCGGCCGTCGAATGTCAGCGCGACTTCAACATCCTCATTTGGCGTGTAATACAGCCCAATTCGTCCTGACAACGTTTCTTGATCGCCGTCATCTTGGCCGTCAAAGGCATTGTCATTGTAGCCGTCGCGGCTGGTATAAGACACGGCCACCTTAGCGCGTAAAACGCCGTCGACCAACGGACCGCTTAAACGGCCTTTGGCGGTTACAAAATCGAAGTTGCCATAGCCGCCTTCAAAATAGCCTTCTAGATCGTCTGTCGGCTTACGGGAGACAAATTTCACAGCGCCGCCGATGGTATTGCGTCCATAGAGGGTGCCTTGCGGTCCGCGCAAAACTTCCACCCGTTCGACATCAAACAGCTCTAGAAAGGCTGCTTGGGAGCGAGCGATGAAAACATCGTCGACGTAGACTCCGACCCCTGCATCTGCAAAGGCAAGCGAATCATTTTGACCAACGCCGCGCAGATAGACCACTGCGTTGGAGGCGTCACCTTCATCAAAATAGAAGTTCGGGACGGAATATTGCAGGCCTGACAGCGTGTCAGCCTGCAGTTCGGAAATACGGTTTTCGCTGAAAGCGGAGACGGCGATGGGCACGTCTTGCAGCGACTCTTCGCGGCGCCGCGCGGTGACAATGATCTCTTCAACGCCTATCTTGGTGTCAGTGTTCGCCAGCGAACTTTGCTGCGCCGCCGCCGGTGTGACCTGGCTTACCAAAACAGTGGAAGCGAAAAGGGTGGATGCAAGACGACTTGAGGCATGTGACATGCGTTTTCTCCCCATAGGTTCCTTTTGGCGGATGTCCGCACAAGGTTTTTTAGGGCTTTACCCTAGGTCTGCGTTCCGCCAGGCACCATGACAGTTGGCGTCAAGTTAGCAGGACATTTTCGCTCAGTTGCCGCCTGTAATTTGCATGCGGTGGGTTTTTGGGGTGATGCCATTCCAGGCTTTGAAGGCCCTTGAAAAGCTTCGCAAATCGGCGAAGCCAAGCTGTTCGGCGACATCTTCTAAGCTTTGACGCGACCTCAGCAATTGCTGCGATCGGCTGTTGAGGGTCTGCGCTTTAAGATCGCGGAAATTGGCATTCTCGTCGTATAGTCGCCGCCGCAAGGTTGCTACGCTCACCCCGAGCTTCTCAGCAATCTGCGGCTGGCTTTCAAGGCCGGACTCCAAGACCGCTAACACGCGGTCACGCCACTCCGCGCTGCTGCTCAGTTCTTCGTGGCGAACACAATCAAAGATGGTCAAGGCAGTATTACCATCGACTTCTTTGACAATTATATCTGCAATACTGTTGCGGTAGTGGATTGCATATGTATCGGCGCCGTAGCGGATTGGCACTTGCCAATATTTTAAAAAGGAGGGCCGTGTGCCTTCTTGATCACGTTTGGTGTGGATGCGGATCAAATCCGCATCTAGAGAGCGATTTGCGAGCTTGCAGAACAACAGGTGAAGCGACACCAAGATACTCTCAATCAGTGTTGCGCAGTCTTCCGCTCGTTGGTTGGGCGCGTAGGGAAAGCCTCGGTCATCAATGCTGTAACAGAGGCTTTTTGAGGACAGCCTCACACCATTAAATGGACCCCCGTGGGCGAAATTGTAGCCGTCGGCCAATGCCTTTAAGACGTGGATCATCGGTTCCGGACAGGCGAGGCCTCTAAGCAAATAGTTGGTCGTCCCAGTCATTAAATGTCGAGACGAGGCGGCGCAGGTTTCATCGCCTGTCTTCACAGCGATATGCTGCATAAACTTGGCATAATCGGCTAGGCTAAGGTGATCCGTTTGAGGATCCTGAAGCAAGTCCGCGCGCAATCCCATGCCCGTTAAGAGCACAGCTGTATCCAAGTCAGCGCTGCGGGCGAGACCATCAATGAACCGCACTTCATGAGCTGCTATCTGAAAAGCGTGCACGTTCTTACTCTTCCGATACTCGATTGCTTACAGTGTAGCAGGAACGACCAAGCGCCGAACGCAAAAAAAGCTATCGTTCCATGCTCTCACAGCAAGGTGTGGGGAAGTGGTCACGGCATTTGGCGGTTTTTTGCACCTAAATGCACTCTACTTTTGGCGTTTAACTCGTCCCATCTCAAACCACAAAGACTTGGGCTCTCTGTTGCGCTTGGTCACCATTATTTGTCATTTGCGATCGTTGCCTTATGGCGAATTTGGTGTGATATAACAACTGCTTGTAGATGTATGCTGCCAGTCTTAACTCAGTCAGTGCAAAAACGCTCTGTGTTTATTGACGGCGGTTAAAAAGGAGTATGCGCAGCAGGAGAATAACATGGAATTATGGACCGAAATGCGCACCGCTCTATATCTAGGCCGCTTGGGCACGGTCAAGGCTGCCGCAAACAAGATGGGCGTTCATCGCGCAACTGTCAGCCGACACATTGATACCCTCGAAGAGCAACTTGGGACAAAGCTCTTTACGCGCCACAAGCACGGGTATTCGCTAACTGATGACGGCCTCGCCATGATAAAGGCCGCAGAGAAGGCAGAGGACCTTTTTGAAGGGTTCACCTCTGACTTGGTAGGCACCAGCGGCGAGATGACAGGCCAGCTGCGCGTGTCCTCTCTGTCGCCATTGTCGGCTATGATTGCGCCTGTTATTCGCGAGTTTTCAAGGCGCCACCCCAAGGTCTCCATCCGCGTTGATTCAACGACAGATTTAGCGAAACTGGAGCGCGGCGACGCTCATATTGCCATTCGAACTGGCCAAAAGCCCAGCAACGCGGATTATGTGGTTGTCCCCTTTATGCGCTTTACTGTCGGGCTTTACGCGCATGGAGACTATCTGCGTGAATACGGTACACCGAAACGATTTGATGAGCTGGCCAGTCACCGTTTCATTGGACGCACCAAAGCGAGCGCGAAAGAGGACTTTGAGTTTCATGTTTTAAATGCTTTATCTGAGGATGGGGTTATTGTTGAGACCCCTGACCCCGTCGCGGTCCTTCATAATGTGCTCGCTGGTTTGGGAATGGGCTTTATATCGTCCTTCGACGCTGGAAACTGGTCTGAATTGGTCGAAGTACTCCCGCAAGAAAAACCCTATTGGGCTAATCTGTGGATTGTCACGCATGTGGACGTCCACAGGTCTCAAATCGTGCAGGAGTTTATAAGCTGCCTCCGCCAGTATGGGCCGCAATTGGATTGAGCTGCTTTACCCCCCAGCAAGTGCTGCGCGTTCATATTTAACGCCAAAGAATATCGAATAAAGCACTGGTACGATCACAAGCGTTAGAAGTGTCGCAAAAAGTAGACCGAAAATAATGCTGATGGCCATGGTCTCAAACATGGGATCATGGCTGATCCAGAGTGGCAACATCCCACCGACCGTGGTGCATGTTGTGAGCATGATTGGTCGTAGACGTTGTTGACAAGCTTCTATCACCGCTTCCGGGGCTGAGCGGTTGTTTTCCTCGCGCTCGATGTTAATCCGGTCAATCAGCACGATGGCATTGTTGATAATGATCCCAGCTAGAGAGATGATGCCAAGGATTGTCATAAAGCCGAAGATGCTCTTGCCGATGATCAGCCCAAACACAACGCCAATAAGCCCGAGCGGAATTGTGAACAGGATGATAACGGTTTTGCGCACCGAGTTAAACTGGGCCACCAATAGGAGGAAAATAAGCATGCCAGAGATTGGCAGTTTTTCAACCACCGATGCGCCGGCATCTCCCGAGGTTTCAAACTCGCCGCCCAATTCATAGGAATAACCGCTCGGCCAGATGTTGGCTTGCTCCTCCAAAAAAGGCAGGAATTCATTGAGGACTTCAGTTGCAGTGACGCCTGGATAGTGCATCGTTCGAACAGTGAGGGTGGGTGTTCTATCGCGGCGCATGATAACCGCGTCATCGAAGTCCAGCGACACATCGGCAACTTGGCTTAATGGAATGGAAGCGTCTGTGCCTTGCGCGTAGACAGTGAGGCCGTCTAGCTTGGACAGGCTTTCACGGTCAGTTGAAATCGACCGCAGTTCGACCGGAATAACATCATTGCCATCGCGGAACTCTGTGAGCTGATATCCAGACAAACCCGTGCTAAGCGACGTTGCCACATCGGAATTTGTCACCCCTGCTCTTCGTGCGCGATCCTGGTCAATATCGATAATGATCTTCTTGCGCCGCGTGCCCCAATCATCGTTCACATCACGCACACCGGGGATTTGCAATAGCTGTTCCTTTAGCACTGCGGTGATTTCATATAGGGTATCGGCATCATCCCCTGTAACGCGCACTTCCACCGGATAATCAATGGGTTTTCCGTTCTCCATCTTGCGCATTTTGACGATCAAGTCGGGGTATTTCTCGCCCGCGTAGGTTTCCACGTCCTGAATGATGCCAGCGATAATGGGCTCACCGGTGGTCTTAATAATCATAGCGCCGCGATGGGTGTCTTCTTGGTCTGGGTCAATGGCCAATACATAGCGCGGCGTGCCGACACCAATGAAGCCGAGGATATCTGTGATGCCTTCAGCCTCTTCATCGGTCGGGTCAACGCCATATTGCTGCAACATATAGGCCTCGACGTCGTGCAAAACTGCCTCTGTGACAGCAATGTCCGTTCCGCGCGGCATTTCAAACTTTGCGTTGATGATGGGGTCGCGCCGCTCTGGAATAAACACTTGTGGCACAAGCTGCAGTCCGGACATGGCAACAAAAAACAAAACAATCGCTATGACGATTGGAGCGAACTTAAACCGCAAGGAGGGAAATAAAATTACTCGGTAAATGCGGTACATAAGACCCTTGTAGGGCTCGCTCGTGTCTTTGTCCTGGTTGATCTTCATGATGATGGTCGTAAGGATTGGGATGAACGTCATCGCCATGAGCCAGGATGATATAAGCGCGATAGAGACAACTTTAAAAATGTCCGCCGTATATTCCCCTGTAGCGGATTCGGCTAAGAAAATTGCCAGAAAGGCGGAGCAGGTCGTTAGCGATGAAATCAGCAGCGGGATGCTCATCTCTTTGCCGGATTCAATGGCTGCTGTGATTTTGTCTTCGCCATTTTCCCTGCGTATCATGATGGCTTCTGCCATGACGATGGCGTTATCCACCAACAGCCCTAGTGCGATGATGAGGGCGGCCAGGGATATCTGGTTTACTGTGATGTCAAACACCGTCATGCAAACAAAGGTGATGACGATGGTGGTCGGGATCAGCGAAGCGACGATCACCCCTGTGCGGAAGCCCAAAAACGCAAACATCACCACTGCCACGATAACAATCGCTTGAATGAGGTTCGACATGAAGCTGTTGACGGAATCTTCAACCAATTGGGGCTGCGAAAACACGCGCTTCATTGTAATGCCAAAGGGATATTTAGCTTCAATACCGGGAACAGCGCTGACAAGTTCTTTGTCCAGGGCCAGAATGTCGCCGCCCTCCTTAAGCGATATGGCCAGCACGATATTGTCGACACCATTATAGCGCGTCATAGAATCACGAGGGTCGATATAGGTGCGTTTGATTTCGGCGATATCTTCAAGATAGACCACTTCCCCAGAGGGCAGGCGAATGACCGTGCGGCCGAGATCGCCCACGCTGTCATAATTCCCAGTGGGTTCTAAGACGATGCGCTCTTGCCCAACGCGCAAATCTCCGCCGTCTTGCAGGATGTTGGCTGCCGATAGGGCCTGCTCTAAGTCGGTCGGCGTGAGCCCGAGCTCTTGCAACCGGGCGGCGGCATATTCGACGTAGATAACTTCATCCTGCACGCCATGGATTTCGACTTTGGCTATATTTTCCAAACCGAGCAGATCATTGCGGATGTCCTCGGCGATTTCTTTCAATTCATAAGGCGAGAACCCCTCTCCCGTCAGCGAATAGAGGATGCCATAAACATCGCCATATTCGTCATTGACGATCGGGTCAAAAGCGCCGCTTGGTAGGCCGCCTTCATCCACTAAATCGTCCACCTTGCGCCGCACGCGGTCAAATAGCGGGCGCATGTCCTTGTATTTCTCTTGAAAGCTGACGGTGATGATAGAGATGCCGTTGCGAGATTCGCTTTCAATATAATCAAGCTCTGGGATTTCCTGCAGCACCTCTTCAATGGGGTCGCTGACCAGCTCTTCAACGCGGCCAGGGTTCGCGCCGGGGAAGACGGTGTTCACCACGGCGCTACGGATAATAAAGCCTGGATCCTGCTGTTTAGGCAGGCTGAAATAACTGGCGATACCGGAGAAGGCGAGCAGGGCGACGATCACTATAACGGTCACATTGTTTTGCATCGCAAAGGCCGTTAGGCCCGTTGACTTTGCAGGCGGTGTGTTGGCCGTATCCGGTGTTGCGGTGTTAGACATCGGGATATCTCACTTTTACGCCGTCCCGCAGAGCGGACACGCCTGCCGTTACAATCAGCGCGCCTTCCTCCAGACCTGAGAGGATTTCAACGCCCTCGTCGGTCAGAGCGCCGACATTGACGGCTTTGCGCTTGACGATACCGGTGCCATCATCTGCAGCTTCGACGATGTAAACAAATCGCCCGCTTTGGTCTTCGCCGACTGAGAAAGAGGGGACAATGAGTGCTTTTGCACCGTCTTGCCCCACCGTTTGAGAGCGGAATTGGAAAGTTACTTGGGCAGAAAGTCCAGCCGATACGCCTTCCCGGTCAGTATCAGGCAGGTTGACAGTTACGGGGAAGGTCGTCTCTCCTGACGTCGCAGAGATGCCCACGTCATCAACGATGCCTTCCAGCACCACACTTGGCAGGGCGGGAAAGGCGACCATGGCGGACGCCCCTTTCTGTACCTGCCCGATAAAGCGCTCGGGAATGCCAAGGTCGACTTCCAGACCCTCGCCGCAATTGGCAACCTTCACTTCCTGACC
>CAKZYD010000213.1 GCA_937884085.1 uncultured Sphingomonadales bacterium | reverse complement strand
GACCATCTAGAAGACTATTGGCGCGCTTACTACGCCCATATCTTCAACCCCGCCCGCGTGAAGCTGAAAGCCATGCAGGCGGAGATGCCGAAGAAATATTGGAAGAACTTGCCGGAAGCCCCCCTCATTGCGCCGCTCACCAAGGCAAGTGAAGCGCGCACACAAGATATGCTCGCCAATGCGCCATTGCTGCCCGTCTCCCAGCCAGAGCCAAGCATCTCGACATCCTCTCCAAGCACTTTGGCTGATTTAAAAACACAGCTCGGCACCTGCGAGGCCTGCCAGCTCTGCCATGGCGCCACACAGGCCGTGCCAGGCGAAGGCCCGGCCTCGGCATCCATCATGCTGGTGGGCGAGCAGCCCGGCGACCACGAGGATTTGGCGGGGAGGCCCTTTGTGGGGCCAGCCGGCGGCATCTTAAATGACGCGCTGGTGGAAGCAGGTCTGGAACGCCGCCAACTTTACATCACCAATGCTGTCAAACACTTCAAATACACCATGCGCGGCAAACGCCGCCTCCATCAGCGTCCGGAAACAACCGAAGTTGAGGCTTGCCGATGGTGGCTTGACCAAGAGATTGAATTGGTGCGGCCAACCGTGATTGTGGCGCGTGGTGCCACTGCCCAGCGCGCCCTCACAGGCGCCTCCACCCCCATCGCCAAGGCGCGCAACAGGCTGATGCCACTCCCCTCTGGCGCGCTTCTCCAGACCACCTATCACCCCAGCGCAATCCTGCGCGTGCCTGACCACACGGCCAAAGCCGAGATGTTCAGCAATCTGGTCGAGGATTTGGTTAGCGCCAGCGCCACTTTGCAACAGCACGCCGCTGCCGTATGAGAGCGCATGTCGTTCACGCTCACCGCTTGGCTCTTGGGACTTGCCGTCGTCATTTTCGCCGGCTCGCTCTATTTTGGCCGTAAAGCCGAACCCCTAACGCGGCTATCCTATGTGCCCTGGACAGCCCTCCAATTCACCGCCCTCGTCGCCATCTTCGTCTTAGGCGCACATCTCTTCAGTGAATGGCGCGGCGAGCCGCTGATTGGAACGCGCTCGCCCCTTCGCGGACTTTAGAGAAGGACCGCGCCTCAAGTAGCGCGACCGCGCGTTAGGCAGACAAACAAGCCTCAAGCAGCGCAAGTGCGCGATAGGCAACAAACAAGCCTCAAGCAGCGCAAGTGCGCGATAGGCAACAAAAATGGTGACCCCGACTGGATTCGAACCAGTGGCCCTCAGATTAGGAATCTGATGCTCTATCCTGCTGAGCTACGGGGCCAGCATGCCTCTTTCGCTTGCCGACGACGGTCATATAGGGAACCGCGGCCCTGCTCAATGGAATAAAGAGACGCCAGCGCCAGGTCGTCGCGGCGCTGGTCTTTTGTGTGCAGGCGTTGACTTAGCCCTTGCTGCGCAGGCGCCGGCTCAGGCCAGCGCCAATCAGGGCGAAGCTGCCAAATAGCGCAAGCGTGCTGGGCTCTGGCACGTCAATCGATTGGCTGAATACATAGCTGTCCGCATTCGGCAGCGCGTCCAGCGTTTGCGACAGCATCACGCCGTTGCTGAACGTGACTTCGACAACACCCGTAGGGAAGATGATTTGCCGATAGTCTTGCACCACTGGGCCAGCGTCGGGATCGACATCCACTTCAAATTGCCAAGCATCGCCTGGGTCAAAGCCGAGGAAGTCATAGTCAAGAAAGTCTGTCCCAACGTTGTTGTTGTTAAAGTCGGGGGCATTCAACGTAGCGCTAAGGATATCGCCAGTATCGATTGGAGCGCTCTCGTTGCGCACGAAATCGAAGGAGAATGCGATGTCACCAATCGTCAAGTTGAAGTCTGTGATTTGAAAGCCGGAGCCCATGTCAGAGATGTTGGTCAACTGCAGGTCAGGGACATTGTTGGCACCATTGGCTGTGTTGAACAGTGGGTCATTGAAGGTCAGCTGGTAGCCGAGGACCGCTGCTGCGGCGGGGCCGGCCAAGCTTAGAGCGGCAACACTCCCCATAAGGGCCACTGCCAACTTTGATTTCAACGTCAAGGCCATGGATATCTACTCCGCTTTGCAACGCAACACTTCACTCAGTATCGCGAAAAAACCTTGTAAACCATTAAAGCAATGGTCGTGCCAATACCTAAAGATGTTGGTTTTTCAGGCTTCTTCGGCAGAAATTATGGGAAATATGATGCTGGGTGTTGCTCATTTTAACGGCCAAATGGCCACCTGTCTCAAATTGGGAATAGATGTTTCAGATGGGTTCCACACCAAACTCTCATGGTCAGCGGCAGCGTCATGTGATTGAGTAAGAGCTATGATCAACTTGACAACGAGAGGGTCTGGCAATGCGCATTTTGCTTTGTCTGCTAGCACTCACCCACCTTTTGGGCGGCTGCGACGCGCCGCAGGCACGCCAAGAGACGGTCGATACCGCAGGTGTATCCTTGCCGATGGATGTTCTGGTGGTTGGCGCGCGCCATAAGGTTCGTACTGTTGTGGATGGGGATACAATCACGCTCGCGACAGGTAAGGACGTGCGGATGGTGGGGACACAGGCGCCAAAGCTGCCGCTAGGGCGACCGAATTTTGAGGCCTGGCCGCTGGGGGATGCTGCGAAGGATTATCTCGCAACCTTGGTGGATGGTCAGGAGGTAACCCTTTATTTTGGCGGCCTTGAAGAAGACCGGCATGGTCGCTGGCTTGCGCATCTTGTGCGCGACGACGGGCTTTGGTTGCAGGGTGCCATGCTGGAGGCCGGGTTTGCGCGGGTCTATACATTTCCAGACAATCGAAGCGCGGTGAACGCCCTGCTTGCAGCCGAGGCTGTCGCGCGGCGCGAAAACAAGGGGATTTGGAGGCATCCCTATTATGCCATCCGGACGCCGAAAGAGATGGAGGCGGACCCTGATGCGTTTGTTGACAGTTTTCAAATTGTGCGCGGCCGTGTTGACGGCACGGGCGATGCCGGTGGGCGTTTGTTCATTAACTTCGGCGGGGATTGGTCGACGGACTTTACGGCCGTGGCCGCTCGTGGGGCCCGGCGTAAATTTGCGGATGCGCCACAATTTGACCGGGATCGTTTGGAAGGATCACTGGTGGAAATCCGAGGTTGGGTTGAAGCGCGGCAGGGGCCAAGCATAGAGCTGACCCACCCGGAGCAACTTGTGTATGTTGAGGATTGAGGAGATGGAGCGGGCGATGGCAAGCTCTTTTTGGCGGGTAGCGCTTGGCGTGCTGTCACTGGGGCTGATGGTCAGTGGCTGTACGACGAACCCAGCCACTGGCAAGGCGAATTTCACGCCGTTCATGACACCGGACCAAGAACTGCAAATCGGGGCGCAGGAGCACCCGAAACTACTGCAGCAATTTGGCGGTGCTTATCCTGACGCGAAGGTGAGCGGCTATGTGGCGGAAGTTGGCGCGCGCCTTGCAGCGGAATCTGAGCTGCCAGACCTGCAATTCACCTTCACCACGCTCAATTCAAAGGTCATCAACGCCTTCGCGCTGCCGGGCGGCTATGTTTATATGTCACGCGGGCTGCTTGCCTATATGAACGACGAAGCAGAGCTGGCCTCCGTGCTGGGCCATGAGATAGGCCATGTGACGGCGCGGCATTCCGCCCGGCGGTACAACAAATCTATTTTCTCACAAGTACTGGGCGTCGGCGTTGGCATTGCTACAGGCAGCAGTGAACTGGCCAATCTCGTTAATCAATCAAGCCAGCTTTATCTGCTGTCTTATTCGCGTGGTCAGGAGCTTGAAGCCGATGAGCTTGGCGTGCGCTATATGAGCCGTGTGGGCTACGACCCCTTTGGCGCGCCGCGCATGCTTGAAACCCTTGGTGAGGCGAGCGCTCTTGATGCGCAGGTGATGGGCCGCAGCAATGCCACTCAACCGCCCGCCTGGGCCAGAACCCATCCCCTGACATCAGAGCGCGTTCGCGTTGCCCTTGCCGAGGCGCGCCAGGTCTCTGCCAATACGCCGGAAAAGCTGCGCCGCAAAAATGAGCTGCTGAACGCCATTGATGGCATGCGCATTGATGATGATCCCGCCCAGGGTATCGTCGATGGGCAAACCTTTCGCCATGGCCAGCTTGGCTTTGCGTTCTCCGTGCCCAGCGGCTTTGCCATTGAAAATGGCAGCACAGCCGTGCGGGCCAGTGGACCGGGTAGCTCTCTGATTTTGTTCACCGGCGGTCGGGCCGCAAGCAATAACATGGCGCAGCAGGCCCAAATCATTTGGCAATCGCTGACGGATGGACAGGCGCCTGCCTTGGCCAATATGCAAAATATTACCGTCAACGGCATGCAGGCCGCGACGGGGAATGCCCGCATTGTTAGCAATGGCAACACACTCGATTTCCGCGTTGTGGCCATCAACTATGGGGGCGGCGCTGTCTATAGCTTCATCTTCATCGCTCCGCCCAATTCCATGTCGCAACTGAACGAGCCTTTCCGCCGCACGACCTATAGCTTTAAGCGGCTTTCGGCTGCCGAGCGCGCTGCTGTCAAAGGCCGGGTTATCAAAGTCATCACCGTTCAGCGCGGCGATACCGTGCAAAGCCTTGCCCGTTTGATGGCCTATGACGACTATCAAGTGGAGCGCTTTTTAGTGCTCAACGGTCTAGACGACACGCCCAATCCGCAGTTGAAGGCCGGTGAGCGGCTTAAGCTGGTTGTGTATAAGAATTAGCCTCCTTCTGGGCTGCAACGCGCAATATCCCATCCTATTGGCCCACAACATGGCCGCGCCCTGATACGGCCAGATTTCGTTTAGCCGTCCAGTAGTTTCGAAGCAGCACGGTCCTCTATCGCCGCCCAGCTGCTCTGCCCGCCTGCTAGGCTATTTAGCCTAGCAAAATCATCTGGTGCGCGGTCTTGCAAACGCGCCTAGTCTTTAATAAGAACGATTTTCAATTGCAAGTTTGTAGGGGGCTACGACCATGACACGTCATTTGTTTACCGCCACATCGATGGCCGCGCTGGCTTGGGCACTGGACGGCACTGCCTTGGCGCAAGACGCCTCCGAGATTGAGGAAATTATCGTCGAAAGTAAGAATTCGCAGGTCGTTCTAACCGAAGACTATGCGGGCGGGCAGGTGGCGCGGGGCGGCCGCGCTGGTCTGCTTGGTAATCTGGACTTTCTCGATGCCCCCTTTGCAACCACCGCATTCACCTCGGATTTGGTCATTTCCCAGCAGTCTGAAAGCATTGGCGATGTGCTCGCCAATGACCCCTTTGTGCGGGTCGCCAAAGGCTTTGGGAACTTTCAGGAAGTTTATATCATTCGCGGGTTTCCCACCTTCTCCGATGATATCACCCTCAACGGGGTCTATGGTATTTTGCCTCGCCAATTTGTGGCGGCTGAACTTTTGGAGCGCGTTGAGGTATTCCGCGGCGCCAACGCCTTTATTAACGGCGCGGCGCCAGGCGGCAGCGCCTCAGGCGGGACAATTAACCTGGTGTCCAAACGCGCGCCGACGGAGGGCATTCTGCGGCTTACATTAGGTTTCGAAGCGGAAGGTGAGCTCTATGCAGCGGCCGATGTGGGCCAGCGCTTTGGTCGCTATGATGAATGGGGCATCCGCGTCAATGGCGTCATTCGCGATGGTGAAGGCGCGGTCGAGAATGAAGAGACAAATTTGCGTGTCCTGTCGTTTGGCACAGATTATCAAGGCGAGCGGTTCCGCTTTTCCGCTGATTTTGGATTTCAGGACAATCGCATTGACCAGCCCCGGCCCCAGGTGACGGCCTTTGGTGAGGTGCCCGATACGCCCGATGCTGACGCCAATTACGCCCAGCCCTTCACCTTCTCAGATGAGCAGCAGGTGTTTGCGGCAGTCCGCGGTGAATTTGACATCACAGACGCGATTACGGCGTGGGTCGGCGCTGGCTTCAGAGAGGGGGATGAAGAAAACGATTTGGCCAATCCAAATACGACGGCGGAGGGCGCTCTGAACGCGTTTCGCTTTGTCAACACGCGCGAAGATTCGGTGCGGTCGGTTGACCTTGGTCTGCGCGCTACGTTTGAAACGGGGGCTATTGAGCATACGGTCGTGGTCTCCGGCTCTTTGGTCGACTTGGAATTCGCCAATGCCTTTGCCTTCTCAAGCTTTGGCGGCTTTGATGCAGGCACGTTGACCAACCCCATTGCGGTTAGCCCGCCGGCAACGGATGCATTTGTCGGCGGCGATTTGGACAACCCGCTGGTGACGGAGGAGACCACGACAACGAGCTTTGCCTTTGCGGACACGCTGGCCTTTCTAGATGGACGGCTCTTGGCCACGCTCGGTATTCGCTACCAGAACATCGATACGGCTGCTTTTGATGCAACATCGGGCGCCTTATTGACCGACTATGACGAGGGCCGTTGGACCCCGGCATTCGGCCTCGTTTGGAAACCGACGGATGCGCTCTCGGTCTATGCCAATTATGCGGAAAATTTGCAGGCGGGTGATACCGCGCCCAACGCCGTTGGCGGCCAACCGGTGCTCAATGGCGGCGATATTTTGAACCCCTTTGTTGGGGAGCAGTATGAAATCGGCGCTAAATATGATGCTGGAAGCTTTGGCGGCACGCTCAGCTTATTCTCCGTTAATCGACCCAATGCGTTTGTTGAAGACAATGTGTTTGGCGCCAATGGAGAGCAGCGCAATCTTGGCATTGAACTGTCGGTGTTTGGGGAACCGCTGGAAGGCTTTCGTGTGCTTGGCGGCTTGACCGTTCTAGACAATGAACTCAAGGAAACCGCTGGGGATGTGAATGAAGGCAATACCGCTGTGGGTCTTCCGGAATTTCAAACCAACATCAATTTGGAATATGATATTCCTGCCCTGCCAGGCCTGACTGTTGATGGCCGCTTCATCCACACCGGCGAGCAGTTCACCAATGCGGAAAATACGATCAGCGTGGACAGCTGGAGCCGGCTAGATATTGGTGTGCGCTATACGACCGATATTTCGGGTGTCGGGGCTGCTTTTCGTTTGCGGCTGGAAAATGTGACCGATAACTCATATTGGGCAACGGTTGGCGGGTTCCCTGGGGCAAACTATCTGATACAGGGCGCGCCGCGGACCATTTCCTTTACGGCCTCCGCAGACTTCTAGACATGGTAGAGAGGATAGATGCAGGCGAAGACGGTCAAAGCTTGGAGCTTTATCCACAAATGGACCAGCCTTGCCTGCACGGTGTTTCTTCTCATGCTGTGCCTTACGGGATTGCCACTCATTTTTCACGACGAAATTGATGCGGCGCTTAACCCGCCCAGCTGGCAACCGGAAAATCCTAGCGCCGCGCGACTGTCTTTTGACCAGATCCTGAATGCAGCGCTTAATGAACATAAGGGCGCTGTGCCGCTCTATATGAGCTTCGATATCGATCGACCGGTGGTGAATGTCACCACTGGTCCATGGGTCGGCGTTCCAGACACACAAATGACGTTCCGCTCCTTTGATGCGACGAGCGGCACTGTGGTGCCTGCTGCTGATCGTGGGGAGACGGTGATGGAGTTCATCTACCAATTGCATGTGGATATGCTGCTTGGTTTGCCGGGAATGCTGTTTCTCGGCTTTGTAGGCTTTTTATTTGTTTTGGCGATTGTATCCGGTGTGGTCCTTTATGCCCCGTTCATGAAGCGCCTCGATTTTGCAGCCGTGAGAAGCACAGGTTCAACCCGCCTCAAATGGCTTGATCTGCACAATCTGCTTGGCATCGTCACAACCGCCTGGGTCTTGGTTGTTGGCTTAACGGGTATCATCAACACCCTTGAAACACCCATCTTGGAAGCTTGGAAAGCCCAGGACCTAAAGGACTTGATTGCTGAAAACCAAGCTACTGCAGCAGCGCAGCGACAGGGTTTGCCGCGCGCATCTCTTGATGCCGCCATTCGCCAGGCGGTGGCCGCCGTGCCCAATATGACGCTGCAATTTGTTGCCTTCCCTGGCAGCAGCTATTCCACCTCGGCGCATTACGCCATCTTCTTGCATGGCAAAACGCCAGTGACGCAGCACATCGTCACCCCCGTGTTGGTCAATGCCGCAACGGGCGATTTTGTGGGTTTGCGAGAGATGCCTTGGTATTCAAAAGCGCTTTCGCTTTCTCGCCCTCTGCATTTCGGCGACTATGCGGGATTGCCGCTCAAACTCATTTGGGCGGCGCTGGATATTGTGACCATCATAGTGTTGGGAAGCGGCCTTTATTTGTGGCTGTGCAAACGCCCAAGCAACCCAAGGTCACGATGAAAGGGCCACGATGAAAGGCCCGCGACCTGCTTGGCGAATCTTTGCCAAGCCCAGCGTCTATGCCACGCTGTGCCTGTTCGGTCTGGTTCTAGCGCTTGTCAAAGATGGCCCAACCGACCTCCTCGCCATTGTCTGTGTAGGCGCTTGCTTGTTTCCGATTGTCATGATTTTTTTCAAGCGCTGACAACCGCGTTTCGACTTAGGCTTAGCTGATTTCCCGAAACTTGAACCCGTAATCGCGGTAGACGATGGCGAAAAACAAGTTGTGGAACATGCGGCGCTTGCCGCGTTTTCCGCGCGCGATAAAAAAGCCGTCTGGGTGGTGATAGACATCGGGCAGGATTTCCCGGCTGTGAATAATCAGCTTGTCTTTTTCCGCGCTGCTCATGCCCTCCTTTTGCGGCTTGGGTGGCTCGGCAGGCTGCGTTTTCACGCGCATGAACCAGAAGAAGGAGAAAATGAGCGCGAGAATGATAAACGCGTTGATGGTCACGACAAAGATCAGCCAGCGGGGGATTTGGTTGGGGTCTCCCCCTTGAAGAAGGCCCGGCAGATTGCCGCTCTCGCCCAAGTCAGGGCCTTTCTTCAGTCCTGTTTTCACAGGTGTTTCGGGCCGCACTGTGCCGCTGATGGCATGGATGACGCCGTCGCCGGGCACAAAGTCACCGACCATGCCGTCTCCGCCAAACACAACGACACGGCCGCCTTGGTTGATAATCATGCCGAAATGGCGTTTGCCCGGGCATTTCATTTTCACCCGCTGCTCATTGCCGCCGCGATAGACCACTTGAAAGTCTGTTACCGCAGCGCACACCTCGCCAGCGCGGCGCAAAAGTTGGGTCAGCCTTGTTGCGATGCTCACGGGATCGCGCACAAGTGCGAGGTCCACATAAACATCCCGGGTCAGCGTTATGCTTTGGTTGGTGGGGTTTTGCTGTTGCTCATTCGGCTTGAAAACCGGATCAACCTGAGCTTGGGCTGAGGATAGACCAGCCCAGACAAGCCAAACGCTGAATAGAATACTCAAGCCGGGTCGCACGATGCGGTGTCTTTCCGTTTTCTCAGGCCGCCACTTTATTGCTATACTCTCGGCCGCCTTTGCACTTCGCTAACAGCGCACTTGCCACAGCCTGTTTACATCACTGAAAGGGTTTATCAACGCCTAACGCGCGCTGATATCGCCTTGACAACCTTGCAAGCGCACCCCCATCTAGCGCTCATGAGCGCCGACTTTGCCGAGATTGAAGAAACGCTATCCCTGCTCGACGATTGGGAAGAGCGCTACCGCTATATTATCGACCTAGGACGGGACTTGCCGCCTTTTGAGGCCGCCTTGAAAGTGCCTGAACTCAAGGTGCGCGGTTGTTCTAGCCAAGTGTGGATTAAGGGCGATTGGGCCGGCGATGGCACCCTCGCCTTAACCGGCGATAGTGATGCACACATCGTTCGCGGCCTGATGGCGATTTTGTTCGCACTCTTTGGCGGCCGCAGCGCCAAGGATATCGATAGCATTGATGCAAAGGCGCAGCTCGATGCGCTTGGCCTTGCGGGCGCCTTATCGCCGACACGAACCAACGGCCTTTATTCCATGGTTGAGCGCATCAAGGCCATGGCGGCCGCCCAATCAGAAAGCGCGTGACCCCCAGGCGATGACCGACACGCCGCCTTCGTCTCAAGCAATCCCGACCGGCTTTGCTCAAATGTTTGTGGAGGCTGTGCCGCAGCTCAAAGCGCTGGGTGTAACCTTTGAAGCACTTGAGAATGGGCGCGCCGTTGTCCGCTTGCCCTATGATGAAAAGCTGGTGGGGTTTCCGGATACGGGCGTCATCGCGGGCGGTGCGATTTATACGTTGATGGACTCTGTGGCAGGAATTTCCGTATTCGCGGCGCTTGGCGCCTATATGCCCATGGCCACCCTTGACTTGCGCATTGACTATTTAAAGCCCGCCACGCCGCACCAGGATATTTTCGGCGAAGCGCGCTGTTATAAGCTGACGCGAAAGGTCGCCTTTGTGCGCGGCCGGGCGCATCATGGCGACCCAGAGCGGCCCATTGCGCATATCACGGGCACATTTTTCATCGACCGGCCCCAAAAGACCCCCCAACAGACGCCGGAGCCCGCCTGATGCTGATGCCGGAGTTAAAGCGGGTGTTGAAGGGGGAGGCGCACGCCCTTCCCATAACGTCCATTCCCTATGCCCAGTTTCTTGGCCTTGCGCTGCACCGGGCAGACGATGGCAGGCTTCTCCTGGCAATGCCTTATAGCGAAACGCTGATTGGCTCGCCCAAGCCGCCGCGGCTACATGGCGGCACGATCGGCGCGCTGCTTGAGTTTGCCGGCAGCATTGCTGTCACGCGGGCTGCCCATGAGGAGGCGGGCATTGCTCTGGGCAGTTTTCCAAAGCCCATTGGCATTACCATCGAATATATGCGCGGTGGGGCGCCCCAAGATATCTTTGCAAGCGCCGAGGTGCTGCGTCTGGGGCGGCGTGTGGCCAATGTGACGGCCAAAGCCTGGCAGGAGGATGACAGCCGCATCAATGCGGCGGCCACCATGCACTTTCTGATGCCAGATGCGCAGGCCTAACCGAAGCTGAGTAGCCCCGCGACGTTGAGGAAGACCAACACCAGGGCGATGGGGCAGACGACGCTGAGCAGCCCATAAATGCGTGCAAAAAAGCCGTCGGAGACGCTGGACAGCTCTTCGCGGACCGAGGCAAAGCGCATGGCCCAGCCGACAAACAGGGCTACCAGAAGACCACCCAGCGGCATCAGCAGGTTATTGGTCACGAAGTCCAGAGTATCGAAAAACGTGCGGTCGAAGAGCTTCACATCGGCCCAGATGTTAAAGGAAAAGACCGTCCCAAGGCCAAAGACAAACGCCGCAATGCCAACGCCGATGGCAGCTTTAACGCGCTTCACATAGTGCCGTTCTTGGAGATAGGAGACCATCGGCTCCATCATGGAGATGGAAGAGGTGATGGCTGCGACCGTTAGCAGTGTGAAGAATAAAAACCCAAAAATGCTGCCGCCAGGCATTTGTGCGAAGGCGATGGGCAACGTCTCGAAGATGAGGCCCGGACCGGAGCCCACATCAAGGTTATAGGCGAAAACCAGCGGGAAAATCGCCAAGCCAGCAAGCAAAGCAACCACGGTATCAGCCGCGCCAATGATGACGGCAGAGCGCGGAATGGAGACGGATTTCGGCAGATAAGAGCCATATATCATGACCGCGCCAAGCCCCAGAGACAGCGAGAAGAAGGCCTGGCCGAGGGCTTGAATGACGACATTGGGCGTCAGCTTGGAAAAATCGGGCTGGAACAGAAACAGCATGGCTTGCCGCGCTTCTCCGGCAACCAATGCATAGGCCACCAAGATGATGAGCAGCACGAACAAAGCGGGCATCAAATAGGTGACGGCCTGTTCAATGCCGGACGTGACCCCTCTGGCGATAATGAAAACCGTCATAGCAATGAAGAGAAAATGCCAGGCCGCCATCCTCTCCCAAGACGCGAGCAGTCCGCCAAAGACCTCTCCGGATGTTTCAGCCGTCACCTGACCTGTGACACCGATTACGGTTTTGAAGATGTAATCTAACGTCCAGCCCGCAATCACGCTGTAGAAGCTGAGCACGAGAAAGGCGCCAAGCACACCCATCCAGCCCAGGATAGACCAGAAGACGCTGCGCCCTTCTTCAAAGGCTAAATTCGCCACAGCAATAGGCGGTGAGGATTGCCCACGTCGGCCGATGGCCAGTTCGCCAATCATCACCGGCACACCGATGAGAAAGACAAAGCCCAAATAGACCAGCACAAAGGCCCCGCCGCCGCCTTGTCCGGCTTCGTAGGGGAATTTCCAGATATTGCCGAGCCCGACCGCGCTGCCAACCGCAGCTAGGATGAAGGTCCAGCGCGATGAAAAATGTTCATGGTCTGATGAAACGCGCGCCATAGCGGCCAGCCCCTCCTAAATCCCGCCTGCGCACCATAGCGGGCGCGTGCGAAGCGTCAATTCTCAGCAGTAAGCACTTCATAAGCGTTTTGCACTTCATGGAAGCGCTTTGCGGCCAGGGGGTCCCCATCGTTGATGTCCGGGTGATAGCGCTTCACCAGTTTGCGGTACTGGACTTTGATTTCCTCAGGCGTCGCGCTCATGGGCTGTTCGTGCGCTGTCAGCGCTTCTTCTTTCAGTGTGGTCGCCCCAGGGCTCATCCATTCCCAGGCTGAGGAGCGGGCGTAGCCATTGGCTGTGCGCTGTTCTTCGCGCGCGCGTTCACGCGCTTCTTCGGCGCTCAGGCCTTCGAAATAATTCCAATTGCGATTGTATTCGGCGGCATGGGGCTGGCAGAACCACCAATATTCCCGCGAGTTCGGGGATTTGGGCGCGCGATATTCGCCCCGCTCCGTGCAGCCAGCCCGGTCACACAGGCGCACGGTCGTGGCCTCCTGGTTCTGTCCGTACTCGCCCCAACGGGGGAATCCCCAGGCTTTGCGGGTGGTGGTCACTGCGCTTGTCTCACTGTTGACGCCAAACCTGCAGCTTGTCCCATATCGCGCGCTGCTGCGAAAGGGCAAAGATCGTGGCCTGAAGCCACATGAAACGTGCTCTAAAGGTGGAGGCGGCCTTGCGGGCGGGTTGGGAGCTTTATAGACGAGCCGCGTGTTTTGGGCGTGCGCAGGTCAGTCTTGGACAGCGGTGATTGCTTGACGGGTGTGCGTATCTCCATCCGCGCGCGCTCTACAAACACAGATGCCCGCAGTCCTGCAAGCGATTTGCCAACCAAACCTGTTTTCACCAGCGCTTTCACAATGGCCTCGTGTAGTATCCAAGTCTTTTACCGTGCTAACAGTTATGGCTTAATGCTTCGTAAGAGCGCCCGCCTTTGTTTGGGCATAAAGCGCACTTAATCACCCGCCCTGGCCGGTGTTGCCTATATATGTTGCCCGTGTGGATTGCCTGTGCAGGAAAGGGGACTTTGGATGAATGCCCATATTGCTTTGATTGATGACGATAGAAACATTCTCACGTCAGTCGCGATTGCGCTGAAGGCGGAGGGGTTCAAAGTCAAAACCTATTCCGATGGGGCGAGCGGCCTTGAAGGCCTGAAGACAAGTCCGCCAGACTTGGCAGTGCTGGACATTAAGATGCCGCGCAAGGATGGCATGGAAGTGCTGCGTCGGCTGCGGCAAGCCTCAAACTTGCCCGTCATTTATCTCACATCGAAAGATGATGAGATTGACGAAGTGCTGGGCCTGAAGATGGGCGCGGATGATTATATCGGAAAACCCTTTTCCCAGCGGCTGCTCATTGAGCGTATTCGCACTATTTTGCGCCGCTCAAGCGCGAGCAAGTCTGATACGGGCGAAGACAGCGGCGAAGGCAGCTTTAGCCGCGGCAAGCTGCTGATGGACCCTGAACGCCATTATGTGGCGTGGGATGGGAAGGGCGTCCAGCTTACCGTCACGGAGTTCCTTATTTTGCAATCCCTGGCGCACCGGCCTGGCTATGTCAAAAGCCGCGACCAACTGATGGATGCCGCCTATGCGGATGATGTCTATGTAGATGACCGCACCATCGACAGCCATATCAAGCGCCTGCGCAAAAAGTTCCGCGTCATTGACCCGGACTTCAATGGTATCGAGACGCTCTATGGTGTTGGGTATAAGTATACCGAGGCTTAGGCGGACGTAGACCAAATTTGGCATGACGAGACCCAATCGCCGCCGCTTTATATCGCCTATCACATTGCGGATTTTGGCCATCAATGCGCTGGCCTTGGCAATCCTGGGTGGCGGTCTGCTCTATCTGGACCAATTCAGAGACAAGCTCGCCGCCTCTCGGCTGATGGAGCTGCGCAGCCAAGCGCGCATTATCGCGGGCGCAATCGGCGAGGCGGCTACCAGTGATGATGCGGAAGGCAACCTGGACATCCGCCAAGCCCGGCGCATCATGCGCCGCCTGGTGGGCCGCAATACCACGCTGCGGGCGCGTCTCTTTGATACCAGCGGTGAACTGGTGGCAGACAGCCGCTTCATGTTTTTGGGCCGCAGCGTTATTGCCACGGAATTGCCGCCACCCGATGCGGAAACATCGCTGATTGAAACCTGGATTGAAGAGTTGCAAGGCTGGATTGGGCAGCTTATCCGTCCGACGGATTTGGAGCCTTACGCTGAGCGCGCCATTCAACGCGCCTCAGACTATCCAGAGGTCTTGATTGCCTTTCAAGGCGATATGGCGAGCAAAGTCCGCCTTGGCGCCGACCAAACGGAAATCCTGTCCGTTGCCGTCCCAGTGCAGCGCCTCAGGCGCGTGCTAGGCGCTTTGTTTCTCACCACCGATACCAGCGATATCGAAGCCCTGGTGCGCGAAGAGCAAATCAGCATCCTCATCATCTTTCTCTTGGCGCTTGCCATCACGCTGGTGCTCTCCCTCTTCCTGGCGCGGACAATTGCGCGGCCCTTGTCTAAGCTCGCAGATGCGGCAAGCAGCTTGCAAACCGCACCGGAGCGACACGTCATATTGCCGGATTATTCCCGCCGCGGCGATGAAATCGGCGACCTCAGCCGGGCGCTGACCAGCATGACCAGCGCGCTTTATAAACAGCTCGAAGCAGTCGAGAGCTTTGCCGCCGATGTGGCCCATGAAATTAAGAACCCGCTGTCGTCCCTGCGCAGTGCCGCGGAAACCCTAGAGCGCAGCCAGGATACCGAGACGCAGCGCACGTTGTTGCCCCTTCTCATTGAGGACGTGCGGCGCCTTGACCGGCTCATAACCGATATTTCAACCGCCTCGCGCCTCGATGCAGAGCTGTCGCGCACGCAAATGGCGCCTGTGGCGCTCGATAAGCTGGTGACGGCTATCTGCATGCTCTACTGCGCCGGCGATATGCCTGGGCCAAAAGTGGATTGTACAGTCTCTGAAGCGCCTCTCACCGTGCTCGGCATCGAATCGCGGCTTGGCCAAGTGCTGCGCAATTTGATTGAAAACGCCCGGTCTTTTTGCCCGGAAGAGGGTGTAGTCGACATTGGACTGAGCAAAGACGCCGGGTTTGTCCTGCTCAGCGTAACGGACGAAGGGCCGGGGATACCTGAGGAGAGTCTGGATAAAATCTTTGAGCGCTTTTACACAGAACGCCCAGACTCAGAGGCCTTTGGCACCCATTCAGGCCTTGGGCTCTCCATTTCCAAGCAAATCGTTGAAGCTCATGGCGGCACAATCAAAGCGGACAATCGCGCCGAGGGCGGGGCACGGTTTGTCGTGCGCTTGCCAGCCTTGAAATAGCATTTGACGTCCCGTGCTATCGCCATCACCCTAGCTGGTATGGCGCACCTTATTCATGCAACCGCCGTCTGCATTGACGGCAAAGGGATTTTGCTAACCGGAGAGCCCGGCGCAGGCAAATCAGACCTGGCCCTGCGCCTAATTGACCAAGGCGCCACCTTGGTCGGTGATGATGCCTTGGTGTTGGAGGATGGCTACTTGCGAGCCCCGGCCCGTCTGAAGGGCAAGATTGAAGCGCGCGGTATCGGCATATTAAGCCTGCCACATGTTGCTAAGGCCGTGCCGCTGGCGCTGGAGATCGCGCTGGTGCCGCGGGTTGATGTGGTCAGACTGCCATCGCTTGAAGAAGGGGGCTATGGCTGTCCTGTCCTGCGCCTTTATGCCTTTGATGCTTCAACCCCCATGAAGGTGAAACATGCGGCCCTGCAGCTGTCCGCGCTGCGCAAGGCTGCTGCCTCATGAAACCGCCGCCCCTTCAAAATACCAAGTTGCTGCTTGTCACCGGGATGTCCGGCGCTGGCAAGTCCACGGCGCTCAACGTGCTTGAAGACCTGGGCTATGAAGCCATAGACAACTTGCCGCTTGAGCTCATCAATCGGCTGCTGAGGACCCCCGATGCGAACCCGGAGCACGCCGAAGGGCGTCCCTTGGCCATTGGTGTCGATAGTCGCACGCGGTCGTTTTTAGAGCGGCAAGCGCAGGCAGATATTGAGCGCTTGCGGTCCATGCCGCATGTGGATTTGCAGCTTCTCTATTTTGATTGTTCTGACAATGAGCTCGCCAAGCGTTTTTCCCAAACCCGGCGCCGGCATCCCCTGGCGCTCGACCGGCCCGTCACTGATGGGATTATACGCGAGCGCAGCCGCATGGCCCCACTTCGCGAGCTGAGCGATGTCTATTTCGACACCACGTCTCTGACCATTCATGACCTCAAGCGGCGTCTCGTTGATTTATTCGCGCCGGAGCGGTCGGAAACACTCACGCTCACCGTCATGTCCTTTGGCTTCTCTAGGGGCGTGCCCCGCGATGCGGACCTGATGTTTGACATGCGGTTTTTGCGCAATCCCCATTATGTGCCGGATTTGCGGCCAATGACGGGGCTGGATGAGCCGGTGGCCGCCTATGTTGCGGCAGACAAAGACTTTACCAGGGTCTTCGACCAGATGGTGGACCTTATAAAAATGCTGCTACCGCGTTATAAAGAAGAGGGAAAAGCCTATCTGACCATTGCCATTGGCTGCACCGGTGGGCGGCACCGGTCGGTCTTTACGACTGAATTGCTTGCGAAAACGCTGGAAAAAGCGAGCTATAAGGTGCACATAAGCCATCGGGACGTCGCGCTTTCGCAAGTGCAGCAAAGCTAATGCGTTTGCGCAGTCAGGTAAGGTGTGTGTACCGCCATGATTGGGATGGTTATCGTTACCCACGGCCGTTTGGCTGTTGAGTTCATCGCCGCGATGGAACATGTCGTTGGCCCGCAAGCACAGGTGCAGGCCGTCTGCATCGGTGCAGATGATGATATGGAAGCCCGCCGGGAAGATATTCGCCAAGCCGCCCAGGGCGTTGATACGGGCGAAGGCGTCATCATTCTGACCGATATGTTTGGCGGAACGCCCTCAAACTTGGCGATCAGCTTGCTGTCCGATGGTAAAATTGAAGTTATTGCTGGCGCTAATTTGCCCATGCTCATCCGCTTGGCGGCGGTGCGGACAAAATGTGGTTTGGCCGATGCCGTGACGGCTGCGCGCGACGCGGGACAAAAATATATTCACGTCGCTTCCCAGCTTCTCCCCACTGAAAAAGCCTAAAAGGCCCCCGCATGAGCCAGGAACGTAGCCACTCGGCAACCCTTGAGATATGCAACAAACGCGGTCTCCACGCACGGGCGTCAGCGCGATTTGTTGAAACCGCGTCGCGTTTTGATGCTAATGTGCGTGTGTCGAAAGACGGGATGGAAGTGATTGGGACGTCCATTATGGGCCTTATGCTTCTGGCGGCCTCCAAAGGCGACAAGATTGATATCCGTGTCAGCGGCCCGGATGCACAGGCCGCGCTTGATGCACTGCGCACGCTGGTCGCGGCGCGCTTTGATGAGGATTGAGGGTGGCTTCGCGCAGCGCTAGCGGCAGTCTTTCTTATGGGCAAGGCATCTCGGCCGGCATTGCCATTGGCAAAGCCTATGTGTTTGACCGGGGGCAAGCCCGTGTTGCCAAATATCGGTTGGCAGAGGAAGGTATTGAGGCGGAATTGGCCCGCTTTGCCGAGGCCGTCGCGCTGTCCAAGGAGCAGCTTGCCGATGTTGACCGCCGGGCCAAGAACCTCTCTGGCGCGGCGGAAGAAGAGTTTTATCTTTTGCTGCAAGCCCATGCGCAAATGCTGGAAAATTCGCGCCTCTTGCGGTCTGTGAATGCCGTCATCCAGCATGAGAAAATTAATGCTGAAGCTGCCGTCCAAGCGGCCATGGACCAAATCGCAGAAGACTTTCGGCGCATCGACGACCCCTATCTCTCTGCGCGGTTGGATGACATCAGCGAAGTCGGCCAGCGCCTCATCGCGAATTTAAGCGGCGAAGCGCCCAGCCGCTTTGGCCATCTTGATGAAGGCAGTATCGTGATTGGCCATATGGTCACGCCGTCTGATGTGGCGCTCATGGCAGATTCCAACGTGGCAGGCTTCATCAGTGCGCAAGGCGGCGCTGAAGGCCACACATCGATTTTGGCCCGCGCGCTTGGGCTGCCGGGGATTGTGCAGGCCAGCAACGTGCTGGGCTTGGTCGAAACCGGTGATAACGTGGTGCTGGATGGCGAAACTGGCGCTTTCATCATCAATCCTGACGCCGGCCAGCTGGAAACCTACCGGGCCTTGCAAGCTGACTTTTCTGAAGAGGTCGCCCAGCTGGCGCTGCTGCGGGATAAGCCAGCGCAAACCACCGATGGAGAGCGCATTACGCTCGCCGCCAATATTGAATTGCCGCAAGAAACACCCTCCGTGCATCAGGCCGGTGCAGCGGGGATTGGCCTGATGCGTTCAGAATTCCTGTTCATGAACCGCGATGATGTGCCCGGCGAGGAAGAGCAATTCCAGGCCTATAAGGGCCTCATTGAAGCCATGGACGGCGCGCCAGTTACTGTGCGCACGCTCGACCTTGGGTCTGATAAGCTGGCGAGTGCTTTGGCGGGCCATTTTGAAGCGGCGGACAATCCCGCGCTTGGCTTGCGGGCCATTCGGCTCTCTTTGAAGGAGGTGGACCTGCTTGAGGCGCAGCTCTGCGCGCTGCTTCGTGCAGCGACCCATGGCCCGCTGCGCATTTTGCTGCCGATGATTACGACCCCCGATGAAGTGCGTCAGGTTCGTGCAGTGATGCTGCGCATGGTGCGCCGGATAGCCAGGCGGGGCCAAGCGATCCCAGACCCGCTGCCGCCGCTGGGTATCATGATTGAAGTGCCCGCCGCTGCCCTCGCAGCTGATGCGCTGGCGCGGGAATGCGATTTCTTTTCCATCGGAACCAATGACCTGACCATGTACACGCTGGCCATTGACCGCGGCAATGACCAGGTCAGCACGCTTTATAATCCGCTACACCCTGCCGTTCTGAGGCTCATCCAGTTCGCCACAGCGGCTGCTGACCGCGCTGGCATCCCCATAAACCTATGCGGCGAAATGGCGGGCGATCCGCGGCTCACGAAACTGCTCCTTGGGCTGGGCCTGAGGCATTTTTCCATGTCGGCCCCGTCGCTGCCGCGCATCAAGAAGCAAGTCCTATCGCTCAGCATGGCGGACTGCGTGCATTTCGCCGCGACGATCATGACCATGACGGATGCGCGGCGCATCACAGATGCCGTGATGAACGATTCCGTTGGCTTGGATGACGTCCCCGTCGCTCTTAAGGCAATATAAAGACATCTTTATATATTTCTACGCTTTGCTTGCGCTAGCAAGGATGCCTGCCGTATAGCGCCTACCAGCCAACTCCCAATAAGGACTGCTTCTTATGAGCAACGACTATATTGTTAAAGACATCTCTCTCGCCGATTGGGGCCGCAAAGAAATCGAAATCGCTGAGATTGAGATGCCTGGCCTGATGGCGTTGCGGGAAGAATATGGGGGCAGCCAGCCGCGCAAAGGCGCGCGCATCGCTGGCAGTTTGCACATGACGATCCAAACGGCAGTCCTCATTGAAACGCTGACGGCACTCGGCGCGGAAGTGCGCTGGGCCTCCTGCAACATCTTTTCAACGCAGGACCACGCCGCTGCTGCCATTGCGGCCTCCGGCGTTCCCGTCTTTGCCATCAAGGGCGAAACCCTGGACGAATATTGGGACTATGCCGACAAAATCTTCCATTGGCCAAATGGCGAAGTTGCCAACATGATCCTAGATGATGGCGGCGATGCCACCATGTACATCTTGCTTGGCGAGAAAGCAGAAAAAGACCCCTCGGTTCTCGATACCCCGCAAAATGAAGAAGAAGTCGCCTTCTTCGCCACCATTAAAAAGCGCATTGCCGAAAGCCCAGGCTGGTTCGCCAAAGCCCGCGCCAGCATCCAAGGCGTCTCTGAGGAGACCACCACCGGTGTTATGCGCCTCTATGAGCTCGCCAAGAAGAATGAGCTGCCGTTCCCAGCCATCAACGTGAATGAAAGCGTCACCAAGTCAAAATTCGATAATCTCTATGGCTGCAGCGAAAGCCTGGTGGACGGCATCCGCCGCGCGACGGACGTTATGCTGTCTGGCAAAGTCGCCGTCGTCGCCGGTTATGGCGATGTGGGCAAAGGCTCTGCGGCCTCGCTGCGCCAAGGCGGCGCACGCGTGATGGTTACGGAAGTTGACCCTATCTGCGCTCTGCAAGCGGCCATGGAAGGCTATGAGGTCGTCACCATGGATGAGGCGGCCAAGCAGGCGGATATCTTCGTCACTGCCACCGGCAATAAGGATGTCATCACCATTGACCATATGCGCGACATGAAAGACCGCGCCATCGTCTGCAACATCGGCCACTTCGACAGCGAAATTCAAATCGCGGCCATGCAGAATTACAAATGGGATGAAATTAAGCCGCAGGTGGACCAGGTCGAGTTCCCTGACGGTAAGAAACTAATCGTCCTGGCCAAAGGCCGCCTGGTTAACCTGGCTTGCGCCACCGGCCACCCCAGCTTCGTCATGTCCGCTAGCTTTACCAACCAAGTCTTGGCGCAAATCGAGCTGTGGACCAAAGGCGATGAATACGACAACCGCGTCTATGTCCTACCCAAGCATCTGGACGAAAAGGTTGCTGAGCTGCACCTAGAAAAGTTGGGCGCGACCCTGACCAAGCTGTCGGATGAGCAAGCCGCTTATATCGGCGTCAGCACAGAAGGGCCCAAGAAGCCTGAGCATTACCGCTACTAGGCCCCCTTTTCACATACAAAGCCTCGAGCGCGTTGCTCGGGGGTCTTTTACTTTGTGCCTACGTCAGTTTTGCGTCAGTCTGCGTTATATTATAAACCTTTGGCTGACGGCTATACTGGGCCGTTGGCCCAAGGATTGGGGCGCTGCTGACCATGGTGCAGGAATTTGATGATTTCGCTGAGAAAGTGCAGGTCACCAATGATGAGGTGCCGCTCAATGGCGGCGTGATTTGGCATTCCGCGCGGCCCAATGGGCCGAGTGGGAACTACCAATCGCCGCTGCCGGCCGGGCTGCATATCAGTTGCGGCATTGCGGACATGTATTCCTTTTCCAGGGACTTTGGGGTGTTTGAAACCAAAGGCGCGACGGTAAGTATTTTACTGGTGCCGGACGGCGGAACATCCTTTCAAACCACATTGGGCAGCGGCTCTGTTCGATCTTTTGGCTATTATCTGCCACCCTCGGCCATGGAAACTGACGATCCCATCATGCAAACCGTGTTGGCAGCCGCTCAGAAATCCCCGCTGGCCTATTTGACGCGCGGCGCGGCCATAAAGTCAGCGCCGCGGCTCACTGCTCTCATCGCCCCGGCCTATGACATCCCGGTGCGCGATAGCCTTTTGCAAGCGCGCGCGCTGGAGTTAACCGCGCTGGTGGCCGCTGAGCTGGCCGACCAGGGCGCGGCGCGCGTTTCTAGCAAACAGCGGAGAAGCGCACAGAGCGTCCGTGACACCATTGAAGCATCGCTGTCAGGCCCAAATCGGCTAGAAGACTTAGCGCGGGCAAACGGCATGAGCGTGCGCAGCATGACGGCCTCTTTCCGCCAGACCTTCGGCGTCTCCATCAACGAATATATCCGCAGCCGCCGGATGGAGGAGGCTGCCGCCGCGTTGGAAGGCGGTGCCAGCGTTGCAGAGGCAGCCTTTCTGGTCGGATATACGCCCAACGCCCTCTCGGCGGCCTTTAAAAAGCACTTCCATCGGAACCCCAGTACGTAGCCCTCTGCCAGCTTGCGTAGAAAATTTGCCCGCTGGCGTAGACCTCGTGCCTTGATGCCTTTCAGCTGAGTCTTCACTTTGCGAATCAATTGCAAGTGTGGGGGCAGGCATGGTTTTGCGTGGATTGTTGTGTGCAGCGTCTTGGCTGTTTTGGGTGATGGCCTCGGCTGCGGCAGCGCAGCAAACAGAGCCCAAACGAAGTGACGTGGATGTGGATGACACCATCATCGTCACCGGGCAGAAGCGCGAGGAAACCCTGCTTGAAGCCGATTTATCCGTCACTGTTTTTGATGAGCGTGCCATCCGCGAAGCGCGGCTGCGTGACTTTCGGCGCATCGATGATTTGGTGCCAAATGTGCAGTTCAATGAGGCAAGCCAGCTGAGCTCGGTGTTTGTTTCCATCCGAGGCATTGAATCAAACCCCTTCATCGTCAACCGCGCCGCCATCTATATTGACGGCATCCCATTTCGCGAGCTGAGCAATTCGGTCCTCAACCAAATCTCCTCCATCGAAGTTTTGCGCGGCCCGCAATCCACACTCTATGGCGCCAACAGTGAGGCTGGTCTCATCCTCATTACGACCCGGCTGCCGGAGGATGATTTGGTGGCCCAAGTGCGCGCCACCGGCTCGACCTACAATGGCGACTTTGGCTACGGTATTGACGGGTTTGTCGGCGGGCCTTTGGTGGAAGACAAATTGGTCGGTTCCATTGCTTTCCGCGCCTCTCGCGAGGATGCCTTTATTTCAAACCCCGCCTCGTCCATCGGCGAGCCAGGCTATATCCGGGACTTGTTCCTTCAAGGGCGGCTCAAATTCACGCCCAACGAAGACCTTACAATTAATGCGACCGCCTACATTCTCGATACACTAGCGCCGGGCTTATTCGACCAAGAATTCGTTCCGCTTGACCGCGACCTCTATAACGCGACCTATCAAAACCTCTTCAATGGTGGCCGCGCTGTTGGACGGTTCGAATTTCTAAACGATGCACCGAAGCGGACGGTGGAACAGAATATCGTGGCTGGCCTTAGCGCCACATATCAGCTGAACTATGGCGCTATTGATGCGGCGGTGTCCTATGCCAATACCGACGAAGATTCCTCCGGTCTTGACCTCGATGCCACGGCTTTACCGCCCGTTGCGGGCAGAGATGTGGAGGTGGAGAGCATCTACAGCGCGGAGCTGCGCTTCACCTCGCCTGATAGCGATGTCTTTGAATATCTCATTGGCGCGTCCTGGTTCCGTCAAGAAGAAGATGTTCAACTGGGAACCGCATTTGGGGAAGCAAGTCTGGATAGCTATTTGCTCTCCCCGCCACAAGGCGCGACATCACAAGATTTCGCCATCTTTGGCTCGGCTACCACTGGCCTCGGCATAGAGGGGTTGAGCGGTACCGTCGGGCTCCGGTGGGACAGGGCCAAGCGCCGTACCGAGCAACAGGCTGGCATTCTTGACTTAGGCTTTGCTGAGCTGATTTTCCAAGACATCTCTCTAGAAGAAACGTTTACCGCCGTCTTGCCGCGCGGCGTGATCAGCTATGAACCCAATGATAGCCTGAACATCTATGTCAGCGCTTCAAAAGGCTACATCCCAGGGGGATTTAACCTGACCGCCGCTGATGCCGATTTGGCTGATGATATCGTCCGCTATGATCAAGAATCGATCTGGAGCTATGAAGCAGGCGTGAAGTTTAGGCTGCCCGACAATCGCGGCTATGTGAACATTGCGGGTTTTTACATCGAATCTGACAATTGGCAGGAAGTCCAAGTCTTAGTCAATGACCAGGGCCAGATCGTGTCCTCCGCCTTCATTGCGGCCCGTGCTTCAATTGAGAGTGCCGGCTTTGAAATCGAAACAGCTTATGACATTACGGATAATCTCAAATTCACCGCTGCCTTTGGCTACACAGATGCCAGCTACCGGGATTTTCAAGTCAGCGCGACGGAAAATCTGCGTGGATTGCCGGTAAAATTGGTCTCGGAGTTCGATGGAAATATAGCCCTACGCTATGAGACCGACGGCGGCATCTTTGGCCGCGGCGAAGTGAGCTTAACTGGCCGGACGCCCCTTGATGAGCGCAGTAATGCTGTCCAAGGCTCTGTCGCCGTCATCAATCTCCAAGCCGGCTATGAGGGCGAGCGCTATGCGATACGCTTCTTTGCAGAAAACCTCACCAACCGCAGAATATTCAGTGGCCTCGCCTTTCAAAACGCTGCAGGCGATGATGGCAACCTTTACGCGCCGCTGGACGCGCCTCGGGTGATTGGTTTGGAGACAGAGCTGAATTTTTGAAGGACGGCGTCTCGCGACCGGGCAAGAGCTAAAATGATGTTTCTCTGAACGGACAAAGAGCCGGAATTCTGTTCTCCAGAATCAGCAAATTAATAGAACTATAGAATTTAATTCTTCTCAAAACGCCTAGTCTTCTCCTTGATCAACGAGGAGGACGACATGCTGAAGCTTTTCACTGAGCATCCTGCATCCGTGAATGAAACCTATCCTGAGCATATGGGTAGTGCTTTTTCTTTTGGCTCGGCCATGGTGATTGCTGGGTGTGCTTGCTTGCTGCACGGCATCTTCCCATTTTTGTTCCAAGCCACTGGCCGAAACACGGTCGCCAAGCTCTATGACCGGATGATTGCGCACCGGATCAAAATGCCGGATGGCACGCGCGCCTCTCTGCAGCCGGCTGAATGAGCTACGCAGCACCAAGTCAGTCTAGCGCAGGGTTCTTCTACGGGCTCGGCGCGCGGATCCAGGCCATTGCGCCTGGCGCCATGTTGGCCGTCGTGCTTGCCCTGGCGGCAAGCTATGTGGCTGGGCGCCTGGGCGGGCCGGTTATCCTCTATGCCTTGCTATTTGGCATGGTCTTTAATTTCCTGGCGAAAGACGACGTCTGTCAGACCGGCATAGCCTTTTCGGCGAAATCTGTACTGCGCGTTGGCGTGGCGCTGCTTGGTGCGCGCATCACGTTATCGCAGATTGCTGATCTGGGTTTGGCGACTATTTTGCTGGTCGTCACAGGCGTTGTGTTTACCATTGTCGGCGGCGCCGGCATTGGGCGTGTGTTTAAGCTCAAGTCCGACCATGCTGTCTTGTCCGCAGGCGCCGTGGCCATCTGCGGGGCCAGCGCGGCGCTGGCAATCTCAGCCGTCTTGCCGCAAACGAAAACATCAGAGCGCAATACCTGTTTGACTGTCGTGGGCGTCACGACGCTGAGCACTATCGCCATGGTGCTGTATCCGGCCATTGCCCAAGGGCTCGGCCTGAGTGACACCGCCGCTGGCATCTTCCTAGGCGCTACAATTCACGACGTCGCGCAGGTGGTTGGCGCGGGCTATATGATTTCTGACGCAGCGGGAGAGACAGCCGCCATCACAAAGCTGATGCGCGTCTCTTGCCTCGTCCCTGCCGTCATGATCATTGGCATTGTGTTCCGCAAGCGCTGTGCGAGCGCCTCCTCGACCGGAAAAACACCGCCTTTGCTGCCCTTGTTTTTGGTTGGTTTTGTCGTCTTGGTGGCCGTGAATTCCCTGGGCTTGGTGCCGGTTCAAGCGGTCGGTTTGCTCACAGAGATGTCGCGTTGGTGCTTGGTCATTGCCGTTGCCGCTTTGGGGGTCAAAACCTCGCTGAAAGACTTCATTGCGGTGGGTCCCAATCCCATCGCTGTCCTAGTCGCGCAAACACTTGCCTTGGCTATCTTCGGACTTGCCGGCCTCATGCTCATTATGCCGTTTCTGTCCTAAGCCCAGCACTCTAACGCGGCCGAGCACCGTCATGTTGTGAATCCTAAGGGTAGGCTCATGGACTTGCTTCTAGGCACTCCTTCCCAAAGATCCGATAACCACATTGACTTTCACAGAAAATTTTGCATGAAATTTGAAGAAATAGAGAACAGCGTTCTTTAAATATTTGATCAGGTGCTATCTCAATCTTTTATATGACAAAGAAGTAGATCTGAAGACCTACCATGGAAAAGCTAGACGATATCGACCGGGCTATTTTGCGGGCACTCCAAGACGATGCCTCTGACACGATCGCCGAGCTGGCTGAGCGGGCTGGTGTGTCGCAAACGCCGTGTTGGAAGCGCATCAAGCGCCTGGAAAAACTCGGCGTTATTAAAAAGCGTGTGGCGCTGCTTGATGCCAATGCCATCGGCTTGCCGTTGGTGGGTTATATCCGCATTCGCACCAATGAACACAACCAGGCGTGGCTGGATAAGTTCTCGCGCGCCATACAAACCATACCAGAGGTGACGGAATGCCACCGGATGAGCGGGGATGTGGATTATCTCGTCAAAGTCGTCGTATCGGATGTCGCAGATTATGACCGCGTTTATAAAAAGCTCATTTCGACGGTGGATATGGCGGAAGTCAGCGCCAGCTTCTCGATGGAGCGGCTTAAAGAAACAACGCAGCTCCCGATTTAGCTTGGGTTGGTGCTGTGCTGGAAAAAACCACATCCGCGCCTCAAGATGCCTCGCCCTTAAAGGACCGCGTGTTTCGCCCTCTCTTTGCCGCCCAGGTCATCGCGTTGGCTGGCACGGGGCTGACCACCGTTGCTTTGGCTCTGCTGGCCTATGACTTGGCGGGCTCTCAAGCGGGCGCCGTTCTTGGCACAGTGCTCGCCATCAAAATGGTCGCCTATGTCGGCGTCGCGCCGCTTGCCGGGGCCTATGCCGGGCGGCTGCCGCGGCGCGCATTCCTCGTTGCCCTTGATTGTGTTCGCGCGGCGCTGATCGCGTGTCTGCCTTTTGTGACCGCGCTTTGGCAGGTCTACGCCTTGGTGTTTTTCTTAAATGCCGCTTCGGCCTGTTTCACACCGGTGTTTCAGGCAACGATCCCAGAAGTTCTCCAAGATGAGCGGCGCTATACGCGTGCGCTGTCTCTGTCGCGCTTAGCCTATGACTTAGAGAGCCTTCTCAGCCCAAGTCTAGCCGCAGCGGCCTTGTTGCTGCTCTCCTATGATGCCCTGTTTTCGCTGAACGCGGCAGCTTTTTTACTGTCCGGGCTGCTGATCCTGTCGGTTCAATTGCCTGTAAGACAGACGTCCGAAAACGCAGCCTCGCCCTGGGCTTTGTTGCGGGAAGGCTTCTTTGTCTATTTCGGCACGCCGCGGTTGCGCGCTTTGTTTCTACTATCATTTGCCGCCGCCTGCGGAGGTGCTGCGGTGATTGTCAACACAGTGGTCTATGTGCACACCACGCTTGGCGGTGGGCAGGTCGCGACAGCGCTTGGCTATGCCTGCTATGGCGCAGGGTCAATGGCGGCAGCCCTCGTTTTGCCCAAAATGCTGGACCGCTATGCTGACCGTGCGTTCATGCTCTTTGGCGCGGCTTTGGTTGCACTCACACTCATGCTCGGCAGCAGATTGCCCGATCAAATGGGGTTCCTTGCCATCTGGTTCGTCTTAGGCGTTGCCACGTCGCTCATTTTAACGCCGAGCGCGAGACTGGTTCAGCGGTCGGCGACTGAGGAAAGCCGTGCCGCCCTCTACGCATCGCAATTTGCACTGTCCCACTTGGGCTGGCTTGCCAGCTATCTTTTGGCGGGATGGGTGGGCGCGCAGATCGGCCTGTCTTGGGCGTTTGTCTGCTTGGCTGTCTTGGCAGGCGTGTCGGCACTGGGTGCTGCTGTGTTGTGGAACGGGCGGCACGAAACCGCGCAGGAGCATGTGCATCCAGCGCAGGACCACACCCACCTGCATATTCATGATGACCACCACCAACACGAGCATGAGGGTTGGGAGGGCCCTGAGCCGCACAGTCATCCTCACTATCATGCAGCAAAGAGGCATCGGCATGCCTATGTCATTGACCTGCACCACCGGTCTTGGCCTTAGAGCGCTCTCGTGTTCATACTGAATATGAGACTGCTTTAGTGATGGAGGTTCAGTGTAAGCAGGTTTTGCAGACGTGCCAGCAGCGGTGAACAAAAAAGACGCCACTCCCTATTGGGAGCGGCGTCTTATGTTTTTACAAAAACGCTTGTGACCAACGATCACATCGCCGGTGGCTTTGACCGATCGCTCGTTTTGGTCTTGCTATTCTATATTGGCTAGGCCAGCGCGCGGCGGCGACCACGAAGCGTTACTAAGCCAGCCATGCCAGTGAGCAGCAGCAGAGCCGTTGCTGGCCCGGGGATCTCAGCAACCTGAAGGGCATCAAACGCGCCAGACCCGCCGAAGGTGACAGTGATTTCACTCGTCACAAAAGAGAAGTCGTCATACGTCTGCCATTTGCCATCGCCAAGCGCTATGTCTTGCAGGGCAAAAACGCCGCCATCGACTTGAACATCAATTTCGTTACCATTCGGCTCTGCGTCAACAAGGGTGATGCCGGTGAAGAGAACCGCTTCATCGAACATCAACGTGATGGAACCACCAGCAAGTTCATCGTCTGGGTTGTTGGCGTTGTTATTTTCAGAAATGATGACAAGATTGCCCCCGTCATAAACCTCGTCAGTCAGAATATTTGTCGGGGCCTCGAGGTCGGGATCGGCACCGCCGTCGACGTTGCTGTCATAGATTTGCGCAATGTTAAAATCGCCATTGCTGTTCGTTTCAATCGTCCCAGAAAAACCATCGATGTCAAAGCCACCGTTGGAAATCAAAGCACCATGATCGAACGACTCGAAGTCGATCACGGCCGCATTTGCTGAGACTGAAGAGAAGGAAATTGCCGCAGCTGCAGCAATTAAGTACCTGTTTACACGCATGATTTACTCGCTACACAACTTAGTTAAAATAACTTTAAGGAAGGTAGCGCAGGCGGCCGGTTTTGTCTAGCGTATTTCTATTGGAAGCCGCGTTGCGTGTTGCGCCCAGGCAACACCCACGCTGATCACTTTACCGTGTTGATATGTATTTGTTTAAGCGTTTTTGCGGATGTATTGCGCAGATTGCTACAGGCAGCTTCTACCAGGGGATGGGGTGTTTGCACCGCTGGCAGCAGCGCTTCTATGTCACCGGCGCCCATTGGTTTGGCAAGATAGAATCCTTGGATCAGGTCGCACCCCGTAAAGGTAAAAGATCAAGCTGTAGCTTGCTTTCGACGCCCTCGGCAATGACCGTGAGGTTTAAGGCGCGGGCAAGGCCCACACCCGCTTGGGTGACTTCTAGGGCTTGGTCATCATTCTGCAGGGCCTGCACAAAACTGCGGTCGATCTTCACTGTATCAAACGCATAATCGCGCAGATAACTGAAGCTCGCATAGCCAGTTCCAAAATCATCCATGGTGAGCCGAACCCCTGCAGTTTGCAGGTCTTCGATCACCTTCTTTATGCGGTGGTCCCTCTGCATGATGAGAAAGGCAATTACGATCTGGATATGAAAGACGGCTACCCGCTCGAAGGTTACGGCGTCACTGGCGCAAAGGACGCTTATGACGAGCCCAAGTTCAAAAGCGCCGCCGTGCCCGCTGGGGACGTGCCTCTGCGCCTCACCTATCTCAATTGACGCCGCTCGTCACGGCACGCCTGTCATTTTCTCAGGTCGATTTTGTATCGCCCGCCTGACATAGAACAGGGGACATAAGAGGAGAGGGCCCATGAAGACGCGCATCACTGAGCTTTTTGGTATCAAACACCCCATCATCCAAGGCGGCATGCATTATGTCGGCTTTGCGGAGCTCGCCGCCGCCGTGTCCAATGCGGGCGGTCTTGGCATTATCACGGGGCTCACCCAGCCCAGTGCTGCTGCGCTGGCGGATGAGATTGCCAAATGCAAGGACATGACAGACAAGCCGTTTGGTGTGAATTTGACGTTCTTGCCGGTCGTCAATCAGCCGGACTATCCGGGCATGGTCAAGGCCATCATTGATGCTGGCGTACCCGTTGTGGAGACCGCAGGGAACAACCCACAAGCAGTGCTTCCCCACCTCAAAGACGCAGGCATCAAGGTCATCCATAAATGCACCTCGGTGCGCCATAGCCTCAAGGCGCAGTCGATTGGCTGCGATGCTGTCTCGGTCGATGGCTTTGAGTGCGGCGGGCATCCGGGCGAAGATGATATCCCCAATATGATCCTGCTGCCGCGGGCGGCGGACGAGCTTGAAATTCCTTTTGTGGCGTCCGGCGGGATGGCGGACGCGCGGTCTTTGGTGGCCTCGCTTGCCATGGGCGCCGATGGCATGAACATGGGCACGCGCTTTATCGCCACGCAAGAAGCACCGGTGCATGAGAACGTAAAGAAAGCCATTGTCGCCGCCACCGAACTCGACACTCGGCTCGTCATGCGGCCGCTGCGCAATACCGAGCGTGTGCTGAACAACGCGGCTGTGGAGCGCTTGCTTGAAAAGGAGAAAGACCTTGGCGGTGACATCAAGTTTGAAGACATCATCCAAGAAGTGGCTGGCGTTTATCCGCGCATCATGAAGGAAGGCGACATGGACGCCGGGGCGTGGTCATGCGGGATGGTTGCGGGCCTCATCAATGATATCCCGACCTGCCAAGAGCTCATCGACCGCATCATGGACGAAGCTCATGCATTGATTAATCAACGCCTAGGTGGACTGCTCGCAGCTTAGTCCCGCTCAAGCCATTCCAGCTCATACCAGGTCGCCATGGGTTCTGCGACGCCGCCTTGCAGCATGATGAAATCATCGTCTGCGGTGACCCACACATCATAAGGGGGGTGCTGGCCATCCATGCCGGCGGTGCCGTCGTCTATGAAGCGGAAATGATGGGCCTCGAACGTGCCGGCTTTCACCGTGATCTCTTCATCGCCGACATATTCCGTTCCGATGTTCACGCGCGCGAGCAGCGGTGCGGTGGCGCCGCGGTGATCGGGTGAGGGTAGATAGCAGTTCACCTTGCTTTTATGGGGCCCCTTTGACCGGTCCATCACCTTGAGCAGATAGCCATCGCACACCACGGGATGGGTGCCAAAGCCATCAATGGGCTCATCCAAGTCAACCCGCTGGCTGACGCGGCCCAAGTCTGGCGAGATGCTTTCGCACTCAATGAACTCTTTGGTAATGCGAAACCAACCAGACCCAAGAAACGTATCATCAAGTGTCAGGCGGACATGGCAATCGGTTGGATAGCCGGTCTCGTCGAGGGAATAGACAATATCGCGCAAAACGCTGGGATGATCTTCAATCTCGCAATTGGCCCGGATGGTGACCTTGCCATCAGAATGAAGGGAGAAATGGAAGAACTCAAGCCCACGCTCCTGGTCCATCCGGTCCGGCTACTACGAGGTGAAGAGCAAATTCCCGCGGATATTGCGGTGTTTCATGGGCTTGACCCTTCTGTTCTATTTGTCCGGACAAATATAACCGGTCCACAGCGAAAGGCGATGCCTTTTATAGAAAAACGGCGCCTCCAGGCCTGATGCCTGGGAGCGCCGCTCTTAATTTCCCCCTGCGACGCTGCGCCTAGAAATTAAAGCGAGCGAGAATGCCGTAGTATCGCCGCCCGCCTGGGGACACGAAGCTACCGCCGAATTCAGGCGCTGGGATTACCTCGTCGAGATATTCCTTGTCGAACAGGTTCTCTGCGAACGCTTGCAGCTCCCAATGCTCGGCCCGGATACCAGCCCGCAAATTCACGACACCAAAACTGTCGCGGATTGAATTGGTGTAGTTTGCGGTACCCAAAAACTCGCTGCCGAAGACGACGTTAAAGATCGTCGGGCGATCCCCTGCTTGGGCGGTGTGGAACGTAGTAGACCCGGTGAGGATATAGTCGAGACGGCCCGTGATCGCCAGACCCTCTGAGATAGGCTGATCAACGTTAATCCCAGCATTGAGGGTATAATCTGGAGTGTACGGAGATTCGCCGCCTTCAGTGCCGGGACGCGCGTTGTTTTCCTTAATTTCACTGTCCGTCACGTTAAAGCTCGCGAAGATATCCACAGTGTCCGTAACGGAATAGTTCACAGCCCCTTCAATGCCGAGCAGTTCGACTTCATCGATATTAGAAACAACCCGCAAAATGCCGAATGGACCAGCGTAAAACTCAAAGAACTGGAGATCATCTACGACGGTGTAATACCCCGCCAATTCATAGGTCAGCGTGTTGCTAAACAGGTTGCCTTTAATGCCGATTTCAAAAGCATTCGAGGTCTCTTTTTCATAATTATCAAAGATGTTCAGTTGGGCATTAATCGCTGGCTGGTTGAACGTTTCCTCGATGATCGCTTGGCTACCTTGGTTATTGAAGCCCCCAGATTTAAAGCCGACGCCCCAGCTGGCGAAGGCTGTGAAGTTATCAGTTGGCGTATACGCCAAGCTGACACGTGGCTGAATTTCATCAAAGGTGCGTGACTGATCAGGGATGGGCCCATCTTCAAGCGCAATATTCAAAGGTACGTCGCCGCCTCGCAAGAATTGGTTCGTCGCATCCACCGGGACGTTGTTGGAGACTTTCCGCTTTTCTCTGTCATAGCGCAGCGCAGCGGATAGGGTGAGGCTGTCGGTAAAGCTATATTCAGCCGACCCAAAGAATGCGAACACATCGGTGTTAAAGGTATCATCCGACAGCTGTTCTGTCGGGTTATCGCTGTCTTGATCGTTGAAAATTTGCGGGACGATGCCGCGTCCGCGGTCATAGCCAATGCCAACGGCAACACGCCGTTCTAGCGCGAGATAATAGCCGCCGACAGACCATTCAAAAGGGCCGCCTGTATCAGAGGCAAGCCGGATTTCTAAAGAAATGTCTTCCTGATTACGCACTTGGAACTGCGTTCCATCGCATAAGGTGGGGCTAAAAGCGCCAAGGATTGAATCGCCTGGTGTCGGTGCAAGAAAGAGTGGCGACGGTAGAGTTAGACCCTGGGAAGACAAATCGCTAACACTTTGGATACATTCCGGCGAGCTGTTGAAGAATCCGAAGGCGGCGACCGCACCGTCGGCTTCAAGACGTTGTTCCACATCTGAATATAGCGCCCACGCCGATAGAGTGAGCCCCTCGAAATCTTAGTCAAATTTGTTAGAAATCTCTATGATCTCTTGGGTTGACTGCGTTGGCAGATTGCTGAGGTAAACGAACTCGTGGTCATTTACATCTGCGTTGAAGTCCGGGTTCCCGAAAGCGACGGCTGTGTTCGGCAGCTGGAACACAACATTGTAATTGACCGACCCAGCTTCGAGATCGCCGTAGAGGATTTTAAAATCGTTGGTCGCGTTGTC
>CAKZYD010000212.1 GCA_937884085.1 uncultured Sphingomonadales bacterium | reverse complement strand
GCCGACACACGACCAATTTCTGGGTCAACATTCGACGTGCTTGCAAGAAAGTCCGGGCCCTCAGCTACAAGATAGCCAATGTCGTAAAGGAACTGTTTGTATTGCAGCGGGTCTGGCATACCCCGATGGAGCTTATGCCATTCGTTGATCTTTGCTTGCAGGTCGACGCGTTTTTCTAAAAGGGCAGCATTCTCAGGCACACACTCTTTTAGTAACGCCGATAGCCCTGACCAAAACCGGTCGGCCGATATGCCCGTTCCTGGCAACGCTTCGCGCTCAACGAATTCGACAAATTGTGCTGCAACGTCGAGATCACCGCGAATAACATACTTGGTCATATTGGCCTCAAGACCTTAAGCGGATTTTCGCAGAACGTCTGTCACCTCAGCCGCGGTGTAAACGTCACCAAAACTTTGGAAGAACGTTGTGAGACCTGCTGAATGGTCCTCCGGGAATCGCGCAGCACAACAGTCAGCGACCATGACCGCTTTGTAATCTAGCATCATGGCATCGCGCCCTGTTGTCTCGCAGCAAAAATTGGTAACCGTCCCACCAATCAACAGGGTGTCAATCCCTTCAGCTTGTAGCTTCTCGTGCAGGTCGCCATGATCGGGAACAAAGGCGCTATGGCGTGATTTCCACGCGCGAATGTCGCCGTTCTTGATGTCTAACTCATCGCAAATTTCATACCCCCAATCGCCTGGCGTCAGCTGCGTCTTGTGAGCGTCAGCACCCTGCGGAGAAAAGAAATACTCATGATAGAGCTGAGCAATTGAATTGCCGTTTTCATCACCGGCTTGAAGCTGAACCCAAGCGACTTTGCCGCCCAAATCGCGTACGTTTTGCGCTAGGGCATTAATGGTTGGCATGATTGCCAATGCCGTTTCCGCCTTAACCTTGCCCTTCACAAAAGCGTTCTGCATATCAATCACGGCAAAGGCTGTTGTCTTAGGGTTAAGTTCCTCAAACACATGTAAACGACCGCGTTTGTTCATCACCCGATCGATAACATATTGTGGCATTTCAAACGTCATGGCGACTCTCCTGTCGGCACCAAAATGTCTCCTCTCAACTTGTAAAGTCAAGTTGATTGCGGCAAGTATGGCTATCATGATTCTGAGCGATGATGAAAAGCGGGTTCTCGATGGCGCGGAAGGCGAAGCCAGAGCTCATGCGATGGACCTCATCGTCCGCTACGGCAAAGCTCTTGGCGCTGACCGGTTGGTGGATACCAATAGCGTTTGCGGCGGCTTTGTTGGGGCACTACCCGGTCGCCGTGACGTGATCCCTGAAAATATCCGCGGCGATATGGAAGCTGTTTATTCGCTCCTCAATTTAGACAGCGATAAAAAGCTCTCCATACCACCGGTGAAAGCCATGACCTACCGGCTGATCGACGCCATGGACCCAGATAAATGGCAAGTTCAGCGCGTGAGTGAGCAAACACGCGAGATATCTCAGAGTGTCGGTGAATTTTGCTCACAAATCGGCGTCAATCGCTGCAACACGTGCACGCCATATCAAGTGGGGGTCGTCCCGGTGTTTGGGGAACACTGTGCTTGGATGGAGTCATCAGCCGTCATTTACATCAACTCGGTTATTGGCGCCCGCTCCAATGTCGAGGGCGCGCATTCCGCTGCAGCAGCAGCGCTCACCGGCAAAACGCCCTATTGGGGCTATCACACGCCGGAAGGCCGCCGGGGTACGCATCACGTCCGCATCGAGAAGGTACCCGAGACCATGCTCGACTGGGGCCTACTGGGCTATTGGATTGGCGAAAAAGTCCAAGACCGCGTGCCGGTGCTAACCGGTATCGACCACCCTGGAAATCCCAACTTCTACAAACATTTCGGTGCTGCTGCAGCCAGTGCAGGTGGGGTCGAGATGTATCATATTGTCGGCCAGACCCCTGAAGCACCAACGGCGGAGATGGCCTTCAGCGGCAGGGCACTCGAAGGCGAGCTCCTCTACGGGCCTGCCCAACGCGAAGAGGCGTTTAGCTATTTTTCTACAGCGACAGAGACAAAAGTTGATTTCGTAAAAATCGGCTGCCCACACGCGTCACTCGAACAAGTGCGCCAAGTCGCCACGCTGCTTGACGGCAAAAAGCTGCATGCAGAGACGGACCTGTGGGTTTTCACGCCTCGTCAAATCAAAGCCATTGCAGACCGACAAGGCTACACCGAAACGATAGAGAATGCCGGCGCGCACCTCATGAGCGATAGCTGCGCGGCTTTGTCTAAAGTCTATCCCGCGGGTGTTAGAGTTGCCGCTACAGACAGCGCGAAACAAGCCCATTACATGCCCGCTATTTTAAAGTTCCAAACCTGGCTGGGGACCACGGAGCAATGCGTTGACGCTGCGATAACCGGAGAGTGGCGTGGAGGCCTGTCATGACCAAGCTGGTGCTTAAAGGCCGACCGGTTGTTGACGGTGTTGCCGAAGGAGAGGCATTGGTGACGCGTGACACGATTTCCGGGTTTGGCGGCATAGACAACAAGACCGGCGAGATTATCGAAGTCCGACACGAGCTGCGTGGGCAGTCCTTCGCTGGCAAGGTTTTGGTTTTTCCAGGCGCTAAGGGTTCATCTGGCTGGGCGAGCCATTTTCAAACTGCACGGCTCAACAAAGCAGCGCCTATCGCCATGATTTTCAAGCATACAACGACCAAAATGGCGCTTGGCGCCGTTATTGTGCGCGCCCCTGCAGTGACAGGTTTGGACAAAGACCCGATTGAAGTCATCAAAACGGGGGACTGGGTCAGAGTTGATGGAAATACAGGTGTTGTTGAAGTCACACCGGCAGCAGAGCGCCCATGAAACACACCGCTTACGCAGCCACGATGCAAGGACTTTGGCTCTCCCATGATGACGGCGAGAGCTGGGCGCGGCTGCTGACGCCGACCGGCGGGTTTTACAATGAAGCACGCTGTTGGTGTGTTGAAGCCCATCCAATGTGTCCGGGTGAGGTTCTGGTTGGGACAGATCAAGGGCTTTATCGCATGAACCCTGCGGAGGGTCGTTTCGACTATATTCCAAGCCCGATGGACAGCCTTCACATCCTGCAGGTTGCCCGCGATCCCAATGATCCGGATTTCATTGTGTGCGGTACGCGACCAGCCGAGCTGTTTATCTCGGAAAACAATGGCGAAAGCTGGGTGCGTGCGCCGCTTGATGCCGCGACTGAATGCTGGTTCATCAACACAACGCGCGTCACGTCGATCCAATTTGACCCGCGAGACACCGATGTCATCTGGGCCACGGTTGAAATCGACGGCGTATTCAAATCAGAAGACCGCGGTAAAAGCTGGACCCTCATGATCCACGGTTTGGCAGATAACGACGCGCATGACCTCGTCTTTTATGATGGGGAGTTGGGGCGAGATATTCTGGCTTCCACAGAAGACAGCATGCATCGCTCAATGGACAACGCCGTGAGCTGGCTCCAGGAACCAACTGATGTCGCCCCATTTGTCTACTACCGGTCTCTTGTACAAGTAGGCGCTAATTCAGGCATCGTGTTGGCGTCAGTAGGAGATAAGCCGTCTGGCGAAACCGGGATGGTTCTGAGGTCAACCGATGTAGGCAAGACATGGCAGACGATTGCTCTACCGCATCCTCCAAACAGCACGATCTGGGGCTTTGGCACCCATCAGGCTGACCCGGACCTTATCTATTTTTGCACCATCTTCGGCCAGATTTTTCAATCTAAAGATGGCGGCATTACTTGGGCCAAAAAACGCCGCGAATTGGGCGAAATTCGCATGATCACCTGGGAGCCCCAGGACATGGACACAAAGCAATGAGTTTCTTCCTCTACAAGCCTCATGTGTATGGGCCAGCGGGCGTGACAACCCCGGATATTATTATTGATTATCTACGCACAGATGAGGGCAAGGTCATCTCGCCTCAGATGCTGACGTCTGACACGTTCCTATCGGCCCAAGGGACGATGCATGTCACGCCCGCTTATGGAAAAATCGCAGCTGGCGGCGGTGCGTTGATTGCGCCTATGCTTCTGTTAGATGATGGGCGGTATGTGCTCCCTCGATTAGCGTGGCGGATTGGTCATCTGCCTGATCAGCCGATTTGCTTGTCATTTCGACACGCCAGCTGGGCGCTGCCAGGCGCCAAAGAGCGCATTACAGTGCGTGGTCACTGTGAGATTTCTCTATTCGCAAAGAAAACATGCGAAGTAACGCTTCCAAGCACGGTCGATATCTTTCTCACGCAGGACGGTGAAAAACCTCTGCCGCTCACCTTGCATATCGATGCATGTTCAAAAGCACCGGCAACGCAGAACGCGCGCTATTCGGTCGGCCCGACGCGCAAAGAGGTTAAACACTATATTTAATGGAGTCCGCCTATGGCCGTTGTAACAGTCACAATGCTTGAAGGCCGCTCTCTAGACGTGAAAGACATGGTCTTCGAAGGCATTACGAAGGTGCTTTTAGAGCACATCGACTCAGACCCGAGCCACA
>CAKZYD010000211.1 GCA_937884085.1 uncultured Sphingomonadales bacterium | reverse complement strand
CACAGAACGTCTGGACCTTTTATGGCTGTTGGGCGGTGATGGCGTTTGTGGCCCAGGGCACAGGCCCAATTCCTTGGACTCGGGCGATTGGCGAATGGTTCTATGCCCGCCGCGGTTTGGCACTGGGTCTTGCCTTGATGGGCAGCGGGATTGCCGCCTTCATGCTGCCCCCGCTGGTGACGGCTATCATTGGCGCGGTGGGGTGGCGCATGACCTATGTGGTGCTTGGCGCCATGATCTTTTGTGTCGCTTTCCCAGCTATATGGTGGGGTTTGCGGCCAGCGCCGCAATGGGTTCTCGATGATGGTGCGCGGGTGGCAGGCAGTATGTCCGCGCGCTATGGAAATACTTTGGGGGAAGCGCTTCGCTCCTATCGGTTCTGGGTCATTGCCGCGTCTTTCTCTTTCATCTCTCTTGGCGTTGCCGGCATTATTTCAAATCTGGTGCCGCTCCTTGTCGACCGCGGCTTTACGCCGGCCAATGCTGCCAACTTTGCAGCCATCATCGGCGCGTCTGTGATTCTGGGCCGCGTTATCGTGGGCAGCTTGTTAGACCGGTTTTGGGGGCCTGGCATTGCCTTTGTGCTCATGGCGCTGCCTGCTGCCTCATGCTTGGTTTTGGCGAGTGCTGACCTGCCTTTGGTGCTGACAGGGCTTGCTGTTTTCGTCGTGGGGGTTGCCGCCGGCGCGGAATTCGACATCATCGCCTACTTCGTGACCCGCTATTTCGGCTTGAAGCACTACGGCAAGATTTATGGGGTGATTTATACCATCTTCTTCTTCGGTGCTGGCTTGGCGCCGCTCATTTTTGCGCGGGTCTATGATAAGGCGGCAAGCTACGACCCTATTCTCTTGGTGTCTGCTGCCACGTTCCTGGGTTCAGCGGCTTTGCTCCTCACTTTGGGGCGCTATCCAGACCATGAGACCCAACTGGAATCTTCAGCAGACGGATAGAACGAAGGTCGCAGGCTGGGCTCGATGCCTATCGGCTCTAAATAAAAGTTGAATAGGTGAGGGATAAGCGCATGGCGCAAGAAACCAAATTACCGGTGGGCGTAAAGGTCGGCTGGGCGACGGGCGCCGTTGGGGTTGCCGTTCTGATGAACGGAATCGCAGCGCTTATGCTGTTTTATCTTACCAATGTTGTCGGTCTGGCGCCCGGTGTTGCTGGCACGATCTTATTCCTGTCAAAGGTCTATGATGCGGTAACTGATCCGTTATCGGGCCATCTCAGCGACAAAACGCAAGGCAAGATGGGCCGCCGCCGGCCATGGCTGCTTGGCGGCGCTATTATCTCTGCGGCCTCGTTCCTGCTGGTCTTCACAGTGCCGTTCGAAGGGCCGTTCGAAAGCCTCTGGTCAGGTGAGGGGCTGGCGACCGTCTCTTATGTGCTTGTCATGCTGCTCCTCTACACCTCCGGCTATTCCATGTTCAATGTGCCCTATATGGCCATGCCGGCGGAGATGACTGATGGGTATCATGAGCGCTCCTCCATCCATGGCTACCGCGTGGTTTTTGCCTCTGTTGGCGGCTTTGCTGTCCAGACAGGCGGCACAGTTATTCTTGAGCAGCTAGGAAAAGACTGGGATGCCTATGCGACGGTCGCACTGGCGGGCAGCGTTATTATCCTCATCACAATGCTCATCACGTTTTGGGCGACCAAGCATGCACCCTCCCACCCACAGTCTGATGTGAAATTGCCCTTTAAGGAGCAACTGCGGGGCTTCCTGGACAATACAGCTTTCCAGCAGGTTCTGAGCGTTAAGCTTGCGCAGCTCATTGGCGTGGCGGCCTCTTCAGGCGGATTGTTCTTCTTATTTGTCAACGTGCTGAATGTTCCGCTTGACCAAGCAACCGTGTCACTGGCGTTTGGCATGATGATTGCCGTTTTTGGCGGCACGCCGATCCTCGTGCGTTTGTCGAAGATCGTGGGCAAACGGGGCGGCTACTTTATTTCGGCTCTCTTCACTGGCGCCGCTGCCATCAGCTGGATTTTTGCTTATCCTGACCCCCCATATTGGCCGCTGACCGGCGGGGAAGAGCCAATCAAATTCTACTACTGGTACGCGGTTCGTGGCTTTGCCACGGGCATTGCCTTTTCAGGCAACGTGCTGTTTGCCATGTCCATGCTGTCGGACGCGATGGAAGCGGATTCGCACCGAACCGGCATGCGCCGCGAAGGCATGTATTCCGCGCTTTATAGTTTCATTGAAAAATTGGCCGCCGCCGTTGGCCCGCTGATTTTAGGCGGTGCTCTGCAGCTGGCAGGCTATAATCCAAAGGCGGAAGGCCTTGCTACCGAACAGGTGCGCCAGGCTGTTTTAGTTGGCATTTCTTATGTCCCAGCCTCCATGGCTATTATCGCGTGCATCATCTTGCTGTTTTACAAGCTGGATGAGGATGCCCTGCATGCCATGCGTAGAAACAGCAGTGCTTCAAAGCCATCTGATGACCCGCGCGCTGGAGATGCGATCCCAGAACCCGCGGAGTAAGGGGCTCTATTAACATGCGCATTTTTAAGCTTTTTGGACTTTGCCTTTTCCTGGCGCTTTCCGCATGTGACCAATCCGAACCAGAAAGTGCGTCAAAGCCGACTTTTGTCTCGGAAGTCGGTGGCATTAAGATCGGGATTTGGCGGGTTGTGCTAGAGCATCCCGGTGGCGGTTTGCCCTTTAGCTTGGAGATTGCTGACGGGCCAGAGGCTTATTTTCTGAACGGGCCGGAGCGCATGAAGGCCGAGGTCGTGACCATTGACGCTGGCCGGTTGAACATTGCCTTTCCCTCCTACGAATCGTCTTTGGAAGCGACGCTGCAAGAAGACGGCACTCTGGTTGGCAAGACTATCCTGACACGCCGACTCGGGGAGCTGAAGCAGATTGAATTCCCTCTCGTGGCCACGCATGGCCAAACCTGGCGCCACTTTGAAGAGCAAGACTCTAATCCGGCCAATATTGCGGGCACTTGGGCGGTCAAACTAAGTAATCCTTTCGGCGGCCCGCCGCGGGATGGTTTGGGGCTGTTTGAGCAAGACGGCGCTATCGTCACAGGTACCTTCCTCTTCCCGCAAGGCGATTATCGGTGGCTGCAGGGCGAGGTTAAGGATGGCGAGCTTTACCTGTCGACCTATGACGGTGGCCAAGGGACAGTCTGGCGCGGCACAATTCAGGAAGACGGTAGCCTTGAAGGGATGTTCCACGCCAAAAGCTATGGCTTTCCGCCGGTGCCGTGGTCGGCCGCGCGAGACGAAAATGCTACGCTGCCAGATGCGAATAGTTTAACGGCGCTGAAAGAAGGTGTCGAAACCTTCGATTTCACCTTCCCAGATATATCTGGCGCGGAGGTGTCCCTGAGTGATGCGCGGTTTAAAGACAAGGTCGTTCTTATCACCATCGGCGGCACTTGGTGCCCCACATGCCATGATGAGGCAAAGTTTCTGGCCCCCTACTATGCAGAGAACAAAGAGCGTGGTCTGGAAGTGATCGGGCTGCAATTTGAGTACACCGATGACCTGGAAAGGAATCAGCGGCAGGTGGGCCACTTTAAAGCCCGCTACGCGATTGAATATCCGATGTTACTCGCTGGTGTGTTTGGGCAACAGGGCGTTGCAGCGGCGCTACCCTTCCTTGATGGGCTCGGCGCTTATCCAACAACGCTATTCTTGGATCGGACGGGAAAAGTTCGCCGCATTCACACCAGTTTCCCTGGGGAGGCGACGGGGAAACGCCACCAACTATATGTTTCTGAATTTAAAACGTTTCTAGATCAGCTTCTGGCCGAGGGCAGCGCCTAACCGACAGGCGAACAAACATATCACCGCACTGCCCCTGTGTGCGACTTTATGCTGCAAATCTCCTACGTCACACGTTGCGGGCGGTTTATGTGACTGGATTGCAACGGGCGGCAGAGCAAACAGAAAGTTTTGCTGTGTAATTTCTATGTTCAAGGGAAGGGAACATACACAATGGGTAACAAATTCCCCCACACTTTATGCCTAAGCGTCAGTGCGATTGCACTGGTCGCTACGATGGCGCCGGCGCAAGTCAAGGCGCAGGAAGATCTAGGCGAAATTGACGAGATTTTTGTCACTGCGCGTAAGCGTCAAGAAACGCAGATTGAGATCCCTTTGTCAGTTAAAGCGTTCTCACAGGACGATATTGATAAACGCGGAATTCAAGCTTCTGCGGAGCTGTCCGATTTCGTACCTGGCTTTACATTTCAGCCTGTAGGGACCGGCGGTCAAAGCGGCCGAGCTGCACCAAACATTCGCTTCCGCGGCGTTGGCGTGCAAGTTGGGCTTGGTGGATCTTCGTCCGCTGGTGCTTTGTTCTGGGACGGTGCCTTCGTTGCCCAGGGCATAGGCATTGTTCCCCTGATTGATTTGCAGCAGACTGAGGTCATTAAAGGTCCCCAAACAGCCTTTTTCGGTCGTAATACGTTTGCCGGTGCCGTGAACTTTTTGCCAGCTGAACCAGGCGACGAACTTGAGGTTCGTGTCCGAGGCCAAGTGTCAGCAACTGATGTCCAAACGGGCTATAATATCAACGGTATCGTAAGCGGGCCTATTACAGACAAGATCGGCGCGCGGATCGCGGTCTCAACCGAAAAGCGTCCTGGCGTTGTGGATTTCGCGGATGGCACACCTTTAGGGGAAGAGAATACCGACGCAGTCCTTGGTACGTTAAAGTTTGAGCCGACTGAGAGTACTTATTTCAAAGTGTCAGGGTATTACGTGGAGTCAGACGATACCTCTGCGCTTGGGTCTATCAACGGGACTGTAGGTGCTGGCGAGTGTAACCTTACATACTCAGGCGAGGTGGCCAACATCGTCACGGGCGAAGAAGTTCAGTCTTTCACTACAGATATCTCGCAAAGTACTCGCGATGGTATTTTTTGCGGCTCCATTCCCGATTGGGAACCTGGCGCAGACAATAACTTTTTCCCTGTCATCGGCGGAGCGCCGACCGGTGATATCTCCGACGGCGGCAGTTACGCAGTGGCACAGGCTGGTGCACCCGAGCTGAGCGATGGCTTTATCGATGCGCCAGTTGGGATGGGCAATACATATCGCACGTGGCGCGTGGTTTTATCAGGCGAACACGAGCTCGAGAGTGGTCATGCCATCAACGGATTCGTTTCCTTCGGTAATAACAAAAACTGGGGTGTTTTTGATAATACCTACGGCCAAGGCACGCCCGCCAGGGACGAAATAAATATTCCCGGGGTGTTTTTCCTGCCTGCACAGGAAGCGCGAGATATTTTCTACACGGGTTTTCAGCGCGAAGATGAGGACTTCTCAGCGGAATTGCGTTTCACGTCCAGTTCGGACGGCCGCCTCCGCTACATGCTTGGTGTGAATTACTATTCTGAAGACAATTTGAATTTTAACCTCGGCCAGAACAATCTAACAGCACTTGAATCCAGAGTTATTGGGGTGTTTGGGTCGTTGGATTTCGATATAACCGAAGAATTAACTCTGTCTGCAGAAGGCCGTTTCCAATCAGACAAACTAGATCTGGTGTTTGATGGTTTTGGCGGCGGTTTGTCCTCTAATACCGCTGAGCCAAACACGCAGGAATATAACAAGTTCATGCCACGGGTTATTTTGAGTTATCAGCCCGAAGGCCTGAACATGAACATCTATGGTAACTGGTCTTTGAGTTACCTGCAGGGTACGAATACCTCGGTTGACGCTTTCAACGCACGTGTCGGTCCTGAAGAACAGCTGCCAGCGGAAGAGATTGGCTTCTTTACACCAACCCAGAAGTTGAGCGCATTTGAAGTTGGCTTTAAGCAGCAACCGTTTGATAACTTCCAATACTCCATTGCTGCGTATTATATGGATTGGAGCAACCAGACTTTCTTCCAGCTATCGGCCGCGTTTGTTAACGCAAACCTTGCTGGTGACTCTGAATACAAGGGCATCGAAATCGAAGGGCGTTATCAGCCTTTTGATTGGGTCGTATTACAAGGCGGCTATAACTATGTGGATGCGGAATTTACCGATTTCGCAGGCGCGGGAACGGTTGCGAGCCAAATTCTGTTTCCAGGCTTAGGGGCTGTGGACATCGGTAGCCAGGCTGCCATCAGCTCCGATGGTTTGACGCCACGGTATATTCCGGCCCATGAAGCGACACTTGCAGCAGACTTCGACCTTGAAGGTGTAACGGGTCTTCCGTCGTTCTTCCGTACAGATGTCATTTATACTGGGTCGTTCTTCGTCGATAACTTTGAGTATAACAAAGTGGACGCGGCGGCTCGCGTTAATATACGCGCCGGCGTAAACGTTACGGATTATCTCCAGGTCGAGGTGTTTGGTAACAACATCTTCGACAATCGTCGCTGGCAAACGCAAGGCGGTACGACTTCAGGCTCAGGTCAACCCGGCGCCTCCGCTCGTCGAACCTTTGGCGTTCCAACGCGGGGTGATGAATGGGGGCTCCGTATAACCGCGAGCTTCTAGCGCCTGAGCCCTACTGGGCTGTTTGTGGCCCAAGAAAAAGACCACAAGCCTGCGAATGCTAGTGCATTCGCAGGTTTTTCTTTTAAAGTCTTGGTGCTGAAATTGGTTGTCGGACAATTGCCTCCAGTATTCACATTGCGGATATATAAGCGACGTTCGGCTGAAAAGATGGTCAAGCGTTTCTATATATCTTCTAACGTCCCGGGAGATTCTGATGAGCTTTTCACTACCGCCCCTTCCTCAGCGCGAACGCGCTGCTGTTGACTTTATGGGAATGCTTGGAAAGGCGAGCTTTCCGATGCGCTCTGCAATTGATGCTCATATTGAAGCCAAAGGTGTGACGGCTGAAAACCTGCCGGATGACCTGGATGAGCGTACGGATGTGATGCTGGGCACCCTGGCTGACTCTAAAGAATTTCGTGCTCAACAGCTCTTTGGAGAGTGGCATGCGCGGTATATGGCTGCTCTTGCAGATAGGGCTTTTGAAGCAGTAAAGGGAGAGGCCCTGGACGATATCAAACGCTTCCACAATGGCCCGTCCGAACTGCATCTGGACCCAGACATGGAAGCGCCTGACTATTGGGACGGCGTGGATTTTCACCGCACTGCCGGCGGTTGGGATTCGCATGACTATGCTGGTTTGGTCCATGGTGAGATCATTCACAAGCGCCTTGTGGACAAGATGTATCCGGGCGGTATCTTCAAGCAGCGCCGCTTTGTTGCTGATCTGGCCCCCAAGGAGCATTACGACACCATCCTGGAGATGGGCACCTCCACCGGCCATTACACGCAGGCCCTGCAGCAAGCCTATCCTAAGGCGCAAATCACCGGCGTTGAGTTAAGCGCCAGCACGCTCGAACATGCCGCCCGCGTTGCCAATGCCAATGGTTGGGCTTGGAAGCTGTATCAGCGCCCTGCGGAAAACACCGGCTTTGCCGATGCCAGCTTTGATCTGGTGACCTCCTACATTCTCCTCCATGAAATACCAGCCGACATCATTCGCGCTGTGTTCAAAGAGGCGTTCCGCACCTTAAAGCCGGGCGGCGACATGGTCATGAGCGCCGTGACCCGATATGCCGATTTGGATAAATTGGCGGAATGGCGTGCCGACTTTGGAGCGCTCACGGGGGGTGAGCCGTGGTGGCGCGAATCGGCAAGCCTCGATTTGGGCGCCGTTGCAGAAGAGGCCGGCTTTGTGGACGTTAAAGCCTGGGGCGAAAAGCCCATGAATTACCCCTATGTTGTCATGGGGCGTAAACCAGAATGAAGTTCGAAAAGCCGGAGAAGCCGACCGACTTCAACCACCCTAAGCGGCAAATGCTTGGTGTGGACCAACTGGATGACCTTGGGCTAGCGCTGATCACCATGACAAAGGAACTCGTCATCGTGAACGACCGCGTGCTGATGCTTGAGGCCGCGCTCAAAAAGCATGGTATCG
>CAKZYD010000210.1 GCA_937884085.1 uncultured Sphingomonadales bacterium | reverse complement strand
GTACGACTATCCTGTCAAATGAGGTCGTGCAGAGCTATGAAGAAGCTTTTCGCCAGTATTCCTTGCGTGGGTCGGGATCGGAGTTGCCATGGTGTGAATGGCTCTTTCTCTGTCACAGTTATGCTTGTTCAAAGGTATGGCGCTTTACCCTAGCGAGCTTCAAGCGCGGCACTGAGACGGTCTTGGCTGGGAAACTTGGAGAGCTGCAGTTACGCATTATAATCAGCGGAAGCAGCGCGTGGATAGCGCTAAGGTAGATCGCCTCAACATGATCAAGGCGATAACGAGCAAGGATTTGTACTTGCGCTCTAAATAAGTCTTTCGCACAAAACTCAGAGCAAAATATTGACCCGCCAACCTCCGCAAAGTATACGCGGCAAATATGACATGCCACAGCATGGCGGAGTAGCTCAGTTGGTTAGAGCAGTGGAATCATAATCCATGTGTCGGGGGTTCAAATCCCTCCTCCGCTACCAATTTCGGCAGATGACCTTGCGGGTTTGATGAAGCCATCACCCCTTCTTTAGACGGATTATTCATTGACAAAAACCGCTTTAATCACCGGCGTTACAGGGCAGGATGGGGCATATTTGTCTCAACTGTTGTTGGACAAGGGGTATATTGTCCACGGCGTAAAGCGGCGCTCATCGAGTTTTAATACCGGGCGGATTGAAGACCTGTATCAAGACCCGCACGAAGCGGACCAACGCTTTGTTCTGCATTATGGCGACATGACGGATTCGACCAATCTGATCCGCATAGTGCAAGAAACCCAGCCCGACGAGATCTATAATCTGGCAGCGCAAAGCCATGTGAAGGTGAGCTTTGAAACGCCGGAGTATACGGCCAATGCCGACGCTGTGGGCGCGCTGCGGATGCTCGAAGCAATCCGCATTTTGGGGTTGGAAGAAAAGACGCGGTTCTATCAAGCCTCGACGTCTGAGCTCTATGGCTTGGTGCAAGAGGTTCCGCAGTCTGAGACCACGCCGTTTTACCCGCGCTCGCCCTATGCCGCTGCGAAACTCTATGCCTATTGGATCGTCGTGAACTACCGCGAGGCTTATGGCATGCATGCCTCCAACGGCATCTTGTTTAACCATGAAAGCCCGCTCCGTGGCGAGACCTTTGTCACCCGCAAAATCACCCGCGCTGTGGCGGCCATTAAGCTGGGCAAACAAGACAAGCTCTATCTCGGCAACATCGATGCCCAGAGGGATTGGGGCCATGCTCGGGAATATGTGCGCGGCATGTGGCTGATGCTGCAACAAGAGCAGGCGGATGCTTATGTGCTTGCTACTGGCATCACCACCCCTGTGCGCACCTTTGTGGAATGGGCCTTTGAAGAGATCGGCATCACCCTGGAATGGAAGGGCAGTGGCGTGGAGGAAAAAGGTCTCTGCGCCGAGACGGGCCGTGTGCTGGTCGAGATTGACCCACGCTATTTCCGCCCAACAGAGGTGGACTTGCTTTTGGGCGATCCGACCAAAGCGAAGGAAAAGCTCGGTTGGGTGCATGAGACCAGTGCGAAGGATCTGGCCATTGAGATGGTCCAAGAAGATCTGAGGGTCATGCAGACCGAGCAAGTGATCCGGGACGCTTAATATGTATGATCTGACCGGCAAGCGTATCTGGGTGGCAGGCCACAAAGGCATGGTGGGCAGCGCCGTTGTACGGCGAATTGGAAAAGAGCCCGTCGATGACATTCTCATAGCAAGTCGACAAGACGCCGACTTAACGCGCCAAGCGGAGGTCGAAGCCTGGATGGAAGCCCACAATCCGGACGCGATCATTGTCGCAGCGGCCAAGGTCGGCGGCATCTACGCTAACGATACCTATCCGGCGGACTTCCTCTATGACAATCTGATGATTGAAGCGAATATTATTAAGGCTGCAGCAGCCCTGAAGACCGAAAAGCTGCTGTTCTTGGGCTCGTCCTGCATCTACCCTAAGATGGCGCCGCAGCCGATTAGCGAAGACGCCCTCCTGACCGGCCCACTGGAACCCACGAACGAATGGTACGCCATCGCTAAGATCGCCGGCATCAAGCTGTGCCAGGCCTATCGCAAGCAGTATGGCCATGACTTCATGTCCGCCATGCCCACCAATCTTTACGGCCCGGGCGACAATTATGACCTTCAAAACAGCCACGTCATTCCCGCGCTGATCCGTAAGGCGCATGAGGCCAAGCTAAGCGGCGCCAAGGAGATGGTGGTCTGGGGCACGGGTAGCCCAAGGCGAGAGTTTATGCATGTGGATGATCTGGCTGATGCGCTGGTGTTCTTGCTCAAAAACTATTCCGGTCACGACCATGTGAATGTTGGTGTTGGTGAGGATGTGACGATCAAGGAGCTGGCGGAGATAGTGTGCGACGTGGTTGGCTTTCGAGGTGAGCTGATATTTGATACCTCCAAACCAGATGGTGCGCAGCGTAAGTTAATGGATAACAGCAGAATGGCTGAATTAAACTGGTCTCCGAAGATAAGTTTGCGGGATGGTTTATTAAGAGTGTATCCGGTATTTGCCCGTCAAATCAACTAGAACACATCACCGCGGTGATACTTGATCAAATAAGTTCGTTTGCAACATCAGCACACTAGGGCGTAAAATAATGTCGAGCACACAGATCAACTGGGATAAAGTACTTGTAAGTCTACGTTCGACGGATTGCAGCCTTGCAGAGTTCTGCTTGCGACATCCCTTAAAGGCGCTTGACTTTGCGCTAGCGAAATACCTGGGAAGCCAGCGTGAAGTGAAAGCTGATTTGGCTTGGGGTGATCAACTTTCCGTCGTGTTACCTGACGTGGTCTCGCGACTGCTGTATCGTTACGGAAAATACGAAACGGATATGACCAGTTTTTTAATATCAGAGCTAACGCAAGGTCACTGCTTTGTCGATATCGGTGCACATATCGGTTATTTTAGTTTATTGGCTAGTAGACTGGTTGGTTCGTCGGGTAAGATTTTGGCGTTTGAACCAACGCCGCGTACACGTCATGTTTTGCGGCAAAATCTTCAAAACCAAAATAATTGTGATATTATGAGTTGTGCTGCTTGGGCTGAAACAAGCGAGTTGACTTTTAAAGATTACGGCTGGCGATATAGCGCATATAACGGTTTTAGCGATCAGCGTCTAGGTGAAGTCGCCGCGAAAGACTATTTAGTACGAGCCCATTGCGCGGATGACATTATAGAGCATGGAAATTTGAGTCCGGATTTTATAAAAATTGATGTCGAAGCTGCCGAACTTTTTGTGTTGAAAGGGCTGAAGCGCACCTTGCAGCGACACTCCCCCATCGTAACTGCTGAGGTAGGTGATTATACGCCTGGTGCGCCCAAATCTTCCGAGACCGTTATATTTATGGAGTCTTTCGGGTATGAACCCTTTGAGTTTGTTGATGGGCGGCTTCAAAAGCATAATCGCAAAGATCGCTATAAGTTTGACAATCTAATTTTCAAAAAGCAGTCTTAGTTTTGGCGGCTATAGCTTAAGCGCTCGCACATTATAGACCATAAGAAAACGGGCGTTGAAATGAAATTTCGGCGCCACATTTTTTTTGGATTACGGCGTAACCGGTCGATCCATTCCATATTTAAGCGTAGCATCCATCTTGGAGCACGCGGTACCGATCCTGCATAAAAGTCAAAGACGGCTCCTATAGATCCGATGACCGTAACGTCTAAAGCCGATTTATTGCGAGCGACCCAAAGTTCTTGTTTTGGGGCGGTCATGCCAACCCAAAGAATCTGTGGTGCAAAATCGTTGACGGCAGAGCACAATGCGCGATCCACCGAGGCGTCCCAGTCGCCAAATGGCGGTGAAATTGTCTTTACACTAATTTTAGGGAAATCAGACTTCAGCCTATTTTGAATAGCAGAAAGCGTCGCCTCTGTTGACCCCAAGAAGCAGACACGCGGTGTTTTTACGGCGCTTTCTAAGCACTCCATAAGCGCTGAAAAATAATCGAAACCGGTTATGTGTGGTGGTGTTTTTCGGCCAAGTATTTTTGAACCAAGAATGATGCCTGAACCGTCCGCGATTAAGTGGTCAGCTGATCCCAAAGCCTTTTTGAATTCTTGCAGACTCCTAGAAACTACAATGGAATGCGGATTTAAACAGGCACAAACAAGTGGCGCTTGGCTGTTTTGTTTCAATCGGCTTTCCGCTTCTTGAGCAAGCTCTTGCACCGACCGCATATTTACGTCATAGCCTAGCACCTGGCACTCATAGTCTTATCGCTAGCTATTCTCAATGTGTTTAGAATTTTTGTTATTGTGTAATATGCTAGACTATTAGATTATTCAAATATTATATCGCGGGTGCCTTAAGACTGTGCGCGCTAATATGATAGTGTCTACTCGTATTCCTCATAGAGAACCGATGCGGCTCTTTGGGTTCTGTGCGGATTACACATTTGCTCCGTCGGAGCAATTCATTCTAACAAAAGCTGATACCCTTTTTTGCAGGTCGGATGCGATAGACTGGACACCATGACATGATGCTGGCATTCACATGTCAATGCTAGTGCGCCTCGATTAAACAGTGGCTCTAATATCGCGCGGATATTTCAGCTCCGGTATTGGTTTGTTCAGCATTGTTTGTAACAAAAGGAACGGTTGACGTTTATAAGACGTAGACTCAGAAACAATGCAAAAAACGACCGTGTCAATCGTGCAGCGTCGCCTCACGCACTATAGAGTCCCATTATTCGAATTGCTCCGCAGGGAATTGGCCCCATTCGATATTGATCTCCAACTACATGTTGGAAACGGGACGCAAGCTGAACAATTGAAGCGTGACTCCGGTGTGTTAGACTGGGCTAAAAAAATCCCGACCCGTTATTTTCTTAAAGATCGTTTATGCTGGCAGCCTGTACTTAAGCTCGCGCGTCGATCTGACTTGCTCATAGTCACTCAGGAAAATGCACTGTTGGCCAATCACATATTGTTGTGGCAACCGAGATTATTTAAGTTGGCGTTTTGGGGGCATGGGGCGAACCTACAGGCTAGCGCTGGTTTCAGTTTCTCTGAACGCTATAAAAAATGGACAACGCGCCAAGTGGATTGGTGGTTTGCATATACCGATTTAAGTGTCGACCTTGTCTGTAATGCCGGTTTTCCCGAAGACAGGATAACCTGTCTAAACAACGCAATTGATACCAGTAGTTTGCAAGATGCGATTGATAACGTTACCAGCGCTGAGGTTGAGGCACTAAGCGCTGACCTCAATATGACCGGGGGGCCTGTAGGAATGTTCCTTGGCTCCCTTTACAAGCATAAACGTCTGGATTTCCTGATCAAGGCTGCGACCTTGATTAAACGCCAGATACCTGATTTTCATCTTGTGATTGTCGGCGATGGACCCGAGAAGGATCATCTGCGCAGCTTAACAAAAGACCATTTGTGGGTTCATGTCGTAGGGCCAAAACACGGAAAGGAAAAAGCCGCTTACTTAGCCATTCCCGACTTGATTTTGAATCCGGGGTTGGTGGGCCTTAACGTCCTGGACAGTTTCGCGGCCGGCGTCCCTATGGTGACAACGCAATGCGGTATACATAGTCCAGAAATCTCTTATTTGTCAGACGAAAATGGCATCATAACAGACAATGATGTGCAGTCTTACAGTCAAGCTTGTATCGATTTGATGGCAAACCGCAGTGAGCGGAAACGTCTTTCAATTGGATGCAAGCATTCCGCAAGGCAATACTCACTGGAGAGCATGTCGAAAAACTTTGCGCAAGGGATCCTTAGTGTTCTGAAGGCATGAAAGTTTTACTTGTGCATAATTTCTACGGCTCTGCCGCACCTTCTGGGGAAAACGCTGTTTTCGAACTAGAGCGGCAGATGCTGCTTGATAATGGCATTGATGTATGCTGTTTCACGCGACATAGTGACGATATCCGAGCCAAAGGTATGTTCGGTAAAATCGTTGGTGCCGCCGCCACGCCCTGGAACCCTTTTGCGGTAGGCGCATTTCGCAAAATTTTGCATGAGTATCGTCCGGATGTAGTGCACGCCCACAATACCTTCCCGTTAATTTCTCCGGCTATATTCCCTGCTTCCAAAGGCGTGGCACGTGTCTTGACATTGCATAATTATAGGCTCCAATGTCCAGCAGCTATTCCGATGCGTGATAGTAAGCCTTGTATCTCTTGTATCGAAAGTCGAACGGTTACCCCAGCCTTGACTCATGCGTGCTATCGGGGAAGCCGCCTTGCGACACTTCCTATTGCAGCCAAAATAGCTCTAAATAATGTTCGTGGAACTTGGCGGCATGACATTGAAAGATTTATTGCACTTTCGGAGTTTCAGAAGGAGTTAATGATCAAAGGTGGCTTGCCGGCGAAAAAGGTGACTGTAAAGCCCAATTTTTACCCAGGAGTGCCAAGCCGAATTCCTTTTGACTCTCGCCCCCAGCGTGTTGTTTTTGCTGGAAGGGTCGGCGAAGAAAAAGGTGTTCAGGACCTCGTGGCAGCCTGGCGTATGTGGGGGGCGGACGCGCCAATGCTTCATATCGTTGGTGATGGCCCGCTTTTAGAGACTTTAAGGTCTGAGAGTGCCAGCTTAACAAATATTCGATTTCTTGGGCAGATGACTGCACAGGAGGCGGAACGCCAAATAGCGAATGCACGTCTTCTTGTCGTGCCGTCTCGCTGGTTTGAAGGATTTCCAATGGTCGTGCGTGAAGCGCTTGCCTTTGGCGTCCCGGTTGCTGTCGCGAATCTCGGCCCACTGCCCACAATTGTGTCGCCAGCAGGAGGTTTGACTTTCAAACCCGCTGATCCCAAAGATCTGCTCTCGCAAGTGCGAAAACTATGGTCAGAACCGGAGGTTTTGCGTAACGCTTCTGATCTGGCTGAGTGCGAATTTGAAAACAATTATACTCAGAACCGTAACTTTGTTCAACTCATGGACATTTATGCTGCGGCACGGGCTGAGATCACTTAGCAAACGAGGATGCAGGATATTTAGGGAGCTGATCATAACTCTAATCACATTGACCTGGTTGTACTGTGCCCTGTTCACACGCACGTTGAGGGCGGATACCCATTGTGTTGCTACGGCGTAATTCTTGCGCGCCATGTTTAAAACTAGCATATGTCCTAAACAACGCATTGCACTTGGGTATTGTATCTCCGTTGTAAAATCTAACACCGATTATTCCCTTTAGTGGTATGCCATTGCCCGCACTAGTTCATTGGTCGATGTGGGCTTAATCAGCGCTTATTTTGACCACCTAGCCTAACGTTTCATGTTGGTGAAGTATTATAGCGAAAAAAAGGATCGTCCAATTGGTTGCGAAAATAATTCGGAGAGTAAAAAATAAATTAAATAGTTTGAGATTTGCGCCAAAGGTTGTCGTAGCTCGAGAAGACAATCTTAAGTTCTTGGGAACACCCTATGGCGGCTGGCATTTTAGAGATACACCAGATTTACACGGATCGACGATTATTAGTGCTGGCTTGGGGGAAGATGGGTCATTTGATGTAGAGTTCGCAAAAACTTATGGCGCAAAGGTCATTATTGTGGATCCAACACCACGCGCAATTGAGCATTTTGAATTGATTCAACGCCGTATCGGTTTGGCTGCAAGCACGGTTTATGTATCAGGCGGTCGGCAACCGGTGGACGCTTATCCTTTGGATGGCATTTCAAATGAGCAACTAGTCTTAATTGATAGGGCTCTTTGGAGTGAAAAGAAGACGTTAAAATTCTACCGGCCGTCTAACCCTAAGCATGTTAGTCATTCCGTTGTAAACTTTCAGAATAATTATTCAGAAGATACTCCATACATAGAGGTGAATTCTATAACCATCCAAGAGATAACCGAATTATATAAAATAGATAAATTAGAGATTTTAAAACTAGATATAGAGGGGGCCGAAATAAGCGTTTTACAAAATATGATGTCGACAAATTTGAGGCCAAATCAGTTACTCATTGAATTTGATGAACTAATAAAACCATCAAAAATATCGCGTAATAATTATTATGAAATAGACAATATACTTCGTAAAAACCATTATAAGTGCATAGATTTTGATGGAAAATCAAATTTTTTATATGTCATGTAGAAAGATTTATATTAATATTAAAATAGTCTTCTGTTGTTATGATTTTTTTTCTATTTTTAGGTGACTGCCGAACCCCATCAAACTTTAAATCTATTTTTTTTGGAAGGTTTTTTATTCCAATTATTTTTAAAGATTCAGCCAATTTTGAACTATCCTCCATTACACTCTCGTATTCAAGAACAATTACTTGATTTGATGATTTTAATTCTATTTCCTGCCAAAATTTATAGTATTCGTTGTAGTCTTTTTGTATTATTCTTAGATTCGATATGGCTTCGTCCTTATTTTTGAACCAGCCGCACTTAATTCCCCAATTTGCGATCGAAACAACTGCATTTTCTGGCCTTTTTTTTATCACGATATGCGGGGTACTTTGTGGATAGCTGCAAATCCTATTTATCTGTTCTATGCTATTCGCAGAAATCTTGTTTCCATAAAGAGGTAGAAGAAATTGTGGAATGCTATCTTTCGAAGGGTACCATCTATAGTGTTTATGCCTTGGATCATTTCTTTGCGGATCAGTGCCATTTATAGTATCAAGGCCAAGTTTTTTTAAGCACATGAGCAAATAGTTGGTGCCGTTCCTTTGCATTCCGTGGTGTGCGATCCAATCTTTACGTCCTAAAACCAGCTTTAAACTGATTACTTTGCCGCCAGCGTATGGGCTGAGGTTTCCTAGTATTCGTCTAATCACAGAGCGTATGCCATTTTATAAATATATCTTATTGTAAGGTGGTATGGTTATGCTGTAGCGCAATTTTACATCCATTCATTTTTTTACACCTTAGCCCCCTAGCAGACTTTATCGATTTGATTTTCCGCGTATTGCTATCCATTGCCAAATGCCTTTTATGTACGGAATAACAAAGCTCACGATCCATAAATAACCGCCATAACGCGAAGTCATGTACCACCAATCCTTGGGCGGCAATATTTTGGGGCTGGCTAAGTGCTGTATCTGTTGTTTGAACGTCCTCTGACGCATTTTTATTGCGCTGTCTATGGGGCTGATAACGCATATGCCGACAGGATTTGGTAGGAGGCGAATCTCAAAGCCTTCGCGATGTGCGCGAAAGCCGTATTCGATGTCTCCCATGGCGTGTTTTACGGCACATGAAATGTTCCCAACTTGCTCGCAAACGCACCTGGGAAGCACCACATAATTACCGTTCAGAGTATCACAGAGAAGGTTCTGTTGGTCAATTCGGGGGTCCACCCTCTCAAATTTGAGTTTGCGAACCTTGTGTCTATATCGCAAGCCGCTGTAGGTTACTGAGCCGTCCTCTTTGTCCAGCGTCGCGCCGACCAGGATCGAAGTATCTTCATGGCTTGCTTTCTTGATCGCTTGATATGTCTCGTATAACGCGTTGGGAAATAGTTCCACGTCGTCGTTAAGCCATAGCAGAAAATCAAACTCCGTTTGCATTGCGGACTCAATTGCTTTACGCATGCCACCACTCCAAAAGAGGGTTCCATCTCCAGAAAGTATATGAACATCTGGAAACTGCGCGCGCACTGCTTCCGACGTTCCGTCAGACGAGCCGTCGTCAGTAAGGTGGATGCGCAGGTTTATGGCGTCTGGGCAGCTTGATTTCAGATTATTTAGGCATCGAAGTGTTTGGCTTTTACGGTTAAAGCAGGTGATAGCCACTGCAATTTCCATAACGTTCATTAATCTTGTCTCACTGAGGCGCAGCCTTTGTTTTAATTAAAGATCTATTTCCTACAAATTTCCATCACTGGTCTCAAGAGGCAAGCATGCCGCGGTGTTTTGCGAGGTTCTAATTGGCCTAAAAATTACGAATTAGTCTCCTTGTGTTTTTATCAACTTTTTAAATTCAGTTCTTTTGACGGCTATAAAACCACGTTAATTGTAATCCTATTTATTATATCTACTAAGCTGATAGACAGTAATGAAGAACTATTATCTGTAAAAGTCCAAGGATTTTGACTGAATCTATAAAAAAAAGAAAATAACCCTAAAAATAAAATCAAAAGAAATGGCCATCTGTAAAATAAAAAATCAATTTTCGTGATTGCACTGCAAAATACTAAAGCGCGAATAATATCTACTACTACGTAAAATCGTAAAAATAGAAGAGAATAATTTTGCGTAAAAAATAAGAACCCAATATAAATTTTTAGCAGATTTATAAAAAATTAATCCCATTTTGATAAACGACCCAAGTATACGCACAAAGTTATGTAGCTAGAGATAAGAATGATGTCCAAAGCGATTAATAGCGTTGGAACGGACCCATCATCTTTTGAAAAAGTCGCTGCGATCAGGTCAAGCTCGTTCAATATGGGTTGCGCGGCTAAGCCTATGGTAAGAGCGGCAACGGGTGCCACTATGAATAAACGCATTGAGACGCCAGCGATTGCAGCTATTGCAACCAACGCAAGTGTAGAGATATGAAAGCCAACAGATAGTGCAAGAATAAATATAGCAACGCTATATCGACGCTTAAAAAAAAATGATAAAGATAAAAAGAAAAAGCTTATACCTAAGTATTGTCTAAGTAAATACACTACCCATGAAAAATTAATAGAAAAGCAAAAAGTAC
>CAKZYD010000209.1 GCA_937884085.1 uncultured Sphingomonadales bacterium | reverse complement strand
CACGTTAATACTGTTCCACGTGTCGAGCGCGACGACAACGACCGCCTCTCCCTTTGGGCGCGTCACCACGACTTCCTGCTTGTCGTGAATGGCGCGGTCCATCACCGACTTCAGCTTCGCCCGCGCATCGGAATAGGTCATTACATCCATAACATCAGCCTTTCATACTCTAGATTATGTACAATATATTGTGCTTTTTTCAATGGATATTATGGAAACGCCTCTACAGCCGCCTGGTACACAAAGCTGTGGCGCCGGGCGATGGCGGGGACGTCTTCGCCGTAGCCGCCACCCATGACAATGGCGATGGGAATACTGCGGGTACGGCAGGTGTTGATGACATAGCGGTCCCGCGTGGCCAGGCCGCCATCGGTGAGGCTGAGCTTGCCAAGGCGGTCGGCTTCATGGGGGTCAACGCCGGCATTGTAAAAGACGAGGTCGGGGCGCTCGCGGGCTAAGAGTGGCGGGAGATGCTGGGCTAGTGTGGCGAGATAGGCGCTGTCTGCTGTCTTAGGGTCCAGCGGCACATCCAAGTCACTCTCGGCCTTACGCACTGGAAAATTGATGGCACAATGCATGGAAAAGGTGGTGCAGCGGCGGTCACTGGCAAAAATTCGGGCTGTGCCATCGCCTTGATGAACGTCTAAATCAACCACCAGGATTTTTGAGACCTCGCCGCCTTCTAGCAAGACGCTTGCGGCGACTGCCACATCATTGAAAACGCAAAACCCAGCACCAAAGTCCCGATGGGCGTGGTGGCTCCCACCTGCTGAATTGATGGCAATGCCGTCTTCCAGCGCCAGGCGCCCTGCCATCACGGTGCCAGCCGACGAGAGCTGGGAGCGCAGCGCCACTTGCTTTGTCACTGGAAAGCCAATGCGCCGGGTAGCCTTGTCATCTAGGCGCTGCTCTAAAACGGCGGTGACATAGGCTGGGTCATGCGCCAAATCCAGCCACGCGCGCGGCGCTGGTGCGGGCGTGAAAAGGTTGGTCTCCTTGGCCAAGCCAGAGGCTTTGAGCTGCTCCAGCAAGTAAAAATACTTGTTCATGGGGAAGCGGTGACCATCCGGCAGCGGGGCCACATAAGCAGGGCTGTGAATGATGGCGACTTGGCCCGGCGGCACCGACATGGTTTAACAAGAGCTCCTTCTCTGATTGACTGGACCATAGGTGCGCTGGGCGACACAAATTACAAGCCAGCCAGATGGCCGCATCTGGGCCATCGCTGGTCCAGCCATTGTGTCGAACGTCACCACCGCCTCCATCGGCTTGGTAGACAGCTGGGCGGTGGGCCATCTGCCAGAAGAGGCAGCATTGGCCGGTCTCGCCCTGGGCGCCTATGGCATGTCGATGCTGGCCTGGGCGCTCAGCTTCCTGCGCATGGGGACAACAGGCCTGGTGGCGCAAGCCGCCGGTAGCGGGCAGGCCCGGCGGGCTGCCGAAGTGGTGGTGCGGGCCACCATCATTGGGCTTGGCCTTGGCGGTCTTATGCTACTGGCAAAAGGGCCCTTGATAGAGGGGGCGCTGACTGTGCTGGGCGCCAGCGGGCCAGAGGAAGATATCGCCAAGACCTATGCCGGGATTCGGCTTTGGGGCGTCCCATTGATTTTGGCGAAAATGGCCGTTCTCGGCCTCCTCATTGGACGCCAGCGCACGGATATCGCGCTCTTTTTGGAAGCGTTTGTGAATATCTCAAACGCCGTACTGACCATCCTTTTTGTCACCATCCTATCGCTCGGCGTGCCAGGCGCGGCCTGGGCCTCCTTGATTGCGGAAGTCTCAGGCGGCCTTCTCAGCCTAGCGATATTGGTCGCAGCGCTGCGGCCAGGTCTGCTTGGCATCATGCTGCGGCAGCGCCGGCTTTGGCGTTGGCAGGCCTTTGCAGCGTTGTTCAGACTTAACGGCGCCCTCTTCATCCGCACGCTGCTGCTTATCGCTGGCTTTGGCCTATTCCTGAACGTGGCTGGCGACATAGGCACCGTAACCTTAGCCGCTTGCCATATCGTGCTGAATTTCTATGTGCTGCAAGCCCTGACGCTAGACGCCTTGGCCTATGCCGCAGAAGCGCTGGTCGGCGAAGCGATTGGCCGAGATAGCCGGGAGGAAATGCGCGCTTGGGTTATCCGCACCACACTCTGGGCCGTGGCACTCTCCCTCCTGTATTTTGGGGTTTTTGGTGCCTTCGGACGGCCGCTTTTCAACCTCTTTACCGCCCAAGCTGCTGTGCGCGCGGCCGCGGAACCGCTTTACATTTGGAAAGCGCTCACACAGCCTATCGACATTTGGTGCTACCAGCTTGACGGCATTTTTGTTGGGGCTGCGCGGGCAAAACCGATGATGTGGACCATGGCGGCAGCGCTCATCGGCTTCTACGCCCTCACACAATGGCTGGTGCCCATCAAGGGCTCTGCTGGGTTATGTGCTGCTTTCCTCAGTTTTTTTGGATTAAGAGGGCTTGGGCTTATTGCTGCCTATCTGCCCATGGAAAAAAGCCTGTTCGGCCCCACTAGGAGAAAACGCCATGCTGCCTGAAGTCAAAACCCTGCTGGAGCAAATGACGGCCTCTGGCATGCCGGATAGCATGGCCATGCCCGTCGAAGAGCTGCGCGCGGCCTTTGCCGGCCAAAGCGGGTTGACGGACCTGCCTGGGCGCGACATTGCCTCGGTCTCAGACCAAACCATATCTGGGCCAGGGGGCGATATCCCCATCCGCATTTATGACCCCAACCCCGGACACACAGACCCAAGCCGCGCCTTGGTTTTCTATCACGGTGGCGGCTATGTCATTGGCGACCTGGAAAGCCATGACAGCGTTGCGCGCCGCCTCATTGATGGGCTGGGCATTCCAGGCATCGCCGTTGATTATCGCCTAGCGCCAGAGTTCCCTTTCCCAGCGCCTCTAGACGACTGTTTAGCAGCCACACAATGGGCCGCCTCAGGACTGGCGGAGGTTTTGGGCCGGCCAATCACTGGACTGATTGTGTCTGGCGATTCTGCGGGAGGCAATCTAGCCGCTGTTGTTGCCCAAAGCTTGCGCAGCGATGAGGACGCCACCATCGACCTGCAAGTCTTGCTCTATCCCGTCATCGACTTCGCTGGAGACTATGCGTCTCGCGCAGCCCATTCGGAAGGCAAGCTGCTGGATAAGTCAGCCATGGATATGTTTTCCGCGTCTTATTGCGCTGACGAAACCATGTACACCGACCCTAAGATCTCGCCGCTCTATGAGGATGACCTCGCCGGCCTGGCGCCCGCGGTCGTCGTGGTTGCGGAGTATGACCCTCTACATGATGAGGGGGTTGCCTATGCTGACAAGCTTAAAGCAGCTGGTATCCCGGTTTGGCTTCGCGATGAAGCCGGGCTCATCCACGGCTTTTATAGTTTTCGCCAAGCCCTGCCGACGGCGGAGGCGCGCACAGAGGAGCTGATTGAGACCTTGAAAGAAGCGCTTGTCTGCTTAAGCTAAGACCGGGCGAAAGGAGCTCTAAATGGCCATTTTGGTGACGGGCGCCGCCGGATTTATCGGCAGCGTTGTAGCGCGCAAACTCATGGAACGGGGCGAGCGTGTCATCGGCCTCGACAATCTCAATGACTATTACGACCCCACCCTCAAAGAGGCCCGGCTAGAGCGGCTCGCCGCGCAAAGCGGCCAAGGCAATGGCGGCACGTTCGACTTTCAAAAGCTGGACCTAGCAGACCGCGACGCCATGGCGTCACTTTTTGCCAAAGGCGATATCAAGAAAGTGATCCATTTGGCCGCCCAGGCCGGTGTGCGCTATTCGCTGGAAGCGCCTTTCTCTTATATCGACAGTAACGTCACGGGATTTCTCACCATCCTGGAAGGCTGCCGCCACCACGGCATTGAGCATCTGGTCTATGCCTCAACCAGCTCGGTTTATGGCGCCAACACCGAAATCCCCTTCAAAACGGAACAAGCCGCTGACCACCCGGTCGCGCTCTATGGGGCCACCAAGCGCGCCAATGAGCTTATGGCGCACAGCTATTCGCACCTGTTTGATATTCCGACCACGGGCCTCAGGTTCTTCACCGTCTATGGCCCCTGGGGCCGCCCAGACATGGCGCTATTTAAATTCACCCGTGCCATTTTAGACGGCAAGCCCATTGAGCTGTATAACTACGGCAAGCACAAACGCGATTTCACCTATGTGGACGATATCGCCGACGGCGTGATTGCCGCCCTTGATAACACCGCCACGGGCAATCCTGATTGGGACGGACGAAAGCCCGCCTCTGATAGCGCCAAAGCACCCTGGCGCATCTACAATATCGGAAACGAAACGCCGGTGGATTTGATGGATTATGTGGCGTGTATTGAAGATGCGCTGGGCATGGAGGCGGAGAAAGAGTTCCTCCCCATGCAGCCTGGCGATGTGCCCGATACCTATGCCGATGTGTCAACACTGGTCGCCGCCACCGGCTATCGCCCGCGCACGCCCGTCAAAGAGGGGGTCGAGCGGTTTGTCGCCTGGTACCGGGATTATTACCAAGTATAGCCCGCAGTCCTGAACTTGCTTCAGGACCTCGTTCAGCTGCCTGGGCCTCCCGCGGCACCAGATCCCGGATCAAGTCCGGGATAACGGAGAGCGTCTAGCGGCTGAACTGTTCCAGCAAGCGCCGGAAGTAAGACCGCTCAAGGCGGCTGCGGTCCGGGTCACCAAGCCTGCGCTGGAGTTCATCGCGAATTTGCCGGGCTCGTTTCGCTTCCGCTTCGGTTGGGATTTTCACCTGGCCGTTGGACAAGGAGCGACCATCTGGCCGGCCAAAGGGGTCTCGCCCAGCGGATTGCGAGCGGATTTGGTTCATCATCTCTTCCACTTGGGATTCAAGCGCTTGCTGCGCGTTTTCCAGGTTACGCAGAGCCTCTGCCTGTGCCCGCAGTGCCGGTAAGCCGCGTTCTTGGCCAAGCCGCTGGGCGGCCTGGCCCATATTAGCATTGGCATCGTCCAGGCCCGTCGGCAGCGGCACACCCGCATCGCTCAGGCGTTGGCCAAGGGATTGGCCTGTCTGTTCAAGGCCCGATTGCTGGCCTTGGAGCGCGGAATAGCTGCCCTCTCCCTGATTTGAGCCTTGATTTGGGCCTTCGTTTCCACCTTGCTGAGCACCTTGTGTGCCGCTGGGCGGCCCGGATTGGTCTTGCGGCCCAGCGCGATTGGCTTCGCTTTGCTGCACCCCATCCAGTGCTTGCCGGACGGTCTGGTTCATCAAGGTCCGCTGGTCTTCTATGAGCGCGTTCAGGTCTTCAAGCGCATCTTGACCCGCTTGGGCCTGTTCCATTAGCTCTTGGCTGGGGCCAGAGCCTGGGCTGAGATTCTCCATCAGCGATTGAATGGCTTGCAGCATTTCCATGGCCCCGGCCATATCGCCGGACGCGGCCAGGTCGCGCATTTGCTGCATCATCCGCTCCAGCGTGGAGGAATCAATCATGCGCATCTCGCCGCCATCGATGCCTTGAGGCGGGGTTTCACCGCGGGCCATTTGCATCTGCTTGGCCATCAGGTCCGCAATTTTGGCTTCGAGCTCTCGGGATAAGGCGTCGAATTTTTCTGAGTCCTGCGCTTCCAGCGCTGACATCATATCTTCCAGCGCCTCACGCATGGCTGCCCGGTCTTGGCTCACGCCGCCATCTTCCAAATAGGTGGCAATTTCCCACATTTGCGCCGTGACCGCGTCAACGACCGGCGGCTCATCATGGCGCATCAGGCGATAATGGGCAGAGCGCAACATGGAAAAGGCCCATAGGCTATCATCGAAACGCGCCGGGCTGCGGCTGGCGTCGTTTAGCCAGTTGGCCACGCCAAGCCGGCTGCCATTTTCAAAGAACAAACGCTTGCGCTGCTGCACGATGTCTCGGGCCAAGGGATGGTTGAACGCCCGCTCCGGCAGGATGACCTCAATCGTCTCCGATGTGCCTTTTTGCTCCAAGCCATCCCAAGCTTCGAGCACCAATTGGACTGGCCGCCCTGCCCATTGGCTGGCCGTTAAATCTTTGAAAAACTGACGCTTCTCCGTTTCGCCCGGCGCAATCGATGGCGTTGGAACCTCAAACCGCTCCGGCGCGGCGGGCCGGTCTTGCGGGCGCAAGAAGAGCGCTGTGCGGGCGAGGCCATAATCATCTGACACATCAAAACTAAAGGACAAGGCATCGCTTGCCGACCGCTCAGGCATATCTGCGAAACCAATCTGCGGCGGGCGATCGGTGGCAAAGGCGCCAGGCCAGGTAAATTGCGTACGCGCGCCCTGCAGGACGTCAAAGCCCTCGGCTGCAGGCGCTACACGGCGCAGTCGGTAGCGGCCGTTGCCGATATCTTCAAACGGTGTTTCTTGGCCAGCCATAGCCAAGCGCGGCGTGCGCCAACCGCCTTCAAGCGTCATATCAAGCATGGTGCCAGCCGGGAAAACCATCTTCGCCCGCTCACCTTGCGCGCCTTGAAAGGCGGTGAGCAGAATGGGCGGCAGACCCGTATAGCTGGGCGGTATGGCCTCAACCACCATATCCACCTGGGCGGGAGCGCCGCCAAGACTGGGCAAGAAGGCGTATTTGAGGCGCTCACCGGTTTGACTGCCCGCTGCAAATAAGCCCGTGATGAGCGTGAGGGCCGCAACGGCTGTCAGAGCAAATCTATCCTGGCCGAGCCAGCTAAGCTGCGCGCGCGGCGCCTCTACAGTGGCCGCCTTCTTGGCCAGCCGCGCCAAATGCGCCTGCCACAGCGCTTGTGAGGCGCCCTGCCCATGCACGGCTTGACCTTGCAAGGATTTGCGCAGCGGCTGAAACGCAAGCTCGTTGTGGCGTTCCAGCCGGGCAAGGCCTTCTTCTCGGCTTGGTACTAAAACGCTTTGCCACATGCCCTTGGCAGTGAACCCCGCCAAGCCGATAAGCGCCAGCAAGGCCGGGATGTGCAGCCACAGCGGCATGACCTGCCAAACGCCGAGTAGACCAAAGGCACAAAATAGGGTGAGAACGGGCAGGAAGGGCCAGAAATGGGGCCAGAGCCGCTCTAAAAACGTCGTCAGCCGGGCAGCGAAAAGCGCCGCTTTAAACCCTAAGCTGGTTGACGGTTTTGGCACGTGGGGCGCCTATCCTTTCGTTAGCGGCATCAAAACTGCCACCAAACTATGGCGAAATTCTTATTCCGCTGCCCATTGTGAGGACCAAGGCGGCAAGCTGTCCAGCGCTAAAAGCGCATCAACGCTTGGTCTGCGGCGGATAACCGCCCACGCATCGCCCTTCACAAGGACCTCAGGCACCAAGGGCCGGGTGTTGTATGTGGAGGACAAGACCGCTCCATAGGCCCCCGCAGACATGATGGCCATAAGCTCCCCCGCGGCCACGGGAGAGATGGCGCGGCTTTTGGCAAACACATCGCCGGTTTCACAGACAGGGCCCGCAATATCCGCTGTCCACTGATCTTCACTGGATGGTTCCACGACCGGAACAATATCGTGATGCGCATCATACATGGCAGGGCGAATCAGGTCATTCATGGCAGCATCAACGATCACAAAGCGCCGTTCTTCGCCCTCTTTCACGTAGAGAACTTTAGTAAGCAGAACGCCCGCGTTGCCCGCAATCAAGCGGCCTGGCTCTAAGATGATTTGGCAGCCTAGTCCGCCAGCCACATCTGCAATGAGCGCACCATAGTCGGCAGGAAGCGGCGGCGCGGCATTGGAGCCTGCCGCATAGGGGATGCCAAGACCACCGCCCAAGTCGAGCTGGACAATCTCATGCCCATCCGCGCGCAGATCCGCTACCAGGCCAGCGACTTTTTCAAAGGCTTCGCGGAAGGGTCCAAGCTCAGTGAGCTGGCTGCCGATATGAACATCCACACCTTTGACCACGATGCCAGGTAGACGGGCCGCATGGGCATAGGCTGGCCGTGCCCGGCTCCATGCGATGCCAAACTTGTTTTCCGCTTTCCCGGTAGAGATTTTCGCGTGGGTTTTGGCATCTACGTCTGGGTTCACGCGAAAGGCGATAGGCGCTTCAACGCCCATGGCTGAGGCGACCTGCGATAGCGCCTCTAACTCTGGCTCTGACTCGACATTGAACTGGTGAATGCCTGCTTCCAAGGCAAGCTGCATTTCTTCAGGCGTTTTGCCAACGCCTGAGAAGACAATGCGCTCGCCAGGAATGCCCGCGGCAAGTGCGCGCTTCAGCTCACCGCCAGAGACAACATCAGCGCCGGCGCCAAGATCAGCCAGGACTTTGAGGACCGCCACATTGGAATTGGCTTTGACCGCAAAACACACCAGCGCATCAAGGTTTTGAAACGCGCTCGAAAAGACAGTGTAGTGCCGCTCTAGCGTCGCTGTGGAATAGACATAGACAGGCGTTCCCACCTCAGCGGCAATGGTGCTGAGGGGCACATCTTCGGCAAACATTTCGCCATTGCGGCGCTCAAAATGATGGGCCATGGGCTTAAGCCGGTGGGTCGTCGCGTTTGGACGGGTCAGGCGGCAAGCTGTCCGTTCCCGGCGGGAAAGACAACGGGCCACGCTTGCCGCAAGCGCTTGTGCCAAGCGCGATCGCGAGAGCTATGACTATCATTACGCGGGTCATTCTAATCCCATAACGGCTTTGGCCGCTTTGATTTGCGCGGCCACATTCGTGGGTGACGTGCCGCCATGGCTTGTGCGGCTGGCAACGGAATTATCCACGCCAAGACGGGTGAAAACATCCTGCGTTATGTCGCTATGCACGCTTTGCATCTCCGCCAATGATAAATCTTCCAGGCCGCAGCCTTTATCTTCAGCTAGTTTAACAATCGCGCCTGTCACGTGATGGGCATCCCGGAACGGCAGGCCAAGCGCTTGGACAAGCCAATCTGCCAAGTCCGTCGCTGTCGAAAAACCAGCAGCAGCATGCGCGCGCAAAGGCTCGGGGCGAAACTTCAAGTCCTCCATAATGCCGGACATGGCCGCAATCGCCAGGCTGAGAGAGTCCGTGGCGTCAAACACCGGCTCCTTTTCTTCCTGACAATCCTTGGAATAGGTCAGCGGCAAGCCTTTCATGACAATAGAGAGCGCTTGGAAGGCGCCGAGGATACGGCCAACTTTCGCCCGCGTTAGCTCCGCTGCATCAGGATTGCGCTTTTGCGGCATCATGGATGAACCCGTTGAAAACCGGTCCGACAGCGTCACAAAGCCAAAGGGCTGACTGGCGAAAATCACCAGCTCTTCGGCAAGGCGCGACAGGTGGAGCGCGCAAATGCTGGCAGCAGAGAGAAATTCCAGCGCGAAATCCCGGTCCGACACGCTGTCGAGGGAATTGTCGGTCGGCTTGTCAAAGTCAAGCGCCGCGGCCGTTGCCGCCCGATCAATCGCAAAGGATGTTCCAGCCAAAGCCCCTGCCCCCAAGGGACATTCGTTAAGCCGGGCACGCGCATCGGCAAAGCGGCCACGGTCTCGCCGGGCCATTTCCCAATAGGCCATCAAATGATGCGCCAAGGTCACCGGCTGGGCGGTTTGCAGATGCGTGAAGCCCGGCATAATCGTTTCGAGGTGGGCCTCGGCCTGGGCCAAGAGGGCCGTTTGAAAGGCGGCGAGCTGGCCGTCGATGCTGTCAATGGCGTTGCGCACCCAAAGCTTAAAGTCCGTTGCCACCTGGTCATTGCGCGAGCGAGCCGTATGCAGGCGGCCAGCGGCAGGGCCAATAATCTCCCGCAGGCGCGCTTCCACATGCATATGAATGTCTTCTAGCGCGGGGTCGAAGGTGAAATCGCCAGCTTCCAGCTCGGCTTCAATCTGATCGAGGCCACCTAAAATCGCATCTCGATCCGCAGCCGAAATGATGGCTTGGTCCGCCAACATGCGGCAATGCGCCCGGCTGCCAGCCAAGTCTTCCCGCCACAGCCGCTGGTCAAAATCAATTGAGGCATTGATGGCCTGCATGACGGCATCTGGCCCAGCGGCAAATCGCCCGCCCCACATGGCTGACGCGCTTGTCGTCTTTTGATTAGAAGACATGTATGAGTGCCAATCCTTGCCGTACAAAAAGAGACCCTATGAGCCGCTTTCTCATCCCTTTTCTTGCAGCGCTGTGTCTAGCGGCCTGCGATGGCCCTTCCGATAGCGCGGGTGAGCAAGAGCTACAAGACTTTGCCACCGGTCCGCTAGAGAAACTGGAGGTTTTTGATACGCCAAAGCCCCTGCCAGACCTGATGATACGCCCAGGCACCGGCGATGAAGAGGTACCGCTCTCTGAAGCTGTCCCTGGTCCGGCGCTTATCAATCTCTGGGCCACCTGGTGCGCGCCGTGCGTGAAAGAGCTGCCTGCCCTTGCACGGCTGAGTGAAATTACGGACCTTCCGGTCTATGCCCTCAACATTGAACGCGGACGCCCGGAGAAGATCGCGGCTTTTCTGGAGGAAAAAGCAGGCGAAACGCTCATCTTACTGCGCGACCCTATGCAAGGTCTGCCAGTGGCCCTAGAGGCCAGCGGCGTGCCCATCACCGTCGCTGTAAATGCAGACGGCCTGATGGTGGCTGTGCTCTATGGCGAGGCAGATTGGGACTATGATATGGCTATCGCCTTCGCGGTAGCGATTTCTGATAAGAAAAACCCGTTTAGACGTTAGGGCTGCGGAATAACAGCCGCTGTCCTGAACTTGATTCAGGACCTCGTTCAACCACCTGAGCCTTTCGCGGCACGAGATCCCGGATCAAGTCCGGGATGGCGGCTTGGAAGACTTTAGCGCGTCGGCTCTGGCTCGCCGTCACCGCGATAATCATAAAAGCCGCGCCGGGCTTTTTGGCCAAGCCAGCCCGCTTCCACATATTTTACGAGCAATGGGCAGGGGCGGTATTTGGAATCGGCCAGGCCCTCATAGAGCACCTGCATGATGCTCAGGCAGGTATCGAGGCCAATGAAGTCAGCCAGCTGCAAGGGTCCCATAGGGTGGGTTGCGCCTAGCTTCATGGCTGCATCAATCGACGCAACAGAGCCAACACCTTCATAAAGCGTGTAAACCGCCTCATTGATCATGGGAACCAAGATGCGGTTCACGATAAACGCGGGAAAGTCTTCCGAATTGACGACGACTTTGCCCATGTCCTTGGCAAGGGCCGTGACAGAGGCAAAGGTCTCTTGGTCCGTCTGAATGCCGCGGATGACTTCCACCAGCTTCATCAATGGGACGGGGTTCATGAAGTGCATGCCCATGAACTTCTCAGGCCGGTCTGTGACAGAGGCTAAGCGCGTGATGGACAGCGAGGATGTGTTTGTCGCAATGACCGCGCCTTCGTTGAGGTCTTTGCAGAGGATTTCGAAAATCTTCTTTTTAACCTCTTCGGCCTCTGTGGCGGCTTCGACCGCAATATCCACATGAGACATCGCTGAAATGGCATCAATCGGCTCAATGCGGGCAAGCCCAGCGTTCATTTCATCAGGGGTAATCAACTGTTTAGCGACTTGCCGCTGCATGTTACGGGCAATTTTGTCTTTCCCGGCCTTGGCGCGGTCCAAGTCCAGGTCAGACATCACGACATCCAGACCGGCAAGCGCCGCCACATGCGCAATTCCATTGCCCATTTGGCCAGCACCGATGACACCCATACTCTTCATGAGAGGACCACCCCACTCTTTTTCAACCTCCGGCATGCTAGCGATTTCGCTGCAACGCACAAGACTGGGGCGAGTGGCTAACCTGCCAACTCGCCCAGCGCAATGGTTTTCTTACGGCTGTATGACAGCCGCACATCTAATCCGAACGTCAGATCTTCGACGTGAGCTCTGGAACAGCCTCAAACAGGTCAGCCACCAGGCCATAATCGGCCACGGAGAAGATGGGCGCTTCCTCGTCTTTATTGATCGCGACAATGATCTTGGAATCTTTCATGCCGGCCAAATGCTGAATGGCGCCGGAAATCCCAACGGCGATATATAGCTGCGGGGCTACATTCTTGCCGGTTTGGCCAACTTGGTAGTCGTTGGGCACAAACCCAGCATCAACCGCAGCCCGAGATGCACCGACAGCCGCATTCAGCTTGTCGGCAAGCGCTTCAATAATGTTGAAGTTTTCGCCAGAGCCCATGCCGCGACCGCCGGAAACAATCACGTCTGCACTGGTCAGTTCCGGACGATCCGACTTGGAAAGCTCTTGACCAATGAAGCTGGATTTGCCTGAGTCGGCGCCGGCAGTGACTGCTTCAACGGCTGCGCTGCCGCCTTCGGCATCCGCTTTATCAAACCCGGTGGTCCGTACCGTAATCACCTTCTTGGGCGCACTTGTTTGCACGGTTGCGATGGCATTGCCGGCATAAATCGGGCGCTCAAAGGTCGTGGCATCAACTACAGCGGTAATGTCAGAAATTTGCGGCACATCGAGCTTGGCGGCGACACGCGGAAGCACGTTCTTACCCGTGGTATTGGCGGCAGCTAAAATACCGTCATAGCCATCCATCAGGCCCAAAATCAGAGGGGCGATGTTTTCGGCAAGATTATGCTCATAGATCGCATCATCCGCAACGAGCACTTTGGAGACGCCAGCCACTTTAGCGGCCGCATCCGCTGCGGGGCCGCAGTCTTTCCCCGCCACTAGAACATGGACATCGCTATCGATGGCAGCGGCGGCTGTGACCACATTCAGCGTGCCATCGCGCAAGCTTGCATTGTCATGATCAGCAAAAACAAGAATTGTCATCTCAGAGGACTCCCTCTTTTTTCAGCGCGTCTAGGAGCGCGTTCACGTCTTCAACTTTGATGCCAGCCTCGCGCTTTGGCGGCTCGGTGACTTTTAGCGTGGCCAGTTGCGGCGTGATATCAACGCCGTAATCGGCAGCGGTTTTCTCATCAATCGGCTTCTTCTTGGCTTTCATGATGTTCGGCAGGGAGGCATAGCGCGGCTCATTAAGGCGCAGGTCAGTCGTGACAATCGCCGGCAGGGATAGCTTTACTGTTTCAAGGCCGCCATCAACTTCGCGCGTGACGGTGACATCGCCATCGCCCGGCACAACTTCCGAGGCGAAAGTCGCTTGTGGATAATCCAGCAGCGCAGCGAGCATTTGGCCGGTTTGATTGGCATCGTTATCAATGGCTTGTTTGCCCATGATGACAAGCTGCGGGTCTTCGTCAGCCACGATGCCTTTCAGCACTTTGGCGACCGCCAGCGGCTCAACATCCGCCTCATCGCTTATGACGAGGATGCCGCGGTCGGCGCCCATGGCAAGGCCGGTGCGGATCGTCTCTTGCGCTTGTTTTGGACCCACCGAGACCAGAACAATCTCAGTGGCCGCGCCTTTTTCTTTGAGACGCACGGCCTCTTCGACAGCGATTTCGTCAAAGGGGTTCATGGACATTTTTACATTGGCAAGCTCAACGCCGCTTTGATCAGCCTTCACCCGCACTTTGACATTGTAGTCGACAACCCGTTTGACGGGCACAAGCACCTTCATTGTTCACTATCTCCCTTCGATCTTTTCGGGGTTTAATCTGCTTTTTAGACTTATGAAATGTGACGCGTTGGCATAGCCTAGCGCTCTACCCCCGTCAAATCACCTGACCAATTGACGTGAAGCGAGCGAAATACTCTAGCGGTTCGCGCCCGGTACCCACAAAACATCGCCGCTACCTTGGGCGTTGATATAGCGGCTCAGGACGAAGAAATGGTCCGATAAGCGATTGAGGTAGCGAAGAGCCACTGGGTTGATTGGTTCTGACTGCATCGCCAAGGTGATGGCCCGCTCTGCCCGCCGCGCGACAGTGCGCGCGAGATGGAGATGTGCGGCTGCCGGTTCGCCGCCTGGAAGGACAAAGCTTTTTAGCGGCTCCAGGGCAGCGTTCATTGTGTCAATCTCTGCTTCAAGACGCTCGACCTGAATTGGCTGGATGCGCAGCTCCATCTCGCCGCCTTCGAAATTTTCGCCTGGTGTGGCCAAGTCCGCGCCGACATCAAAGAGGTCGTTCTGGATGCGCGACAGCATCTCATCCACCGCATCAGAGGTTTGCAGGCGAACCAAACCGATGATGCTATTGGTTTCATCGACGGTGCCATAGGCATCGATCCGCGGGTCGTGTTTTTCGCGGCGAGAACCGTCAACAAGGGAGGTTTTCCCTTTATCGCCGCCTTTTGTATAAATTTTGGTCAGTTCGACCATGAGCTGGACCCCTGCGCTAGAGATGAAGAAGAGTGTGTGAGCCGGCTATGTTGCGGCGAGCGCAAGCATGATCATGACCAAGACCACAGTGACGGCCTGCGCAACCACACGGGCTTGCATCAGCTTATTTGAGGTTTTTCCGGTCACGTCTGTGCCGCGCGCCATTTGAATGATTCCTGTCACAAGAATTCCGGCGGTCAAGACCGCAGCTGCAATGACCAGCACGAGCATCATGATAGAAATCCTTTCTCACTGTCACAGGGATATGGTGCACTTCGACCGGAATTGCAAAACTTGCGAGGCTGTTAAACCGTCGCATGTCGTGCCTTGCCAATCCAAACGGAACAAGGCGTATGCACAGTCTTGCCTAACGTGACAGTTCTGCAACGCGACAAAATTTTCATGCCCTTGTCATCTTCTCGTCATCACCCGCATCGCATACCCCGCGCAAACGCATATGCTATGCACACAAAAAATGATGAAGCAGGAGAGCCCGCCCAATGCCCCAGATGTCCTTGAATCGGTCCCTTTTTATCGCGAGCACTGTACTCGCCAGCACATCTCTTCCCGCCATTGCATCTGCCCAAGGCGAAGTGAACGCGCTTGAAGAGATCTTCATCACCGCGCAAAAGCGCGAACAATCCCTCAAAGATGTGCCTGTTACGGTGTCAGCGTTAACCGGCGATCTGTTGACCCGCCTCAACGCGACGGAATTTGAGGAAATCTCGCCCTTCATTCCTGGCCGTACGGTTCATGAGCAAGCCCAAACAATCCAGGCTTCGTCATCCGGGGCATCACCTCCGACTCAGGCTCAGCGCAAATCGCACCACGGGTCTCTATCTACTATAATGGTGTGGATGTGAGCCGCTCGCGCGGATCTTATTTCGACCTGTTTGACATCGAGCGCGTCGAGGTTGTGAAGGGGCCACAATCAACCTTGTTCGGCACCGCCGCTGCCATTGGCGCCATCTCCGTGATCACCAACAAGCCAGAACCTGGCATCTCTGGCGAAGCGTCCTTCTCCTATGGCAATCTCGATCTCATAGAAAGCCAAGGCTTTATCAATGTGGGCAATGACATCATTGCTGGCCGCTTTGCCTATTCGGTCAAACAGCGCGACGGCTTTATCGCCAACGATTTCCCTGGACCAGGCAGCCTTGATCCCAGTGAGTTCGGCGACGCCTTGAACGGCCAAGACGTGCTCGCTTTCCGCGCCAGCCTGCGCTTCACCCCCAATGAAGATCTTACCGTCGACCTTATCGGAAGCTTTGATCAACAAAAACCGCCAGGCACGGCCTTTGTTTCCGGGACATTCCCAGGCCTGGATGGAGATACCAACATCTTTAATGGCGCAACGCTGTCCGGCAGCCCACAATCAGAAGAGATTTTGGGCGGCACCGAGCTTGGCCTCGACCGCGAGGTCTTCGATATCAACCTGACCATTGCTTATGACTTCAATGAGCAATGGAAACTGACAACGATCACCAACTACCGTGAATTTGACAGTGTTGAAGTGTTCGATGCGGACGGCAGCGCCGCGCCTTACTTGGAATTCACCGAGGATTCAGTCGGTGATCAATGGAGCCAAGAAGTCCGGCTGAATTACGAAGGCGAAGGCCTCGCCGCCTTTTTCGGCGGCAGCTATTTTCACGAAGACGGCACACAGCGCATTCCCTTTGCCACCGAGGAGGGGGTGTTTTTGACATGCTTTACAGATGCCTTGTTTGGCAGCCCCTTGGGGAGCTGTGTTGCTCCTGATGGGTCCGTACCTGCGCTGAACACAACATCTCTGCTCACCGGCGGGTTTCTGAGCGCAATCCCGTATAGCCAAGTCACCGGCAACACCGGAAGCTTTGACATCTGGAGCCTCTATGGTGATGCGACGGTCAATGTAACCGACCGGCTCGAAGTCAGCCTTGGTATGCGTTATGTGAATGAAAGCCGAACAAGCGGCGCATTTGCAGAAATCACGGACTCACAGCTTGCGCCCATCCTTCTTGATTCTGGTGTGCCGGGCGCAGCTGATCTTGCTGGGGCCCTCAGCTTTTTATCCCTGGGCGAAGTCAACACGAATGGCGAAGTTTTGGATGTATCCCAAGATTATTCCGATTGGTTGCTGCGCGCCAATGTCCTCTATCGCTTGACAGATGACATCAGCTTTTATGCAACGGCCGGACGCGGGCGACGTTCGGACGTTATCGACGTCATGACTGCAAACATGCGCGAGATTAATGGCAATACGGTCACCGTACCGCCATTTGCCGATGCAACCTTCATTCCCGCCGAAATCATCTGGAACTATGAAGGTGGCATCAAAGGTAACTTCTTTGACAATCGGCTGTTTGCAACCGTCGGCATATTCTACCAAGACTATGAGAACTTCCAGGTTACAATTCCTGATCCGGATAATGTCGGCATGTTCATCCCATCTAGCGCCAGTGGGGCGACCAACTGGGGTGTTGAAACGGATTTTTCAGCCCAGGTCACTGAGGAATTCCAGCTCTTTGGAAATGCAGCCTATATCGACGCGGAAATCAATGATGATCCGCAAAATGGCAATTTGGCCGGGCAGCGCTTCCGGTTGCAGCCACGCTGGGCCGCAGCCCTTGGCGCGCTCTATGAGCAAGACCTGACCGATGACGTAGCGGTTATTGGCTCGCTCACTTGGACGTTTGAGGGGCAAAAATTCTTTGAACAGCCGAATGTCGCCGGCGTTGAGGAAGACAGCTATTCGCTGGTCAATGCACGTTTGGGCCTTAAGGATACCGACGACGGATGGCAGGTTGAAGCTTTTGTGAACAACATGTTCGACAAAGAGTATTTGATTGACGGCGGTAATACCGGTGGTCTGTTCGGTCGGCCAACATTCATTCCTGGCGCACCGCGCATATATGGCATTGAGCTGACCGGACGCTTTTAAGGACCTTCAGTCCATGACATCACGCTTCACAATTGGCCGCCGTGCCATGCTTCAAGCCATGGGGCTTGGCGCGGCCGCAGCGGCGGCCGGTGCGCAGGAAGAAGTTTTAGAAGCCGCTCCCATCTTCCAGCACGGTGTTGCCAGCGGGGATCCACTCTCAGACCGCGTGATCTTGTGGACGCGAGTGTCTGTAGACGCCGCTGACGCGCCAATTCCAGTCACGTGGGAAGTCTCGGAAACAGACACGTTTGACGCGCTTGTGGCCGAAGGCAAGGGGACGGCAAGCGCGGCCCGTGATTATACCGTCAAAATCGATGTGTCCGGCCTCAAACCGGGCAAACGCTATGTCTACCGCTTCAAAGCGCTGGATCAAGTCTCCCCCGTTGGCCACACGATGACCTTGCCAGTGGGCGATGTGGAGAGCATGACCATTGCGAGCTGCTCATGCTCCAACTATCCCTATGGTTTCTTCCATGTATATCGCCAAATCGCCGCCAATGCCGATATCGATATCGTGCTGCATCTGGGCGACTATATTTATGAATATGCTAAGGGGACCTATTCGGACCCATCCGTTGAAGCCAAGGGGCGCATCGCTGACCCTGAAACGGAAATCCTGACGCTGCAAGACTATCGCAAGCGCTATGCGCTCTACCGGTCAGATCCAGACTTACAAGCAGCCCATCAAGCCCACCCCTTTGTGGCAATTTGGGATGACCATGAAATCAGCAATAATACATGGTCTGCGGGCGCAGAAAACCATCAACCCGGCACCGAAGGACTGTTTGAAGAGCGCCGGGATGCGGCCTTAAAGGCCTATGATGAGTGGATGCCAACCCGCGCGGATATGCGGCGGCCCTGGCGCAGCATCGATCTAGGCGATTTGGCCCGCCTCGTGGTGTTGGACACAAGGCTATGGGGCCGCGACAAGCAGCTGAACTACGCAACCGACTTTGACCCGCGCACCATCGCTGTGGATGTGAGCGACCAGGACAATCCAAAGCCGCTGCGCACGCCGGATGCACAAGCGACTATGGCCGCCACAAAAGTCGAGCGACTGGCGGTGCCTTTTGATATGCGCGAAAAGCCGCCAAAGCCATTGCTCGACCTGGATGTTATTCGCACTTTTGACCCCAAAGACGCACCACCTTATCTGACTTATTTGCCCGACGTCGGCGGCTTTAAGGAAAAGCTGGAGGAGCCGGCCCGGACGTTGCTGGGCGAGGAACAAGAAGCCTGGCTTGGCCCACAGCTCGAAGGCTCCAAGAAACGCGGACAGCCATGGCAAATTTTGGCCCAGCAAGTGTTAATGGCCAAGGTGTTCATCCCAAAAGACGTTGGGACCTATGCCAGTGACGAAGATAACGCGCTGAGCGAAAGTCTGCGCGCTGTTGCGCAGCTGGTGCCCTTTGGTCTGCCCCTCAATATGGACGCGTGGGACGGCTATCCGGCAGCGCGGCAACGCCTGTTTGATCAGGCCCGACAATTTGCTAAAAATCTCATCGTCTTAGCCGGCGACACGCACAATAGCTGGGTCTCCCAGCTAACGGATAAGCGCGGGCCTGTTGGCTGGGAAGTGGCAACACCGTCGGTTTCATCCCCTGGGTTCGAAGGCTATTTGCCTATCGCGCCGGAGACCGTTGAAGCGGGATTAAAGGACGCCTCACCGGATGTGAAATACATGAACGCCAAGGACCGCGGCTATGTCACCATCCGGTTGACGCGGGAGGAGGCTATTGCGCGCTACCACTATGTCTCCACGGTCAAGTCCCGCGACTTTGACGCCAAGGACGGCCCGGTCTTTCGCGTTGTTCCCGGCGGCGCCCCAGATGAAACGACCTTGGAGCCTGTGGTATGAAGTGGACACGGCGCACGGCTGTTGCTGGGCTAGGCGGTAGTCTGCTGGCCAGCAGCATAGGGTCAAAGGCAACAGCGGAGGAGGCCATGAAGCTGAAGCCGCCGCAAGAGCCCATGATCATCGCCCATCGCGGTGCCTCTGGGAAGCGCCCGGAACATACGCTCGGGGCCTACCGCTTGGGACATTCGCTCTATGCCGATGCCATTGAGCCAGACCTCGTGTTCACCAAAGACGGCCATTTGATCTGCCGCCATGACCGGTATTTGTCGACGACAACCAATGTCGCCGACCTGCCGCAATTCGCGGACCGGCGCACGACCAAGCCTGGCCGGAAAGAGGCAGATTGGTTTGCCGAAGACTTCACGCTGGAAGAGATTGGCCAGCTGCGCGCGCGAACGCCTGTCCAAGGCCGTAAAAGCGCGTTCGATGATACTTATACCATTCCGACCTTTGCTGAGGTCTTGGAAGAGGCCGAGTTTCGCTATTGGCGCCTGTTTCCAGAGATTAAGCAGCCCTCGGTGGCTGCCTCGCTGGGCTTTGATGTTTTGGCAGCGTTGCAGCCCTTCTTTGACCGCTTAAATGCAGGCAAATTGCAGACGTCTTTCATGCAGTGCTTCGAGCCTGACTTCCTGAAAAGCATGCCGAAGGTGAAGAACCTCAATAAGGTGCAGCTTCTCTATCTGCGCGGCCCGGACGATTGGCCGGATATGGCGGAGATTGCCAAATATGCCGATGCGATTGGCCCAAACAAATCCGCGCTTGTCACGCCAGACCTGAAAGATTCGGGGCTTGTGAAAGCGGCAAAAGACGCTGGGCTGAAGATCTATCCCTGGACATTCCGGTCCGATGATGTGCCTGCGCCGTTCAAAACGCCGGGGGATGAATATAAAGCAGTCTTCGATCTTGGCGTGAACGGCGTCTTCACCGACTTCCCGCTGGCAGCCTTCAACGCCCGGCGCGATTGGCTCAAGACGCTGTAATCTTCGCGCGCATTACGGCTGCATCTGGCACAGTCTGCGCTGCCAATAGGCGCTGCGTATAAGGCGATTGCGGGCTTTGCATGATCTGCTGGACAGGCCCCGTCTCAACCATATGACCGTCCTTTAGGACGGCGATGCGGTCTGCAATGGCAGCCACCACATCCAGGTCGTGGCTGATGAACAACATGGCAAGGCCGCGCTCTTCTTTGATGCGTTGTAAGAGCGCCAGGATTTGTGCTTGCGTGGTCTTATCGAGCGCGCTGAGTGCTTCATCACAGACGAGGACCTCCGGGTCCGCCGCTAAGGCTCTGGCCAAGGCTGCGCGCTGGTTTTGTCCGCCAGAGGCTTGGTGCGGGTACCGCTCTGCAATATCTGGCGACAGATTCACAGACGCAAGGAGCGCCTCAACACTGTGGTTTGTGCCGTGCAGGTCGATCATGTCTTGAATAGATCGCCCGAGGGTGCGCTGCGGGTCAAAGCTGGCAAAGGGGTCTTGGAAGACCGGCTGCACATGGCGGCGCAGCCGCCTTTGATGTTGTGGCGGAAGGGCTGTGAAATGCTGGCCTTTCCACAGAACCTCACCTTCGCTGGGCGGCGCAAGGCCAAGCATCAGGCTCGCCAGCGTTGACTTGCCTGACCCTGATTCGCCAACAATGGCCAACGTTTCGCCAGCCCGGACTTCAATGGCCGCATCGACCAGCGCCTGCTTCACGTGGGTCCGCGCGAAAGGATGGGCTTTCGGCATAGGAAAGCGCTTGGTGAGGCCGCGGCCTTCGATCAACACTGGCCCTGCTTGTGTTTGTGCTGGGACGGCCTGTTTCAGCGTCGCCGCTGCAATCAAATCACGCGTGTAAGGGTGTTGCGGCTGGCGCAGAATGGCCTCGGCAGCGCCTTGCTCAACAGCGCGTCCATTTTGCATCACCAGGATATCATCGGCCAGGCCAGCAATGACCCCCATGTCATGACTGATCAGGATCAACGACACACCGCTCGCTTTGACGGCGGCGAACTCTTTTAAAAGCGCCAGCTGCACCTCTGCATCGAGGGCGGTCGTTGGCTCGTCGGCAACAATGACCGAAGGCGTGCGCGCCAGGGCCATGGCCAGCATGGCCCGCTGGCGCATGCCGCCGGACAGGGCGTGGGGATAAGCGGCCAGCACTTGCTCCGGGTTCGAAAGGCCCGCTTGCTTCAAGAAGGCGGCCGCCGCAGTAGCATCGCGCCCGCCCATGGCTTCAAACACTTGGTCCGCAATACGCATATGGGGGCAGAAGGCCGATTGTGGGTCTTGAAACACCATGGCCAACTGGTCGCGCCGGGCAACGTCAGGCAAAGCCTCGCCATGGATGTGGACTGTGCCATCGGTCTCAGCGGTGGCAGGGAGAAGGCCCATCAAGGCCAGGCCCATCTGGCTTTTACCAGAGCCTGATTCTCCGACGACGCCAAGGCATTTGCTAGGCGGAAGGCTGAACGAAACCCCATCCACAACAGCGCTGCCAGCATAGGCAATGCGCAAGCTGTCCACTGCGAGCGTCATGTGGCGCGCTTATCCAGGCGATCCCGGGCCGCATCCCCCAGCACAGTAAGGCATACCAGCGTGACGACCATGGCGGCTGCCGGCGCGATGAGCAGCCAGGGCGCGAATTCCATATCCGCCACCCCTTGCTGGATCATGCTGCCCCAGCTGGATAGCGGTTCCTGCACGCCAAGGCCCAGAAAGGAGAGAAAACTCTCGATCATAACGGCCTGCGGCACGGACAAGGTGGCGAAAATGACCACCGGGGTCGCCAAATTGGGCACGATATGACGCCGGATGATAACGCCATCACGCAGGCCCATGGCATGCGCGGCTTTGATGAAATCCATTTGCCGCAGAGAGGCGGTTTGCCCGCGCACAATGCGCGCCATGGTCAGCCATTCGACAGCCGCGATGGCAACGAAGATAAGCCAAACCTGCCGGCCCACAATGACCATGAGGACAATTACGAAGAACATGAACGGCAGGGCATAGACCACGTCGACAAAGCGCATCATCAGCTGATCGGTGGTGCCGCCCCGATAGCCAGCAACCGCGCCATAGAAGACGCCGATCAGACTGCTGGCCAGCGTGGCGGCAAAGCCCACAGCCAAGGAAACCCGGCCTGCCTCCAATACCCTGGCCAGCACATCCCGGCCCAGCGCATCGGTGCCAAGCAGATGGCCGCTGGCAAGGGATGGCGGCGCATAGGTATCGAGCAAATCCATCTGCCCGGCAGAAAAGGGAAGGAGAAACGGCCCGACAAAACACAGGATGACCACAGCCATAAAGATCCAAAAGGCCGCGCGGGGCACTAGGCTGTGCTCCGGGTGCGCGGATCAAGGCGTTGCAAGACAAGATCAACCAGCAGATTGAAGACGATGATCATGGCCGCATAGACGATCACAACCCCCATCACCAAGGTGAAATCCCGGTTGAGAGCACCTTGCACGAAATAGCGGCCAATGCCTGGGATTTGAAAAATCGTTTCGATCACGACCGAGCCGGTGAGGACGCCTGCTGCCGAGGGGCCTAAATAGCTGACCACCGGCATGATCGCCTGCGGCAGGATATGGCGCCACAAAATCCGGGCCGGTGACACATTCTTTGCCCGCGCCGTGCGCACAAAGGGGGCGGACGTTGTGGCGAGAATACCGCCCCGGGTCAGCCGGGCGATGCTGGCGGCATAGGGGATCGACAAAGCAAAAACCGGAAGCGCCAAATGCGCCGCTGTGCCCCAGCCAGCGACCGGAAACAACCGCAGCCCAACGCCAAAGGCGAGCGCCAATAAAGGCGCGATCACAAAACTCGGCAAGGCAAGGCCCAGCGAGGCAAGCGCCATCGTCAGCCGGTCAACAACGCCGCCTTGATGCGTGGCAGCTGTGATGCCCAAGGCCATGCCCATGACAAAGGCAAGGCTGACGGCAAGCCCGCCCACCAGCAGGCTTGGCCCAAGGCCTTGCCGGATCAGCCCACTGACGGATTGGTCGCGATATTGAAAAGAGGGGCCGAAATCGCCTTGCACCACGCCTGCAAGATAGTGCCCATATTGAACGTAAACGGGCTTATCGAGCTTATAGGCGCGCTCTAAATTGGCCTTCACCTCCGCCGTCATCGCCCTTTCGCCATCAAAAGGCCCGCCAGGCGCGATGCGCATCATGAAAAACGCAAGCGTAATAATGGCAAGCATGGTCGGGATGGCCCACAGCAGGCGCGAGGCCAGCACACCTATCATGGTGCAAACCCAAGCCAGCGGCTGCGATGGGCGCTCAGCACATTTGGGCTCCAGCCGGTGACGTCGTCTGCAACGAGATATTTTGACACATAGTAGAAGATCGGCAGGATCGGGCTGTCCTCGATCAAGATCGCTTCGGCCTGCCGCATCAACGCCATGCGCGTTGGCACATCGCTTTCTGATACCGCTGCGTCCAGCAACTCATCATAGCGCGGGTTTCGATAGCGTGGATAGTTGAGCCCTTTGCTGGCACTTGCGAAGACAAACAAGAAGTTTTCCGGCGCAGCATAATCCGCCGCCCACCCCGCTCTGCCCAGCACATAGTCGCCCGAGCGCAGGGCAGCATAATGCACCGCAGTCTCGCTGTTGAACAAGACGAGATCGACGCCAAGTTCCGCCCACATTTGGCCGATCGCCAAGGCAATGCGTTGATAGGTGTCAGACGTGTTATAGCGATGGACCACTTCGAGCCGTGACGCAGGCGTAATGCCGACCGCCTCTAATAGACGCTTCGCCTCAGTGCGCCGGGCTTCCAACGGCCAAGACGCCCAATCAGGCAAATGAGCTGGGCCATAGCTTCCTGTATCTGGCGGAACCATGGCATAAGCGGGCGCATTGCCAGTGCGCATGATGGATTTGATGATGGCTTCCCGGTCCACACTCATCGAAAGGGCGCGGCGGACAGCGGGACTATCGAAGGGCGGCTTGGTGGTATTAAAAACCCAATAAAAGGTCGTCAAATAAGGGCCGATATGGACCTGGTCGCCCAGCTGCTGCTCCAGCACCGCCGCCATGGTTCCCGGAAAATCTGGAACAATATCAACCTCGCCAGCGCGAAACTGACGCACAGCTGCCATTTCATCGCTAATGGGAACATAGGTGACGCGGTCCAGCGCTACGCTGTCAGCGGCATGAAAGCGCCGGTTCTTGACCATCTCCATGGAGGCTTGGCGCCGCCAGCTGCTTAAGGTGTAAGCCCCATTTCCGATGAGCGTTCCAGGCCGGCTCCACGCATCACCATGTTTGGCAATGACATGCCGCGGTACAGGCACCAAAGCGGCATAGGCGAGCATGTTAAGCAGTGCTGGTTCTGGCCGGATCAGCTGTATCTCTAGCGTTTGACTATCAAGGGCGGTGACGCCAAGCCTTTCCGCGGGCGCCTCGCCTTTTAAGATGGCCCGCGCGCCGACCCAGCCGTTCACCAAGTTGGCGTAGGGCGCAGCCGTTGCAGGCAGCACCAAGCGGCGGAAAGAATAGACAAAATCCTCCGCCGACAGGGGCGTTGCGTCCGACCAGACCAAATCAGGTCGCAAGATAAAGACCCATGTCAGGCCATCATCGCTGACCGACCAAGACTGGGCTTGCCCCGGGATGGGCCTGCCGGATACGTCTAGATCGATGAGGCCCTGAAAAAGATCCCCCACCACACGCCCATCCGTCACAATGCTGACCTTATGAGGGTCAAGCGTGCGCACCTCATCATCGTTCACACGCACGATATGAGTTTTGTCCTCACGCGCTGGTCGATCAATCGGCCCACCACACCCGCTGAAAAAGATTGCAAAACAAATGAGGAGCGGCCGCATCGGCTTACCGTTGCATAGCGCGCTTCCAGTGAAAAGCCCCGCGAGAGAAACGCGCCAAATGGCCATTGATCGAGAAACCCGAACACTGTGTTCGTTGTTTCCAATTATACTCACGGATGCATCACATAAAGGTGATTGTTCAGTGATTGAGAACAGAATTATATGATCTTCACGGCTTCTGAAACGGGCAGCACCGGTCTACATCAAAGCCCAACGACGACACAGCCAGCGAGCAAGACGCTGGAAGCCAATAGGAGACGACCCATGGCATCTGCAAACACCGCTTTCACCAACAGTGTTGCTACACTGGTCCGTGACAACGTTCTTCGCGTCGGACTTGTTTTGGTTGGCATGACCATGTTCATCGCAGTCGCGGAAGCAAAAACGCCGGTGAACCAGCTTGACCTTACCAACCTTCCAGAGCTGGTGAGCCAAGTGGCCAATCAGAGCGCCAAAATCGAAGAAGGTCCGATTGGCCGCCCTTATATTGCACGGCAATATCTGGCCAGTGACGACTATGCTGCAACGGTCTCACCCAACAATCTGGTGAATTCTCCGGCCGCACGGTTCTTAGCAGAGCGCCTGAACTAGGCTTACCCACAAGAGCTTCCTTTTTCCTCCCTGACCTGTCCTCTTTGGACGCCCGCCAGACCTTCGGACTTTATGCCGAAACTGGTGGGCTTTTTTTTGCACCGGCCCCCCCTGGCCGCCTTTGCAGCCAACTTGGGCGTTTTGCCGTGGCCAAACCGCCTCAAACACGCTAACAGGCCTGCCATTCGGCTTTTAGCCATTCAAAATTAAGTACGCAGAGAAAGGAGCCAGTCTCCCATGGCTGATGAGACACCCGCTTCAAACGACCAAAATACGCCTCCCACAAATGGAGATGGTAGTGCGCCGCGCCTGCCTATGTTTTTCAACACCGTGGAGCCATTGAACCACCGCGATCATAGCGACCTGTGTTTGGCAGATACGCCCAATTTCGAGTTTGCGAAGGAAGCGCATCTTGTGCCGTTGCTGGCAGAGGAATTTCCCATTGCGCAGCGGTTTTTCCCCGTTGTGTTTGATAGCCAAGGCATTGGCCAGCCCATCGCAATCATGGGCCTGCGCCAAGGCATCAACAGCTATGTGGAAGATGACGGCGGCTGGAAGAAGGAGGTGTATATTCCCGCGTATATCCGTCGCTACCCGTTCATGCTGGCCCGTTTACGCGATGGCGATGAAAAACTGAGCCTCTGCATAGACCCAACAGCAAAAATCGTTCAAAAAGCAGGTAGCCGGAAGCTGTTCGACGGCGAAGAAGGCAGCCAGCTCACCAAAGATATTCTCACCTTCTGTGAGCGCTATGAGCGCGGCGTTGCCCAAACCCGGCTGTTTTGCGAAAAGCTGAATGAACTTGAGCTGCTCCGCGAGGGGGAAGCGGTGGTGCAAAACGGCGATAAGCCAACGCGCTTTTCCGGTTTCCGCATTATCGATGAAAACAAGCTCAGAGAGTTAAAGCAGAAAGCCGTTTCGGAGATGAATCAAAACGGCACGCTTGCCGTCATTCACGCGCACCTCTTCAGCTTATCCTAGTTCCAAACCATGGAGCCCAACGAGCTAGGGATTGGCGCAGACGCAGCCCCTGCTGCGAGCTAGGCCACAAAATTTAGGCTAAGACAGTCAAGGCACAGTCAAGACAGGGCGGCACTGACCGCCTTGCGCAACTGGTCCAGGTTAAACGGCTTTAAAAGAACGTCCTCAATCAAGGCATCGAGATTGTGGGCGCGTTCTTTTTGGCCGGAGTAGCCCGTCATCATCAAAATCGGCATATGAGGGTGAAGCTCCGCCGCTTGCAGGGCAAGGGCAATACCGTCCATGACGGGCATCATGATGTCCGTGAGCAGCAGGTCATAGCCGCGCTGCTGCAGTTCTTCTAGCGCCGCGCCGCCATCACTGGCGGTCTCCACGCTATAGCCATGCGCTTCTAAAGCGCGGCTAACAAAGTCCCGCACGGCCGGGTCATCTTCGGCAACAAGAATATTTGCCATGGTCTAGAGCACTTTCAGCATAAGTGGGCGTCGGTTATGCGCCCGCAAAGTGCGGCAAAGGAAAAACTCTAGCGCCATCTCATATCCACCCAGACTATGAGACGGCGCTAGCGCGAGTTTTGGTAGGAATCGCTTTGGCCTGCCGCGCCGCTAGATGCAGCGTTTTCAGCAAAGCTAAGCTCCATTTCAACCGCCTCTTGCGGCATGTCCACAATTTCAGTGGCGAAGGCAATGCGCTCACCCGGCTTTAAGACATCGGTGTCAGCAGAGAAAACCCAGCGGTAGAGCTCATTGTTGTCCCGGTCTAACAATTTGCCCTCCAGCACAGGGAGCTTGACCGGCGCGTTGGCAGTGTTGGTGATAGTGCCTGTGACTTCTTGCACAATCATGCCGTCGCGCAAGTCAGCCGGCGGCGGCGGCGGCGTTTCTAGTCTGAGATACCGCGCCACATTATATTCAATGATCTCCGGCTCAATTTCCAGCCCGATAGCGGCATAAAGCGGTTTCGTGGACGGTATTTTCGATGCAATGGTTTCGCGCGCGAAAATAAGCCCGCTAAAGGTCGATGCAACCAGCGCGAAAAGGACAGCCCAACCGGCCGCCACCAGCCAAGGCGAGCGTTCTTTATACACCGCCGGTACCTGAGAGCGTCGTGGTCTATCCGCTTTGCCCCAAGGCAGGTCGGGAAAGGTTTCGTCTTCTTGCGGCTCAGGCGCGTCATCCGAGGCGGGCTCAGGTTGCACCTGCGGGTCGTCAAACCCGGGTGTATCCGCCTCCGATGAAATATCCTCGTCCACAGCGGCCGCGTCAGACATGGCGCTGTCATCAGGCTCTGGGGTTGGCTCTGGTTCCGTGAAGGGGCCTGGCGCGGCCGCATCAGCAACAGCTTCGCCGCTTCGCCGAAAAATCTGCTTTCGATCTTCTTGCTGGGCTGCAGCCACATCAGCTTCACCAGACAGAACGGCTTCGTCCGAGGGCGCTTGAAACCACACATATTTGCAGCGCGCACAGCGAACCCGGCGGCCCCTGGGCTCCAATTGCTTGGGGTCGACGACAAATCGGCTAGAACAGTTTTCACATGTGACGATCAAAAAAAGCCGCTCCGCTTTTCCTACCTGCAGTGCTTTTGACCGGTTTTCGAAAATGTTGCAAGCAGGCTGCGCGCGAATTGCATGCCGCGCGAGCATGGGCGATTGCCACCTTACCCCTTTATTTGCCGCTTCAAAGCACTACAGTGATGGGCCAAACACCATCCGGCGCTTTGGGGAGAAAGTCGTGTCCACCTTATCGGCAAATGCTGTGACCCCGACACTGGAAAGCGTGGGCCAGGCGAATCGTGTGCGCTTTGAAAATGTTGGCATGCGCTATGGCCTGGGGAAGGAAGTTCTGCGCAACATCACCTTTCAACTCGAGCCAGGCAGCTTTCATTTCTTGACCGGACCGAGCGGCGCGGGGAAGACATCGCTGCTCAAGCTTTTATACCTCGCCCATCGGCCCTCTCGTGGCATCATTGAGATTTTCGGCCAAGATGCCGCCAATATGGCGCGGCGACGGCTGCCCGCACTGCGGCGGCGCATTGGCGTCGTGTTTCAAGACTTTCGCTTATTGGATCATTTGAGCGCCTTAGAAAATGTGGCGCTGCCGCTGCGGCTTGCCGGCGGTAAAGACGCACAAATTCGCGACCATGTGCGCGAGCTGCTCACGTGGGTGGGCTTGGCAGACCGCATGGATGCCACCCCGCCAACGCTGTCCGGCGGAGAGCAGCAGCGCGTTGCCATTGCCCGGGCTGTGATCGGGCGGCCAGACATGTTGATTGCCGATGAACCGACCGGCAATGTGGACCCGCAAATGTCGCGGCGCTTGCTGCATCTCTTTGCTGAGCTCAACAAAATCGGCACGACTGTGGTAATTGCAACACATGAGACAGGGCTATTGGAGCGCGTATCGGCCAATATCCTGCATCTGGAAGATGGCGAGCTTGTTCCATCGCCGTATCAAGGTGGCGTGGCTTGATCCTTCCAATACTCAAGCCACAATTTAACATCCTGCCCGATGGCGCGCGGGCGGGCGGGCTTCTGCCGGTTATTATCGCCGTGATGATGTATATGAGCGCGCTATCGCTGTTTGCGGCGCTATCGCTGCAATTGGGGATTGGCACCTGGAGCCGCAATCTTGATCGCTCTTTCACCATCCAAATCCCGGCAGATGCCTATGACCCAGGAACATTAGAAGATGAAATAGCCAAGGCTCTCAAGCCGCTATTGGACACAACCACTGGTGTGGCGAGCTATGAGATTCTCTCCACAGCCGATAACAAAGCGCTGCTGGAGACGTGGCTCGGAAAAGGCAATGTGACTGATGATTTGCCAGTCCCAGCGCTGATCGACGTAAAAGTGAGCGATGGCAGCGCGATTGATGCGGCAACGCTCGAAGCAGCGCTTAAGACGTTTAAGGACGCTCGGGTAGATGGCGCTGGCACCTGGCTGTCGCAACTGCGCCGACCAGCGCTGGCCTTGATTGCCAATGCATATTTTATCCTGGCAGTTGTCTTGATAGCAGCAGTGGCGGTCGTGGTGTTTGGAACGCGCGCGCAATTGGCAGCGCACCGACCGACAATCCAAATCGTCCATCATATGGGCGCTGAAGACACGGTCATTGCCAAGGAATTCCAATATAGCTTTATGCGCCTGGGGCTGATCGGCGGCGCGGCGGGCACAGTGGGCGCCTTGCTGACGCTTGTTGTGCTTGGGATGACGCTGGATGGCAATGAGGACGGCCTGCTGAGCATCATGCGCAGCACTGGCTGGGCGATGGCGGCGATCCTGCCCTTGCCTGTACTGGCCGCGATCCTCACGCTGATAACGGCGCGCATGACTGTTTTTCACGCCCTGCGGCAAATCCCATGACGCTGGCAGTCCGGATTGGCGTGGGTCTCATCGCCCTGCTGCTAGGCGCTTTCCTGGTATTCAATGCGCGCCAAGACAGCTTTTCCAAGACCTCAGAGGCAGTACTGGCCTCAGCCATCACGAGGGCCAATACAATTGTCTTAACAGGCGATGCAGGCCGGCTGGAAGAGGCGCTCAACCTATTGGCCGATAAACGCACCAGCCATGTTTTTATCTCCGGCCTCGGCGAAGGCTTTAAGCCGAGCAATTTGCCGCAGATTGACGGGCTGAGCGAAACCGATGTGATGTGCTGCATCACCTTAGGCTATGAAGCGCGCGAGACCATTGGAAACGCGCTGGAAGCGGCCGAATGGCTTAAGACCCGCCCTATGAAAGAGGCTTTTGTGTTGACATCAGCCTATCATATGCCCCGCGCTCTGGCAGAGTTATCGGCCGTTATGCCAGAGGCCAGCTTGGTGACAATTACAGTGCCGCAACCACATGGCCCAATGCTGCAACTGCGCGAGTTCACGAAATATAGCCTCGCCCTTATCCGGTTGTTTTTTGCCCGCCTTTTTGCATGACCTCTTGCCTGTCATGACCACTTTGCGCTCCGCTCTGTTTAACCTGCTGTTCTTTTCAGGCACGCTTGTCCTGGCGCTCCTCTCGTTGCCGACGCTTTTGTTGCCCAAGGACTATCTGTTCGTGTCCTATCGGCTATGGGCGCGCATGACAGCGTCCCTCTTAAAGCACATCTGCGGGATCACCTGGCGCGTGACCGGAGACATACCACCGGAAGGCGGCGGTTATATCACAGCTGGCAAACACCAAAGTGCGTGGGAAACCATCTTGTTATCGCTGGTTCTGGATCGCCCAGCTTTTGTATTAAAAAAAGAGCTCAACTGGCTGCCGCTGATTGGCTGGTATATCTGGAAACTCGATATGATCCCCATTGACCGCTCAGCGGGTTCGGCCGCACTGCGCGCCATGCTAGGCGCCGCGCGCCAAGCGGCGAAAGATGGTCGCCCTATCGTGATCTTTCCCGAAGGAACACGTGTCGCCCCCGGCACAAGCAAGCCCTACCAGCCGGGCGTGGCGGCGCTTTATCGCCAACTTGATATGCCCATCCATCCTTTTGCGCTGAACAGCGGCCAAGTCTGGCCGCGCAAATCTTGGCGCAAATATCCCGGCGCCATTGAGGTTCGATTTCTGCCGCAAATACCGCCAGGCCTGAAAAAAGCCGAGCTGCTGGAGACACTCAAAAGCACCATTGAGCCTGCCAGCGATGCGCTACTGTCAACGCAGCAGAACAACCCTGTGGAGAAGGCCTAGGACAGATGCGGGAAAAACTGAGGAGAACAAAACAGGAAAATTTCCCTTGCAAACGGCGTTGGTTTTGCACAGCATTCTGGGCGTGAGTCGGCACAGCCCAATATGGGCTCAGGCTCAACACCACGACCAAATGAGGCGCATTAACATGGCCACGAGCGCGGCAATTTCGCAGCAAATCTGGGATATGAAATATCGGCTGAAAACCACGGATGGTGAAGCGGTCGATAAAACCATTGAGGACAGCTGGCGCCGAGTGGCCGATGCGCTTGCCGCCTGCGAAGCGCCGGTCAGCCAGCAGGCTTGGGCCGATACGTTTTATGAAGCGCTGAAAGACTATAAATATTTGCCCGCCGGCCGCATTCTTGCAGGGGCAGGAACGGGGCGGGACGTCACGCTGTTCAATTGCTTTGTGATGGGCTGCGTGCCCGATTCGCTGGACGGCATCTTTAGCAATCTAAAGGAAGCCGCGCTGACCATGCAGCAAGGCGGCGGCATCGGATATGACTTTTCCACCATCCGGCCAAAAGGGGCCCTGGTCAAAGGTGTGGGCGCGGACGCCTCTGGGCCACTCAGCTTCATGGATGTCTGGGATTCCATGTGCCGTACCATCATGTCAGCAGGCTATCGCCGCGGCGCCATGATGGCCACCATGCGCTGCGATCACACCGACATTGAAGACTTCAACAAAGCCAAACGGGACCCTGGGCGACTGCGCATGTTCAATCTGACCGTACTGGTGACAGATAGCTTCATGAAAGCCGTAGAAGAGGACCAGCCTTGGGACCTGGTGTTTGATGGAACCGTGTTCAAAACCCTGGCTGCCCGGGATCTTTGGGACACGATCATGCGCTCGACTTATGCCTATGCAGAGCCAGGTGTGATTTTCATCGACCGCATCAATGCGCGCAACAACCTGGCCTATTGTGAGGAGATTTTCGCCACCAATCCCTGCGGCGAACAGCCCCTCCCGCCTTATGGCGCCTGCCTGCTGGGGTCCGTTAATTTAGCTAGGTTTATCACCCAGCCTTTTGAGGAAGACGCCGCGCTTGATGAAGCAGCCCTCAAACAAACCATCCACACAGCCGTGCGCATGATGGATAATGTCGTCGATGTCTCGCAGTTTCCACTCGATGAACAGCGCCAGGAAGCCAAGGCGAAACGGCGCATCGGGCTTGGCGTTACTGGCCTGGCTGACGCCCTTATCATGGTGGGGCAGCGCTATGGCGGGGCACGGTCCCTAAAGACGATTGATCATTGGCTCGGCCTATTGCAGCGCGAAGCCTATTTAGCTTCCGTTGACCTGGCGAAAGAGAAAGGTGCCTTCCCGCTATTTGACCGCGATCAGTATTTGGCATCGCCGACGATTAAGGCGCTGGATGAGGATGTGCAAACCGCCATTGCAGAACATGGTATTCGCAACGCGCTTGTGACGTCCGTCGCGCCAACCGGCACCATTTCGCTCTTCGCGGACAATGTGTCGTCCGGCCTCGAGCCAGTGTTCTCCTTCACCTATACGCGCAAGGTATTGATGCCAGACAATACCCGAAAAGAAGAAACCGTAAGCGATTACGCCTATCGCAAGTTCCGCGAGAAATTCGGCGAGGATGCGCCGCTCCCAGACTATTTTGTTACCGCGCAAACCCTGAGCCCCATGGACCATGTAAAGGTTCAAGCCGTTGTTCAGCGCCATATTGATTCATCGATTTCCAAGACCATCAATTGCCCCGAAGACATCAGTTTTGAGGACTTTAAGGACGTTTATGCTGAGGCTTACCGGTCCGGCTGCAAAGGCTGCACCACCTATCGGCCCAATGACGTCACTGGCTCTGTTTTAGAAACCAAAGACGAGCAGGGAAAAGAAGAGCCGCAATTGCCGCTTGCTGAGAGCCCCGCGGCCACGGCAAAGCCAAAAGATGTCTATGAAGCGGGCGGCATTGTCTACATGACCCAGCCGCTTGACCGGCCGGAGGTATTGCCAGGCAAAACGTACAAGGTGCGCTGGCCGGCCTCTGACCATGCCATGTACATCACCTTGAATGACGTCATCCAAGATGGGCGCCGACGCCCTTTTGAAGTGTTCATCAACTCAAAAAGCATGGAACATTATGCTTGGACTGTCGCTTTAACGCGGATGATCTCAGCCGTGTTCCGCCGTGGCGGCGATGTAAGCTTTGTCGTTGAAGAGCTAAAAGCCGTGTTCGACCCGCGCGGGGGCTATTGGGTACAAGGGCGCTATGTCCCGTCCTTGCTGGCCAGTATTGGCGATGTCATTGAACAGCATCTGATCGACATCGGTTTCATGGAAGCACCCGATGACGGCCTAGCCCTAGATGCACAAGAAAAAGTGCGCAAGGCGGTGGGCACCAATGATGATGGCGCGCCAGCGCATGCGGGCGCAGCCAGTTGCCCCAAATGCGGGGCGCCAGCGCTCATCAAGCAGGAAGGCTGTGACACCTGTATCAGCTGCGGCTATTCAAAATGCGGCTAGGCCTCAGCAAACTGGCCGTATCGAGCTAGAAAAGCCGGCGATCAAAGCTGATTGATTTCACCAGCGCAAAGACTGGCTTACCTGGGGCGAGCTGCAGTGCTGTAATAGCCGCCACCGTGAGCCGCGCCATCAAAGTCGCTGTGCCAAACTGCATACGTACCTCGGCAAAGGCGGACCCTTCCACCCGCTCTATGGAGACAATGGTGGCTGGCAGGCAGTTGCGGATGGAAATATCAGCTGGACGGGACAAGGCGACGGCCACATCGCGCGCCCGCAGTCTAACCCGCACAGTAGCGCCGACCTCAAGCCTGTCCAGCATCGGCATAACGAGCGTCTCGCCCGATATGCTGAGAGAGGTCAGCATCATCTCTGGATCATGCGCGGCGACGCGGGCTTCCAATATACTGCCTGCTTCAAACGCGCCCACGGCCGCGGCTTGATCAATCTGGTCGAAGACATCCACCGTTGGGCCATGAGCCAACACTGTATGCCCCGAAAGCAGCATGGTGCGATCGGCAATGCGGATGATTTCTTCGACGATATGACTGACAAAGATGGCGGTCAGCCCAAAGCGTCGACACACGGCTTCTATGGCTGACAGCGTGCTGAGGGCGCGGGGGCGATCAAGGCCAGACAAGGGTTCATCCAACAACAAGAGACGGGGCCGCCGCGCCAAGGCCCGGGCCAGGCTGACACGCTGCGCTTCTCCGCCAGACAGCGTGGTCGGTTTCCTGGGCAACAGCGCCGCAAGATCAAATATATCGATTGCCTCTTCCAGGCTGAGGCCTGCGCCGCCACCGCGCCGCGCGGCATAGGCCAAATTGCCTTGAACCGTCAGATGCGGAAATAGCGCTGGCTGCTGCGGCACAAAGCCAATTGACCTGGCATGGGCTGGCGTAGCGGCGCGGCCAGCATGCTCTTGCCAAACGGAGGGCCCGAATTGGATAGACCCCGTTGCCCGCCCAGTATCACGCCCATCAAGTCCAGCGATGGAGCGCAGGAGACGGCTTTTGCCGCTGCCGGACGGACCGAAAATC
>CAKZYD010000208.1 GCA_937884085.1 uncultured Sphingomonadales bacterium | reverse complement strand
GGATAAAGAACCGGCCGCGCGCTGCACTGTCAGACATTTTAACACTGCCTCTATCGAAGGGGGAGAACTGGTCAGCTGAAGACATTTCCGCCGAACTTGAAAACAATGCTCAGGGCATATTGGGATATGTCGTTCGCTGGGTTGATCAGGGAGTTGGGTGTTCTAAAGTGCCGGATATTAACGACATCGGTCTTATGGAGGATCGGGCGACCTGCCGGATCTCTAGCCAGCATATGGCAAATTGGCTTCATCATGGGGTTATCACAAAAGAACAAGTTATTGAGGTGATGAAGCGGATGGCCGAAAAGGTGGATGCGCAGAATGCAAAAGATCCGGCCTATTTGCCGATGGCGCCTGATTTTGAAACGTCGATCGCCTTCGAAGCGGCATGTGATTTGGTCTTCAAAGGCGGCCAGCAGCCATCTGGCTACACTGAACCATTGCTCCACGCCCATCGACAAACCCGCAAAGCAACCGAGGACTGACGATGACCCTCACTTTAGAGGCTGCCAATACTATGATCTCTGCCGCGTTCGCAAAGGCGCGTGAAGAGGGGATGAAGCCGCTTGGAATATCAATCTTAGATGCAGGTGGGCATCTCATAGCTTTTCAACGGGAAGATGGCGCAAGTTTCCTCCGCCTAGGCATCTCGCAAGCGAAAGCCTGGACGGCGCTGGCCTTGCAGATGCCGAGCAGAGCTTATGCTGATATGGCCAAAGAGCGTCCACAGTTTGCAGGCAGCCTTGATGGTATCTCCGAGGGTAAGATGGCTGCGTCGGCTGGTGGCTTACTTATCGAAAAGGATGGTCAAACCCTGGGCGCCATTGGCGTTTCAGGCGATTTACCTGACAATGATGAAATCGCAGCAAAAGCAGGTCTCCTTGCTGCGCTGTTCTGAGCGGCTAGGCGAAGACGACGCCATCCATCAGTTTTCTGGCCGTCCGAACAATTCCAGCGCTGGTGACGTTGCCGCTTTGATCCAGGCGCAGAATACATTGCATCGTTCCGCTGGGGTGTTCGACCGGCACTGTCATATGTTGAGACCTGTTGAGTTGCGCCACTTTTGCAGCCGGCGTGCCTTCTAACAAGCAGGCCGTGGCCACACTAACCGCCGCAAAAACGCCGACAGAAGCATGCGCGCGGTGCGGGATGAAGCTGCGCGTCGTGATGGCTCCGCCTTGGCGGGGCGGTGCAACCAATACCATTTTCGGCACGGTTTTTTCCTTTACATCGCCAAGCCTCATCGCTTCTCCAGCACTCAGCCTGATTGCTTCAAGGCGAGCCTTGAGCGCAGCGTTGGCATCAAGCGCTTCACGACTTTCATAGCCGGTTATCCCAAGGTCCTGGGCCAGGAGAACAACACATGGCATGCCATTGTCGATTAATGTGCAAGCAACGTCATTGAATTCATCCACTCGATTGTTCGTCGGCAAGAGCGCGCCGCACAGAGATCCAGCCGTATCAAAAAATTCAAGCGGGATCGGTGCGTGTGTACCTGGCACGCCATCGATCTGCGCATTTCCTTCATAAGAAACACTGCCATCAGGCGTACTGACTGTCGCATGCGCGATCTGTCGTGTATTTTTTAGGAAAATACGCACACGGGTTGTGCCTTGCGCAGGCTCGACAAGCCCACGTTCAAGAGCAAATGGGCCAACGCCAGCCAGAATATTCCCGCAATTTTGCTGATCGGCCACAATCGCCTGGTCGACCGAGATCTGCAAAAACAGGTAATCGACATCCGCATTAGGCCGGCTTGATTTTGAAATAAGGGCCACTTTGCTGGTCAATGGGTCAGCGCCGCCCATGCCATCGATTTGCCGGAGGTCCGGAGATCCCATGACGCGCAGTAAGAATGCATCCCTAAGCGCCTTATCTTTTGGGAGATCTTCACCTAAAAAATAACCGCCTTTTGAGGTGCCGCCGCGCATCCACATACAGCGGGCAGCGCTAGACATATTTGAGGCCTAGGCTCTGAAGCTTGCCCCGCATATCGTAGAGATCGAGGCCTAGTACGCCTGCAGCGAGCTTTTTACGTTTGTCCTCTTCCAAGGCTTGGCGTGCCTTGGCTTTTTCGAGAACATCAGCTGCACGCGCCGATGGGATGACACATACACCATCGTCATCTGCAACAATCACATCGCCAGCGTTGATTGCAGCGCCAGCACAGACGATGGGTATATTGACTGACCCTAAGGTGGCCTTGACGGTGCCCTGCGCATGGATCGCCCTTGACCAGACTGGAAAGCGCATGGCCGTCAGGTCTCTCACATCGCGAACGCCGGCATCAATCACAAGGCCGCGGCACCCCCGCGCCATGGCTGAGGTTGCCAGTAAGTCGCCGAAATATCCGTCTGTA
>CAKZYD010000207.1 GCA_937884085.1 uncultured Sphingomonadales bacterium | reverse complement strand
CGGGAGCTGAGCTGGCTCAAATTCAATGAACGGGTTTTAGAAGAGGCTGAGAACGAGGCCCATCCTTTGCTGGAACGGCTGCGCTTTTTAGCCATCTCCGGCAGCAATCTGGATGAGTTTTACATGGTGCGCGTCGCTGGCCTGAAAAGCCAGGTGGATGCGGGCATCAACGCAGTCAGCGCCGATAGCTTAACGCCAAGCCAACAACTGGAAGCCATCAATGGGGCAACCCAGTCGCTGCTCGCCAAGCAGCAAAAGTGCTGGGAGGAATTGCGCACGGACATGGCAGCGGCTGACATCAAGGTGCTGCAGCCGGAAGATGTGACGCGGCAGGATAAAGCCTGGCTTGAAACCTATTTCTTAAGCCAACTCTTCCCCGTGGTCACCCCGTTGGCCATCGACCCGGCACACCCGTTCCCCTTCATCCCTAATCTCGGCTTCTCGTTGGTTCTTGAGCTGCGCCGACGGTCAGACCGGATGGCGCTGAACGCTCTGGTGCCGCTGCCGCCAAAGGTAAACCGCTTTGTCCGTTTGCCGGGTGATCCTATTCGCTTCGTCTCACTTGAAACGCTGCTCACGCTGTTTTTGGATAAGCTGTTTCCCGGCTATGACATCGTCTCTCATGGCGCTTTCCGCGTAATCCGCGACAGTGACATCGAAATCGAAGAGGAGGCCGAAGATCTGGTGCGCGTATTTGAAACGCTCCTAAAGCGTCGCCGCCGGGGCAACGTTATCCGTCTTAAAGTGCAGGCCAATATGCCGGCAAACCTCAAGCGCATGGTGGTGCGTGAGCTTGAGGTCGACGAGCGCGATGTGGTTGAGGTTCCGGGTATCCTAGGCATCAACGACCTCTCGCAGCTCATCGTCGATGACCGCCCTGAGCTAGTCTTCAAGCCCTACCGCCCACGCTCTCCGGAGCGAGTGCGCGACCATGGCGGGGATTGTTTTGCCGCCATCCGCGCCAAGGACATCGTGGTGCATCACCCCTATGAGAGCTTCAACATTGTGTTGAATTTCTTAGAGCAGGCCGCGCAAGACCCGGACGTCATTGCCATCAAGCAAACCCTCTACCGTGCGGGCAAACAGTCCACGATTATTCGCGCGCTCAAAGACGCAGCCGAAGCGGGTAAGGCCGTCACTGCTGTGGTCGAGCTAAAAGCGCGCTTTGATGAAGAACAAAACATCAAGTGGGCTAGGGACTTAGAGCGTTCCGGCGTGCAAGTCGTCTACGGCTTTATTGAACTGAAGACCCACGCAAAACTTTCCATGGTCATCCGCCGGGAAGCGTCGGGTTTGCGGACTTACACCCACTTTGGCACTGGGAACTATCATCCCATCACTGCCAAGGTTTACACGGACCTGAGCTACTTCACTGCTAGTTCAGACCTGGCCCATGAGACGAGCCAAGTCTTCAACTACATCACCGGATACATCCAGCCGCCGGAGCTGGAACATCTCGGCATGTCGCCCTTTACGGTGCGCAAAAAGCTCATGGGTCTCATCGATAGGGAAATTGAGAACGCTCAGGCCGGCAAGCCTTCCGGCATCTGGGCCAAGATGAATTCATTGGTCGACACCAAAATCATCCACAAGCTCTATGACGCCTCCGCTGCGGGCGTTCCTATTGAGCTGGTCGTCCGCGGCATCTGCTGCCTACGCCCCCAGGTTCCCGGCCTCTCAGACACCATACGAGTCAAAAGCTGCATTGGCCGCTTCTTAGAGCATTCGCGCATCATCTGCTTTGCGAACGGCGCGGAGCTGCCAAGTCGTCAAGCCAAGGTCTATATCTCCTCCGCAGACTGGATGCCGCGCAATTTTGACCGCCGCGTCGAAGTCCTAGTCCCCATCGAGAATGAAACCGTCCACGCGCAAATCCTAGATCAAGTCATGCTGGCGAACCTCAAGGACAACCTCCAGAGCTGGGAGCTCGGCCCCGACGGCGACTACCATCGCCTGGTACCGGATGAAGAAGACGGCCCCTTCAACTTGCACAAGTATTTTATGAACAACCCCAGTCTCTCAGGACGGGGTGACGCCCTTGATGCCAGCTCTGTGCCGAAGTTGAAGCTTTAAGCACGCGACGCACTTCGTGTCCTGGTCTGGCATTCCTGGCATAGTCATCCAAGTTCTTGTGTATTGCGGGCCGGCTTCCCTTGCCGCAACCAATCCCATGGGGTACGGCTAGAGGCACCAGGGACGAGGAGGGGAATGCCTATGGCGAGCACGGCGACGCGTCGCTTGCGGGCCTTGGTTTTGGGAGAGTCGGCGCCGTCAAAGGGGGGCGTTAGACCGGTCTCAATCATTGATATCGGTAGCAATTCCGTGCGCATGGTGGTGTTTGATGGGCTGCAGCGCAGTCCGCAGACGCTGTTTAATGAAAAAGTGATGAGTGGCCTTGGCAAAGGCCTTGGCGCTACGGGCCGCATGTCGGATGAGGCTATTGAGAGCGCTTGTGCCGCGCTGCGGCGCTATGCGGCCATTATTGAGGATATGAACTGCGATGCGGTGCGGGCTGTGGCGACCGCGGCGGTGCGTGATGCGGAAAATGGACCGGATTTTATTGCCCGGGTCAAAGACGAGACCGGCATTGATGTGCAGACTTTGGATGGGGCGCAGGAGGCTGAGTATTCGGCGCTTGGCGTCATTTCCGGCATTCCCAATGCCGATGGGATCGTTGGGGATTTGGGCGGTGGGTCGCTTGAGCTGATTCGGGTATCAGGTGGCACGCTGCAGGAGCGGATCACCTTGCCTATTGGGCCGGTGCGTTTGATGGGAGAGCCGGGCAGTGACCCAGCGATGCGTCGCAAGCAGATTGACCGCGCGCTGAAATCGGTGGAGTGGCTGCGCAGCTATCCCGCGCTGCCGTTCTATATCGTCGGCGGTGCCTGGCGCGCGCTGGCCCGCATCCATATCCAGCGCTCAAAGCACCCGCTTGGCATCCTGCATCAGCATGAGATGCTGCCGGAAGAGGTGAACAAGGTGTATCGCCTCGTTCGGCGCATTCGGCCGGAAGAGCTAGGCCGATTTGAGAATGTGCCGCAACGCCGGGTCGAGACATTGCCAGCGGCGGCGCGTATTTTGGACCGCGCGGAGTCCATTGCTGGCTCATCCAAAGTGATCGTGTCAGCGCTCGGCCTGCGCGAAGGTATTCTTTATGAGCAGCTCGACCCCAGCGTCCAAGCCCGCGATCCTTTGATTGCTGCGTGTCGCCAGATTGCCGGGCGCACCAGCCGCTTTGGGGATCATAGCGAAGCGCTCATGGGTTGGATGGACCCACTGTTTGAGAGCCTTGGGGAGACGGCCGAAGACCGCCGCCTGCGGCTAGCGACGGCGCTGATGAGTGATATTAGCTGGCGCGGCCATCCCGACTTCCGCGCTGAATCGGCGATTTATGCTTCACTCTTCGGCTGGTTCGTTGGCGTCGATGGGCCGGGCCGGGCTGCCATAGGGCTTGCTTTGTTTGTCAGCTATGGGGCTAAGCAGACCGAAGACTTGGCGCAGCTTGCGATGCAGCTTCTCACGGACCAACAAAAAAGCCGGGCGCTGCAGGTCGGTTATGCCCTGCGCCTGGCCAATCGCTTGTCCGCAGGGACGCATTCTGGCCTAGAGGACAGCCAACTCACTTTCAGGGGCACGGGCCTTGGCCTCAAAATGACACCGAAAAGCCGGGTCCTTTATGGGGAAAGCGTGGAGCGCCGGCTGGGTGATTTAGCCAAAGCTTGTGGTTTATCGGCGTTAGGGGTGGTCTACTAGAGCCGCGTTCACTCGTCGATTTCGACAATCTCTATGTTCTTGCCGCTAGCTGTGAGCGCAAGACGGCCTTCAATCATGGCTTTGGCCTCGCTGCCGAACACGTCTTGGCGCCAGCCGGATAGGAACGGCAGGTCAGTTTCTGGCTGGTTGGCAAAGCGGTCCATATCATCAGCGCTGGCAATCAATTTTGGTGCGACGCCTGCCTCCTTGGCGCGCGCTTTTAACAGGAGACGCAGCAGGTCGCCAACGGGATGACTGCGCAGCACAGAGCGGTCTTTGCGCGGTGGCAGATCAGCCTCATCCAAAGGTTCCGCGTCGCCAAGCACCTTGAGCACTGTTTTGCCGTGCTTGCCTTGGGCAAAGCCGGCGCTCACGCCGCGTGTTTTCTCCAGCTCGTCTGTTGAGCCGGGCTTTTGCGCTGCAATTTGCAGGATGGCATCGTCTGATAGGAGGCGTCCTCGTGGAATGTTGACCGTTTGGGCAGTGGTCTCTCGCCAAGCGGCAAGCGCTTGAAGCACACCGAGAAACTTTGGGTCTCGTGAGCGGTGCTTCAGCCGTTTCCAACTGTCCTCAGGCACCACTCTGTAGGTGTCTTCCGCCGTCAAAATGGCCATCTCTTCGGCAAGCCAACTTGCTCTGCCATTGGATTCCAAGTCTTCTTGCATGGCGGTATAAATATCGCGCAAATAGGTCACGTCACCGAGCGCGTAATGCAGCTGTTTGTCCGACAAGGGGCGGCGCGCCCAGTCTGTGAACCGCGAGGACTTATCGAGCTTTTTATCGCAATAGTGCTCAACGAGCGCCTGATAGCCAATGGAGTCCGAAAAGCCGAGGACCATGGCGGCGACTTGCGTATCAAACACAGGCGTGGGCAAGGCGCCCGTTGCATGATAGAAAATCTCAAAATCCTGCCGCGCGGAATGCACAACTTTGACCGGCGCGCTGTTGTTGAGGAGGCGCCAAAACGCGGCCAGCTCCAAGTCATCCGACAGCGGGTCTATGACGCGCGCCTCGTCCGGGCCGCCCACTTGGATAAGGCACAGCTTGGAGAAGTAGGTCTTCTCGCGCATGAATTCAGTATCGATGGTTACAAAGGGCGCCTCTTCCAAGCGGCCACACAGGTCCTCCAATTCGCTGGTCTCGCAAATAGGGGTGATGTTTAGGTCAGTTTCTGTCATAGCCCGCTCATAGGGGCAGGCGCGCGAGAGAGCAAGCCACCGCTTCGCTTGAGGTAGAATACCATGTCTGACACGGCCTATATCATCATGGCGCTTATCGCCGGCAGCTTGCTGGCGACCCAAGGGCCTATTAACGGCAAATTGGCGGGCATCTTTGGCGCGCCTACGGTGGCGGCGCTTATTTCCTTCTGCGTTGGGACTGTCGCGCTTTTCCTGCTCAACATTGTGCTCATCAGCAGCCAAAAAGTACCAGCGCCGCGCCCTGCCTTGGCGCTTGGCTTGCCATGGTGGATTTGGACGGGCGGGCTGCTTGGCGCCGGCGTGGTGTCTCTTGCGGCGGCAGCGGTGCCCCGATTGGGAGCGGCCACATATATATCCGCTATCATTTGGGCGCAGCTCGTTTGTGCGGCTTTTTTGGACCATATCGGCGCATTTGGGTATCCGGCCCGGCCTATGTCACTCATCAAACTCCTCGGGATGGCGTCGCTTGGCCTTGGTGTTTTTCTCATCCGCAAAGGTTGAGGCTGAAGACTTTGTGGCGCAGCCTTGACAAACGCGGCGCAAAATGCGCTTTGCGGCTCGCGCTCCGGCCCTTTTTTCATGAAGTAGAACTCTTGCAATGACATTGTCTGACTCCCACCCCTATCGCAGCCACACCTGTAATGACCTGCGCGCTGATAATGTCGGCGACACCGTGCGCCTGGCTGGTTGGGTGCATCGCAAGCGCGACCATGGCAACTTGCTATTCATTGACCTGCGGGACCATTTTGGCCTCACGCAAATTGTGACGGAGACGGGAAGCGATGCGTTCCCCACGCTGGAAAGCGTACGCGCTGAAAGTGTGATTTCCATCAGTGGCTGTGTCGTCGCCCGCTCCGATGAAACGCGCAATGATGCTTTGCCCACCGGGGCGGTCGAAGTGCGGGTCGACAGCGTTGATATTTTAGGGGCGGCGGCTGAGCTGCCGATGCCAGTGTTTGGCGATGTGGATTATCCTGAAGACATCCGCCTGCGCTACCGCTTCTTAGATCTGCGCCGTGAGAAGATGCACCAAAACATCGTGCTGCGTAGCCAAATCATCTCCTCAATTCGGCGTAGGATGATTGATAGCGGCTTCATGGAATTCCAAACGCCCATTCTAACGGCGTCGTCTCCAGAGGGCGCAAGGGACTTCTTGGTGCCAGCGCGCTTGCATCCGGGCAAATTCTACGCCCTGCCGCAAGCGCCGCAGATGTTTAAACAGCTGGTGATGGTCTCTGGCTTTGACCGCTATTTCCAAATCGCACCGTGCTTCCGCGATGAAGATGCGCGGGCCGACCGCTCTCCTGGGGAATTTTACCAGCTGGATGTGGAAATGAGTTTTGCAACGCAGGAAGATGTCTTTACGGCGATTGAGCCCGTGCTGGCCGGCGTCTTCCATGAGTTCGCTGGCGAGCGGACCATGCCGGAGGGGCCGTTCCCACGCATTCCATACAAAGACGCCATGATGCTTTATGGCTCTGACAAGCCAGACCTGCGCAACCCCATCAAGATTTCCGATGTGACGGAGATTTTCCGGGGCAGCGGCTTTGGCATCTTCGCGCGCATGATTGAGGACGGCGCTGTTGTGCGCGCCATCCCAGCTCCAGGTGCAGGCGCGCGTGCGCGGAGCTTCTTTGACAAAATGAACGATTGGGCACGGTCTGAAGGCTTTGCTGGCCTTGGCTATATCAACATCAAGGACGGCAACCCTGGTGGGCCGATTGCCAAAAACCTGGGGCCTGAAAAAACTCAAGCTCTAATCGACCAGCTTAGCCTTGGCGAAAACTGCGGCGTCTTCTTCGCCTGTGATAAGGAAGCAGGCGCGGCAAAGTTGGCCGGCGCGGCCCGCACCCGGGTGGGTGAAGAGCTAGACATCATTGAAAAAGACGTCTTCCGCTTTTGCTGGATTGTCGACTTCCCCATGTTTGAATGGGATGAAGAGCGCAAGAAGGTGGATTTCAGCCACAACCCCTTCTCCATGCCGCAAGGGGAGCTAGAAGCGTTGGAGACAAAAGATCCGCTCGATGTGCTGGCTTACCAGTATGATATCGTTTGCAACGGGGTTGAGCTGTCTTCAGGCGCCGTGCGGAACCACCGCCCAGAAATCATGTACAAGGCCTTCGAAATCGCTGGCTATAGCAAGACGGACGTCGAAGAGCTGTTCCCAGGAATGCTGAACGCCTTCCAGTACGGCGCGCCGCCCCACGGCGGGATTGCGCCGGGCATTGACCGGATTGTCATGTTGCTTGCCGACGAGCCAAATATCCGCGAGGTTATCCTCTTCCCGATGAATCAGAAAGCGGAAGACTTGATGATGAACGCCCCATCAGAGGTGCCGCAAAAAGCACTCCGAGAGCTTCATATTCGCAGCGTGATGCCTGACCCGAAAAGTTAGCCGCTAGGGTGCATTCGAGCACAAAAAAGCCTTCCGATGAACTGTTCGTTGGAAGGCTTTTGTATTTCTAATCGCGCGCTTTGTTTAAGAAGCGGACTTCTTGTCAACCGCGCTTTCGATGATCGAGAAGTCTGGCTTCTCTTTAACTTTACCAACGATGTTGCCAACTGGGTCTTGATCGTATTTGAAGTTGCCGTCCACCCGGGCGCCGGCTTCAATCGACAGCGTCTCGTGCTTTACGTCGCCAGAGACTTTCGCAGATTTATGCAGCTCAACCACACGGCCATTGATGGATCCATCTACCGTGCCGCGAACAATCACGCGGTCTGCACTGACTGTCCCATTGAGCGCGCCGTTTTCGCCAAGCGTGATAGAGGAGGCGCGCACATCGCCTTCGACTGAGCCGTCCAACTGAATCTCGCCATTTGTAGAAACGTTGCCAGTGATTTCGACGTCGGAGCCGATAATCGACGGCGCGTTGGATGCAGGGCGCGAAGGTTGGGTGCGTGCGGGGGATGAATTAGCCACTGTTGGTTCGTCCTTGGATTTTGAGAACATTTTGAGATGCCTTAATGAATTTTTCCGGGTTGAGCGTTTTCCCGTCAAACCAGATTTCGTAATGCACATGCGGTCCAGTGGATCGCCCTGTGCTGCCAGTTTCGCCAAGCTTGTCACCCATGGTAACCGCCTGTTTCTTTTTGACCACCACTTTTCTCAGATGTCCATATCTGGTCACAAAGCCATTGCCATGGTCGACTTCCACGACCCGGCCATAGCCGGCCTTATAGCCAGCATATGTCACGGTTCCATCACTGGTGGCGAGTACCGGAGTGCCATACCACGCGGCCAAATCGGTTCCGGAATGATGTGCCCATCGGCGCGTGAAGGGGTCGCGGCGACGGCCATAACTGGAAGAGACATAATAGTTTTTTAAGGGTGCAATTGCGGGCACCGACAGAATTTGCCCGCGCAAATTCTTCAAGACATCCCAATCCTCGGCCAAGGCGAGAAGCGGGTCATTGTCTAAATCTGTATCATCGCTCAGCGATGCAAGTGCAACCACTGGGCCACCCACGTTGGGCGGCGCGTCCGCGCCACCTGTATGGGCGCGCGCCAAGATCGTCTCTTGATTTACCTTCAAATCGCCAAGCAAGGACAAGATTTGCTGTTTTTCCTGCTCTGCATGGTCATGGAGGGCGGACACCAGCGCCACTTGACGCTTTTCAAGCGTTTCAAACACGCTTGAAAAATGGGCGTTGGAATCAATGTTTGCTGCTGAGCGGCGCAGCCGTAGTGCTGCTTCTTTAAGGGCAGCCTTCTTATGTGCCCGTTCGGGCGTTTCTTCGCCGCTGAGCGCATCATTGCTGAGATCTAGAATGTTGAGCTGTTCCGGCTCAATCAGACCGTCTTTCAAAATCTCTTGCAGGGCATCTTGCCGAGCTTCAATGCGTGCGGCGCGTTGCAGGATCTTGTTTTCCAGGCCTTCCATATCGTCATTGAGCGCTTCGACCTGGCCAAACATTTCATTCAAGGCCATCCGGCTTTGCTGCAAGCGGTCGCTTTGCGCGAAATAATCAAAGGTCGATTTGCCAAGCCACATGGAAAACAAGCACACTGCTGCCACAGCGCTCAGCTGCATGCCGGTTGTCAGCGTGAAGAACCGAACTTTCCCGTCGGTGCGGAAATAGATTTGGTGATGGGGAAAGAGGTCTTTTATCTTCTGGCGCAAACGCACAGGTGCTGATGGTCTTTCTATCACGAAGGCCTCTTTTTCAAACTACCTGAACGCGGTTATTGCCCTGCAGAAGCTTTACCTTGGAAGAGTTAACAGCCTCTAACGTACCCCTGACGCGAAGTGTCCTATTCTGTAACGCTATGCAAAACAAATCGTTTTTTAGATAATTCGCTTTGATCACTGTTTGACCACAGCTATGCGCGCTGCGCTCTGTCATAAAGACTATCTGGTAGCCCAGCTTGCCGCCGCGCCGGCACGTTAAAGGGCCCTTTTGGCGATGCGGAAAAGAATCGCTCTAGTGAGGCATCGAACAGCTCTTCGGCTGAACAGCTTTGTTCTTCCGCGATTTTAAAGAACCATTGGGCGCCCACGCGCACATGCCCAATCTCGTCCTTATAGATGACGTCAAGAATATCCGCGCTGGCGTCATCGCCAAAGCCGCGCAGCCGTTCAATGGTCGCGGGAGAGACATCAAGAGCCCTGGCTTCCAAAACCAGCGGCACAACGCTCAGCCGCCCTGCCAAATCTTCGCGCGTATCATACGCCGCCTGCCACAGGCCATCATGGGCTGGCAGCGCGCCGTAGTAGCTCCCCAGGTCAACGAGACGGTCCGCCAGCATTTGGAAATGGCGGCCTTCATCCGCGCCAACGCCAATCCAGTCGAGCGCGAAGGCGCGCGGCATATCTGGCCCAAACCGTCCAGCTGCATCCCAGGCCAAGTCCACAGCGTTCAGCTCAATATGGGCGAGCGCATGGAGGAGGGCGATGCGGTTTTCTGCGCTGCCCCCTTTGCGGCGCTTAGGCATATGCCGCGGCGCGCGCAGCTCCGGCCGTGATGGCCGCGCTGGTCGATCGGGCATCAGTAAGGCCGGGCCGACGGGCAAATCTTGCGCTGTCACCACCGCCGCCAAGCTTTGGCTCAGCGCCGCCTTCTTTTCAGCATCGCCCTCGCCGAGCACGGCAAGGGCGGCCTCAACAATGGTTGTGACTTGGCTCAAAGCGCCTTCGCAGCGTCCAGAACGGCATCGACATGGCCAGGCACTTTCACCTTGCGCCAGACATTGCGCACCGTGCCTTTCTTGTCGATGAGATAGGTGGCGCGTTCAATGCCCATATAGGTCTTGCCGTACATCTTCTTTTCGACCCAGACGCCATAATCTTCAATCATGCCGCCCTCTTCATCGCTGGCGAGGTCGACGCTAAGGTCATGCTTGGCCTTGAACTTGTCATGCTTGGCGACTGTGTCTTTTGAGACACCGATGATGACCGTATCGAGCGCGTCAAAGTCGGCTTTGCTTTGGGTAAAGGCGATGGCTTCTTTGGTGCAGCCGGGTGTGTCGTCTTTGGGATAAAAATAGACGACGACGTTTTTGCCCTTCAGCTCACTGAGCGTGATGGTCTTGCCGCTGTCGCCTGGCAGTGTGAAATCTGGTGCGCTATCGCCCACGTCTGGCATGCTGTGTCCCTTTCCTTTGCATGACGGTGTACCGCTTCAAGGTGTATCCTCCGGCGGCGGAAGCAAGTCCTGAAGCGCAGTAAAAATCACCATCCGGGCCGCGCGAATTGCCTCAGTGGCTTCTGAGAAGTCTTTATAGCCCAGCAGGGCGGCCAATTTGGCCCGCGCTGGGCGCGGTGCATCTTGGGGGCGCGTACCCTTTGGTATTAGTAAGCTGCGTACTGTTCGTCCGTCCAAAAGGCGCTTGCGCGCGATCGGAATATTTTCGGTTTTAGGGCCGACCAAGCGCCACCAGTCTTCCCAGCGATGGAACTTGGCTTCGGGCGCCGCGTGTTTAAGTGTGAGGCCCTCGACCAAAAAGTCCGAATCGGTCAGGCCGCCGTCGCCAGATTTAAATGACCATGCGTGAACACTTGCGCCCATGGCCTCCTTTAGTTTTCGCCGCATGGTCCAGAGCGCCTCATGAACTTGACCTGCGTCGACGGCGCGGCCCAGGGTCTTGTCTTTTACCGATTGGAAGTGTGCGCCGAGTGCCTCTGGGCCAGCTACATAGCGCGCTTTGGTGAGGCTCATATGCTCCCAAAGCCAGGCGCCGTGGCCATGATATTGCTCAAAGGCATCGATAGACACCGCGATGATGCCACTGCGCCCGCTGGGCCGCAGGCGCATGTCGACCTCATAGAGTCGGCCTTCGCTGGTCAAGCTGGTAAGACCGGTAATGATGCGTTGGGACAGGCGCGCAAAATAGGTGTTAACGGCCAGCGGTCGCTCGCCGCTGGATTTTTCCGTAGGGTTTGGCACGTCATACAGGAAGGTGAGGTCCAGGTCGGAACTGGTGACCAATTCCTCCGCACCAAAGCTGCCAAGTGCCACAATGCCGAACTGGGCACCGCCAATATGGCCATGGTGTTTGGCAAATTCGCTCTCGGTTGCTACCAGCAGCCGCTTCAAGGTGATTTCGGCAATTTTGCTATAGGCTTGGCGGCAGTCTGCCGGTGTGGATAGCCCTTCAAGCAGCCTTACGCCCGTTTGAAAGCGCGCTTCCCCATTCCAAATCCTCAAAAGCTCTAAGATGGTTTCATAATCGCGGCCATTGGCCAGGGCTGCATCCAGGTCTGCTTCAAGCTCTGCCGCCGTCATCATCGGGAGGCTAAGTGCTTCGTTGATTAGGCCTTCAAACAGCGCTGGCCGGCGCGCCAGTTGCCCGCTTAATTCAGGGGATTGTCCCATGATATTGGCCAGCAATTGTAGCAGCGGTCGGTTCGCATCGAGCAAGGAAAACAGCTGAACACCAGCGGGCAGTTGTTTGATGAAGCTGTCGAAGTAGAGCAGCGTCTCATGCGGGTCCGGCGTTTGCTGGAAAGCCTCTAGCAAGTCCGGCAGCAAACGGTCCAAGAGGTGCTTGCTGCGGGTGGCGCTCAGCGCGCGATAGCCGTCTGTTTGCCAGCGGCCTACAATGTCCTTTGCTTCAAGCGGGACACTGACTTGCGAGGCCGACGAGGCGCCACCGTTGCTTCCTGCCAGCAGGGTATCAAACAAAGCAGAGACCCGGGCGCAATGTCCGCGCAAATGGCTGTAGAGCTCGGTGGATGTCTCAAAGCCCAAAAACTGCGCCAGGGCATCTGCCTTATCCTCCTGGTCAGGCAGGCAATGGGTTTGCGCATCGTTCATCATTTGCAGGCGGTGTTCAGCAATGCGCAAGGCCATATAGGCATCTATCAGCGCCTTTGCCTCTGCAGCCTCGATATCGCCTTCCGCTTCCAGCACTTGCAGCACATCGCAGGTCGGGCGTATTTGGAGTTCGGGCCGTTTGCCGCCTTTGATGAGCTGCTGAATTTGGGCAAAGAACTCGATTTCGCGAATCCCGCCATGGCCTAGCTTTAAATCAAAGCCCGGGCAGGGCTGGTCCCCCTCTTCGTGGTGATGGTGGTCATGCACGCGTTGCTTCATGGCCAGCACGTCATCAATGGCTGTAAAGTCCAGATGCCGACGCCAGACGAAGGGACGTACCCGCGCTAAAAAGTCGGCTGAGACTGTTGGGTCTCCCGCGCAATGGCGCGCTTTGATGAGAGCGGCCCGCTCCCAGGTAAGGCCTTGGCTTTGGTAATAGAGTTCAGCCGCATCCAGCGACATTACGATGGGTGTGCTGCCCGGGTTTGGCCGCAACCGCAGGTCCACTCGAAACACAAAGCCTTCCGACGTTTGCGCGCTTAGATGGCCAAAAACGCGGCGCATCATTTGAACGGCAGCGGTCTTCCTATCCTTGGGGCCGTCATAGGCAAAGCGCTCCGGCTCAAGATAAGCCACGACATCAATGTCACTGGAATAGTTCAGTTCATGCGCGCCGAGCTTGCCCTGAGCTAAGACGCTGATGCCGCAATGCTCCGGATGTGTGGCTTGGCCGGTGAGCTGGTTCTTTTGCGCAAGAAGCGAAAGTTCAAACGCCATGGAGGCTTCAATGGCGATGTCGGCAAATATGGAGAGGGCTTGCATGACATCCATTGGCTCCGCCACAGCGCCGCAATCGGCTAGCGCTAGGTATAGCATCAGTTTTTGCCGCGTGTGCCGAAGGGCGGTGCGCAATTCCGTTTGGCTAGTAAAGCGTTTCTGTGCGCCCTCCAGGATTTGCCCCACGACCGCACTGAAGGGCTGTTCCATATGGGCGGCGATGAAGCGCGCATGCCGCGCAAGCAAATCGCGCAAAAACGGTGAAAAATATGCGCATCCACTGACCAGTTGATGAACATTAGGCACGGCTTCAAACGGCGCTGCGCTCGCGTCCGCAGCGGGCGGTAGCCCAAAAAATGTTTTCGGAGGCTGGGCTGCGACGAGTGGAGCGCTTTGTATTTGCCAAGCCATTTTGTTATCACTGTTTGGCATTAGCACAGCCAGTGCTACGGCCAATGCCTTAGGGTGGGAGCCGTGGTTCTGAACATCTGAAAGACCCAGTTTTTTGACACGTTTGCGGACAGTCTTGCTGTTATGCCTGCTTGGCTTGGCCTTGGCCAGTACCGGGCTTTATTTCGCCCTTTCCCGGGCCGGCGGTGTTGGACTGCCAGGCGGTAAAGCCCTCTTAGAACAGACGCTTGCCGACTATGTGGAGCCTGGCAGCTTAAAGGGTGGTCAGCCGCGCATTGCCTATGAAAAGGGCGGTAGCGGGGTTGTTTTGATGCTGCGCTCGATACGTTTTGATT
>CAKZYD010000206.1 GCA_937884085.1 uncultured Sphingomonadales bacterium | reverse complement strand
ATGGAGCCGTAACGCCCCCACCATTTTACCTTCGGCGTCTATAACCCACGCGTGCTGGTCGTCGATTTGATTTTGAACCCAAGCCTCTGCCGCTTCTTGGGTAAGCGGGCGCACCTGCTTTGGATCAGCCCCAAACATCGCCTGAATTTCCGGTGTATTCCCGAGCGCAAACCGTCCTGCAACATCTGCTTTTGTCGCGCTCCGCAGAACGATACGGGCGGACGTAAGTGTCGGTTTAGACTGCGCGTTCATAACCAGGGTCCTTGAAGCGTTAAAGAAAAAGGGGGCCGGTGCTTTCGCCGACCCCCTTTGAATTTCGAAAAACTCTTGTTTTGGTTCGGCTTACTCCGCGGCCTCTGCGAGTGGCAGGACAGAGATGAATGTTCGACCCTTGAGGCCTTTGTGAAACTTCACCGCGCCATCTACTGTTGCAAAGATCGTGTGATCTTTGCCCATGCCTACGCCCGCGCCTGGCCAAAACTTAGTGCCGCGCTGGCGCACTATAATATTGCCAGGAATGGCAGCTTGGCCGCCATACAATTTAACACCTAGACGACGACCAGCAGAGTCGCGTCCGTTCCGGGATGAACCGCCTGCTTTTTTATGTGCCATCTCGCTTCTCCTTAGCCTTTGGCCAATTCAGTGGCCTGTTTGATCCAGTCATCGCGATCAATGCGGCCTTTGAAATTCAGTTTCTCGTCCATAGCAGCGACGTCTTCAGCCGTCCACTCTGCAATCTGTGCAAAGGTTGTCACACCAAGATCGTGCAATTTCTTCACGATCACTGGTCCAACGCCCGAAATTTGCGTCAAATCATCGGCTGCATCAGCCTTCTTTGCTTTTGGCGCGGCTTTTTTCGGTTCAGCCTTGGGCTGTGCGTCAGCTTTGGCCTCTGCTTTCGGAGCTGCCTTTTTGGCCACTTTCTTGGGGGTAGCTACGGCAACCGCAGCAATCGACGCTGCACCAATGGCAGCTTTTACACCAGATTTGTCACCACCTGACGCAAGAATATCAGTCACACGCAACAGTGTCAGTTGCTGACGATGACCCTTGGTGCGCTTGGAGGAGTGTTTCCGGCGACGTTTTACAAAGTGAATAACCTTGTCGCCTTTGATTTGGTCGACAACTTCGGCCTGTACGGCTGCACCATTCACAAATGGCGATCCCACAGTGACCTTGTCACCGCCGAGCATAAGAATGTCATTAAACTGAACTGTTTCACCGGCATCGGCTGCCAGTTTCTCGACCTGCAGTGTGTCGCCAGAAGCGACCTTATACTGCTTGCCGCCCGTTTTCAGGACTGCGAACATGATGTATTCCTTCATATCTTCCGCGTCCTACGGTCCCCATATGGGCGTTTTGACCTAGTAAGGTCACCTCGAACGGCGCGCTTAGTTGCGATGTTAAGTCTCGATACCCACCTTCGCCGGTTCGAGATGGCGGCTTATGCGCAGCTCTTCGGCTTATGTCAAGCTATTTGCCGGATTGCTTCAGCCCACTTTTTCAGGGAGAGCAGGCTCACAAATCTTGCCCAGCCATATTGAGCGCAATCACCTGCCCGGTTGCATAAGATATCTCATTATACATCTTGTTAAATCCGGCAAATATCGCTGCGTTCAGTGCGCCGCCGGTTTCTGTGCGCCAAAGCTCTGCATAGATTTCTACATCCGCTAGATCCAAAGGCGCGTAAGCCATAAGCATATACGCGCCTAGCCATTCAGTGGTATCGTTGCGAATGTCAGGTTCTTGCGCCCAGACGAGTGTTAAAATTTGGTCTTCGGGAAGGTCAAGACCGTCCCGCGATACCATTCCCTGGTAAAATCGCAGGTTTGAGTTCAACGCACCGGAGACGTTGCTGTTCACGAGATCAGTGCTTGTTGTAATGTCGGCGATATGTTCCAGCAGCTCATCTGATGTTGTGTCTACCTTAGTCGCGCGCCAGGATTCTCGTGCGGCCGCTTCGATTGCGTCGTCTGAAATCGCTTTACGCGCGCTCAATTCCAAATCAACGATGCGCGTCCCAATCTCACTTTCGAAGAACAGCAATGACTGCGCGATCTGATCCGGACTTAGGGAGTCCAAGCCCGCCATCACGGCATTTTTCATACGATCAAAATCATAGACGGCAGACATTTGATCATTCAGGCGTGCTGACGGTGGGCGCCCCAGCATGTCTTGCGACAGTACGTCAACATCGGCAAGGCCTTCGCTTTGCGATATCTGCACATAGGCATCAAGTTGAAGCGCATTATACAAACGCACCAAATTAGCATCTGCATGAAGCCATGTCGGCAGCAGGAAAAAAAGAGCAACCAAAACCGGACGTATCATGTTTTTTGCGCTTTCTTGAGTTTGGACAGCTCTTTTGCCACCGCGTTTAGTCTGTCTATCAGTAAATGAATTAGAACCTCGTTCACAAGTCTGTAGGCCTCGCGCATGTTTTTGTCCTGAAGTGCGGCAAGATAGATATCAAGATCATCGTCCGAAAATGCGCGATAGGTTCCCGCAGCCTGCACCAACGCACGTTCCGTCAGAGAGATGGTAAACGTGGACAGATCAGACGTCGCAAACGTTTCTAGCTTCTCCGTATCATAGACGTCGTTTTGCACGCCGGCGACCTTTGCGGCTTTCAGAAAACTGGTTTGGACCAATGTGAATACCTGAAAGCTGTGTGCCAGAGTTTCTGTCACCGTTTTAAGATCATGAAGTTTGGAACGCCTGTCCGGGCGGCCATCAAAAAACATGGCCGTCGCTTTCGCGTTCTGATCGTCAGATTGAAACGGGTCCAAAGCCTTGCTCTCGGCGTCCGCAATACGTCGGCCCAGATCCGACCCATAAAATTCAACTGCAAAGAGCTGGCTGTTTTCCGTCAAACTGTTCGCCAGTTTTGCTTCGAGACGTTTTAACATATCTGTTTCGTCAAATATTACCTCTACAACCGCAAGCCAATCCGCCTGCAACCTGCTTCTTTGCATCCCAAACACGTGCGGCGCATGCATTACGTTGAGCTTCAACGACACAACGGTTTGATCGAAACCAGTGACCGCAAGGAAATGCGCCATCGAGTTCTGCTTTTGCTGTGCTTGGGCTGATGTGCCTGTAAGCGCACACAGAAACAAAAATGCAGATATTTTTTTCAAGAGTGTCAACATCGCATAACCTCACAACTTTTAAACAAATTACGTTCAATAGCGTGTCGCTCAACTCCGGAGTTAAAAAATGGTTACCGTACAACCAAGCGCGGATTGCTACTTGTGGAGTAACTGAAACCTCACTAGACACCGCCTCGACGCTCTGCGGAGAGGTGCCGGAGTGGTCGAACGGGGCGGTCTCGAAAACCGTTGTGGGTG
>CAKZYD010000205.1 GCA_937884085.1 uncultured Sphingomonadales bacterium | reverse complement strand
ATATGAATCTCCCGCGCGCCCAGATACATACCATAGGCCGCCGCAATGCCGATACTGGCATTCAGAAGCAAACGCTGTTCGAGCATAAGAAACGGCTCTTTAAAACAGGCCAGCACGAACTCTGCCAAACTGCGCGTTTCCTGAATATGCAGCGCCCCTTCCATCGCCACGGCAAATTGCGCGCCGCCCATACGGCACACAGCAATCATCCGCGTGTCATGATCCCCACGGCGCTCCACATAAGCTTCAACGCGCCTGCGCAAGCGGGCTGCAATATTATCGAGCAGTTCGTCCGCAATTTGCCGGCCAAGCAAGATGTTCATTTGCTCAAAACGGTCGATAGAAATCATGCAGACAGCGGCAGACAGGCCCGTGTTGCGATGCGGCTCTATGAGAAAGCGCAGCAACGTTTCTCTAAATGCGTCCTCCGTGAGAATACCCGGGCTCTGCTGCAAGGCTTCGATGTCGCGGTAATGCACAGACCCGTCAATAAGGCCAGCAATGGCGCGGCCATGGGCGATGCTGCTGATAATCTGAGCAACGAACCCACCATGAAGCGCCTTCAAGCCCTGATTTGCCGCCGGATGCACAATGCGCTGCGAGCGGCCTTCGTCAATCGCCATGCTGCGCCCGGCCAGCAGCGCTCTGGCATTAAGGCCCGCTGTCCCAATCAAAAAAGCTTCAAGCCCCAGTGCCATGGACTGCGGGCTAGCCCCTAAAACCTCAGCTAAAGCGGGAGATACTGCCAAAGCGTCATACACGATATCGTATTGCCAGCGCAGCATTTTGAGCGCCGAATAGAGCGCGCCCATATCGGCGTCATCTGCATGCTGCAGGGCTGTTTCAATATGCAGCGCAATCTGCCCCTCCGCCGCCTTACGCGTGGTGCCTGCCGGCAAACACAGCAGGGCGCCCGCTTGCAAACAAGACTGCGCCAAAGTCGCCGACCATGGATCTAATATGACAGCAGCCGCATGCTCATCCTGGAGTAAGCTTTGGAAGAGTGCGTCCTCCTCGATGAGCTCACCCATCACCGTGTAGAGGCTAACGGCAATCGTCCGCCGGGCCGACGTTAGGTTAATCTCAAGGCTATAATGAGACATAAGACTCGGCTGCGTTGCAGCGTCTTGAGAAGAAGACTGACTAGACATAGACCCGCTCAGTGCGGCGCCTCCGTAATACTCTTGGTACTAGGCCGTAAACTAAATAGCACCCGTTAAGGCGCTGGTAATAGTTTCATACTACTCTAAAGCCAAGAGATACCGCCAGAAGTGTCTCGCGCAAAGTATCGCGCAATGAGTAGCTTGGAGAGATTACGATGGCAAAATGCCGCCAGAAGGGCTGGCAGCCAGTAGGCGACATGGTTTTCGCACAGCGCGGAGACCAAAAATGAACAGCCCCATTGATATTGCCACGAAAGGCCTTGCAAAGGCGCAATCGCAATTCGCGCAGTCCGCAGCCCGTGTAACCGCAGCGGCCAGCCCGCAGCAGCGATCAGCCTTTGAACGCGCCGCTCTGCCAGGGCAAGCGAAAACCGATGCCCCGCAAGACGCACGCCGTGACACTGGCAGTGGCCCTGGCCGCGCCCGGTCTGGCGCCAGCGCTGTATCCACCCAAGGCAGCTATCTGCCCTCCCTTGCCGAAGAGACCGTGCAGATGCGCTTAGCTGCGAACGCCTATGCCGCAAACGCGAAATTGGTGCGCGCCGCTGATGACCTTCTGAAGATGACGCAGGAAGCCCTGAGCGGAGAGCCTAGCGAAAACGAGGGTAAGGAAAAGGAACAGCCTGAGTAATCTGGCTTTTCAACGCCGCTGACTACGCTTATATCCAAAGCTATGGAACAGCGTGCAATTACCCCCGCCTCAACTGACCAATCGCTTATCGACAGCTTTGGCCGCCGGGTGGACTATGTCCGAATCTCCGTGACAGACCGCTGTGACTTCCGCTGCACCTATTGCATGTCGGAACACATGACCTTCCTGCCAAAGCGCGACCTTCTCAGCCTTGAGGAGATTGACCGCCTCGCCACAGCCTTTGTAGAGCGCGGTGTGAAGCGCATTCGGCTGACCGGGGGCGAACCCCTGGTCCGGCGCAATGTCATGTGGCTCTTCGAACGGCTCGCCCGCCACTTAGATGGGCCGCTTGACGAGGTGACACTGACCACCAATGGCAGCCAGCTTGCCAAATATGCGGCGCAGCGCGCTGATCTGGGCGTGCGGCGCATCAATGTGTCTGTCGACACGCTCAATCCAGACAAGTTTCAGGACATTACCCGTTGGGGCCGTCTCGATGCGGTTCTCGGCGGTATTGATGCGGCCGCCGAAGCTGGCCTTAAGGTCAAAATCAACACCGTGGCCTTGCAGGGCTTTAACGATCAAGAGTTTAACCATTTGCTGTCCTGGTGCGGCGACCGTGGCTTTGACCTGACCTTGATTGAGACCATGCCGCTTGGCGAAGTCGATGAGGACCGGACGGATCAATATCTGCCGCTCTCGCACGTTCGTAGAGACTTAGAAGAGAGCTGGACCTTAACGCCCAGCAGCCACAAAACCGGCGGCCCAGCCCGCTATGTGGACGTGAAGGAAACCGGCACGCGTCTTGGCTTCATCACGCCGCTAACCCATAATTTCTGCGAATCCTGCAACCGGGTTCGCGTGACCTGCACCGGCACCCTTTTCATGTGCCTCGGCCAGGAAGACAAAGTCGATTTACGCGAGCCGCTGCGGCAGTCGCAGACCGATGAGCTGCTGCATGCGGCGTTTGACAAAGCAATGCTAGCCAAACCGCAAGGCCATGACTTTGTCATCGAAAGGCGCGGCGCAGCACCGGCTGTCTCGCGCCATATGAGCATGACTGGGGGCTAAAGGCCTTGGCCTTCGAACGTCTGGCGTTCATATCCAGCGGCGCACCCCTCGCCGACCAAGCCCGGGATGAAATGCTGGCGCGCTATGATGCGGTGCCCATTGCCGATGCCGACGTGGTCATCGTGTTGGGCGGCGATGGGTATATGCTGGAAACGCTGCACTCGCGCGTCCCCCATGAGACCCCTCTGTTCGGCATGAACCGCGGCACTGTTGGGTTTTTGATGAATGAGTTCATCGTTGAAAACCTCCATGCGCGCCTCGAAGCAGCGGTCCCCCAAGCGCTCTACCCTTTACGGATGAAGGCTACGCGCGAGGATGGGACGGCGAAAGTCTCACACGCGTTTAATGAGGTGTCCTTGCTGCGCGAAACACGGCAAGCGGCCAAGCTACGCATTGATATCGATGGCAAAAGTCGGCTGGAAGAATTGGTGTGTGACGGTGTGTTGGTCGCCACTCCAGCAGGCTCTAGCGCTTATAATCTATCCGCGCATGGCCCAATCTTACCGCTCAGTTCAGACCTTCTGGCGTTGACGCCGATCAGTGCCTTTCGGCCAAGGCGCTGGCGCGGCGCGCTTTTGCCGCAAAGTGCTTGCATCACGCTGGCCATCTTAGAGGGCCATAAACGCCCCGTTAGCGCGGTTGCGGACCAAACCGAAGTGCGTGATGTGATGAAAGTGACTATTGAGCAAGACCGCAGCATTAGCCGCACTCTGCTGTTCGACGCCGACCATACCTTGGCCGAGCGCATTTTGCTGGAACAGTTTATCGTTTAGACCATCCGCCATCCTGGACTTGATTCAGGATCTCATTGATCATCTTGCAACTACTGAGGGGAGATGCTGGATCAAGTCCAGCATAGCGGGATGTCGGTAGGTATTCTTTAGTTGCTAAGCTGACTTAGCTGACCGTCGGGAGGCTGATGGTAAAGCGTGTCCCTTGGTCTTCCTCGCTTTCGAGCAAAAGCTGTGCGCCGAGGCCATCCGCCAAGGCTTTGACAACTGATAGGCCAAGACCGAGCCCGGGCGACCCGGCTTCATACTCGCTTTGGCGCCCCGATTTCTCAAAGCGATTCCAAATGCGTTGTTGGTCGGCGAGTGGAATACCGCGGCCATCGTCCCACACTATAATACTGATTTTGTGCGGCTCTGCATCGCCCATGCGGATGCCAGCGCAGGCCCCTTCCGGGGTAAACTTAATGGCATTTTCAAGCAGATTGACCAGGATTTGTTTCAGCTTGCGTCGATCCGTGATGCACATCACATCCGGCACTGGGGGATGAATAACCAGGGCTACACCAGCCTTTTCCGCCACGGGCAACAACAGCCGCTCAACCTCAGTGAATAGTGTCGCGAGCCCAATTTCCGTCGGCACCATCGCGGGGCCAGTTTCGCTGGCCCCATAAGCACTGACCATATCATCAATGAGACCAAGCAAATGGCTGCTGGCGCTCAAAATGTCATCGCAATAGCTGGCATAACGCCCGTCGGCCTGGTTTTGCAGGTCCTCGCGCATGATTTGCGCAAAGCCGGCAATGGCGTTCAGCGGCGTGCGCAGCTCATGTTGAACTTGATGCGCAAAGCGCAGCTGCTCATCCGTATTTTTTGCGGTGTTATCGTTGACCGGATCTTCCGCTAAAGCATTGATCCCGCCCTCAATGCCAATCAAAGCCCCGTCCGCATCATTCAAAGGAACAGCAGATAGAGTAGCTGGAACCGTTCCGGCTTCCGCTTTCACCGCAATGGGTTCTTTGTGAAAGGCCTCGCCATTGGACAAACGCGCCATGAACAAGGCCGCCTCCTCAACACTGGAAAAATGCAGCAAATCTTCGAGAGGCTGGGTCACGCTCTGCCGCACTGGAATACCCGTCATGGCCGTATAGCCATCGGAGATATGCGTCACGCACAAAGCCGCGTCACAGGTAACCGCCCAATCGAGCGCGCCGCGTGCAAAATCACTCAAAAACACACCATTTGGTGAATGCCGAAGCAGTGTAGAAGAGCCCTTGTGCGACGGCGGACGCAAAA
>CAKZYD010000204.1 GCA_937884085.1 uncultured Sphingomonadales bacterium | reverse complement strand
GATGCACAATCTTGGCCTCAGGTACACCCAGCGCCTTGGCCCGACCATAGGTGGTCATCACCACGGCAGCCGCTTGGTCCACATACATCTGGGCGACCATATGCTTGGTATAAGGGTAGGAGATGTAGCGGTTTTTCTCCGTTGGGGTCGCCAGCTCTTCAGCGCTGCGGGCCACAGGGAAAGCCGCATAAGGATTGTCCGCCGCAACCTGCGCAAAGGGCGCAAAGAGATCGCCGCAAAAGGCCCGTTGCGCGGCTGGCGTGCGGCCTGCCTTGTGACCAATGGCGTTCTCATACAGCGGATAGGTGCTCACCGGCACACCAACCCCGTTGGCCAGCTCATGGGGCGTCACCCCCGGCGTACCGTCGCCAATCACCTCCGGCGCATCACCCGTATCCTCGGTCCAATCCAGCGCCACGCCTTGCCGCTGCGCCAAGTTAAAGCTGCGCATGGCCTCGGCCCCGGCCAGCAGCACCACATCCCCCTCGCCTGCCGCCAAGCACTCGGCATAGGTATTGACCTGATACTGCGGCGTATTCCCGCCCACATGCGGATAGGTCAGCCCCGAGGGCGCAATCCCAAGCCGCCCAGCCAAGCTGCGCGGCAAGTTCGAATAGGCGACGCCTGGGACTTGATAGGCGGGTGTGGAGTCAAAGAAGGTGCGGACCACGCTGATGTCTGTGATGTGCTGCACCAGGCCTTCAGCTCCGGCATCTGCCAGCGCCGCGCGGGCCACCAGCTCCAACATGTCCAGCGGAGATTTCGCTACGTCTGGCGGGCTGTCCCGGTCCACCCATTCGGCCACGCCGATGAGGACGGGGCAGTTTTTGTCAATTGCCATGGCTTGGCCTCATTGCATTTGGAAGCCACGGAGGTAGCGAGGGTTACCGTATCAGTGTAGCTATGAAAACTGGGTGCTGATGCTCTGCGTTATGAAACGTGCTTGGGAAAGCCTTAGGAAATGTGCCAGGCCTGATGTCTGCAATTGGGACAGAGCAGACATTGAGGGCGGGAACAATCACCGACTAAATAACAGAGTTAGGCGAACAGAAAATCTCAATTGACCCACTGAGGAATTTCGTCGAGCAGTTGATAATCAAATGACAAATAAGGATACTGAATTGCAGTCAATTTGATCGCAAAGAACCGCCCTTTCTGGTTCTCCCAAAGAACGATATCGCCTACCCTAGCCGTACGCACACGGGAACTACCATCGTAAGAACGGGGGTCGCCAATATTTTCAATATTTGTTTCTTGAACGGCTATCCGAACGGACGAAGAACGGTCGCTATAAACGTGAACAGTGTTTGGTCCAGCTTTCGAAAATTGCATGGTTACTTGTACTTCTTCTGAACCCAGAACGAATGAACCGTTGTTGTTGTCAAATTGAAAGTCGATAACCTCTCCAGCGTTTGAATGCCGCCTATATCGGCTGGGCTGTTGAGATAGCGGTAGTTGTGGATGTGTTTCAAAAGTATCAAAGACCTCGATAGTTGGAATACGAAACAGGTTTGAATCGCCAACCAGCCAATCGGGAAGCGAAGTGTTCGTTTCTTCATAAAAGTAACGAATGACGTCCTGCGCAACTAAGACTGGGAAACCCCATTCTATCTTTTCAGTTATTTCAGACACTTTCTTCCCAAAGGACGACGGGCTTGGATGGGTCAAAAAGTGGCGGTGCTCTTTTACCAGCTCATTAAGTTGTTGATGAAGCCTCGGGCTTTTTTCGTGAAGCGGTCGAACCTGCAATCCGCGGCTCAATGCCTTCAGCATCCCTGGTAGATCTTGGAGCTCTTTTCTGCTCACGGTTTCGAAGTCGTGGTTTTTGAAGGAGTTACGAAATCGCAGATTAGATTTATAGCAGGCACCTATTTGAGAAATTAGGAAACTTGAAACGGCAAGGTAGGCATTCTGAAAGTTACTTGCACAAATTGCGTAAACTAGCTCATTAGGCATCTCGCGGGTTTTTTGATTCTCTCCGGGTATCACTTTGCAGTGTAAAAAGGCTCTGGCCATTTCCAAATACGCTTGAGTGACGCGGTATTTTCGTGTCTCCGTTTCCAAAGTTGTGCTGGCTCCAATACGATAAAAATCAGCAAATATTTGAATACCATTCAGCGAATAGGTGCTCAACTGGTCGCCTGCGCATTCCGTGTAACTCAATGACTGCTTAGGACTCAAAAGCTCATCCGCTCCGTCAACTAAACACCTTCTTCAAAATATCCGTCGTCCGCTTCGCAGGGTTCTCCCGGATGGCCGCTTCTTCTTTGGCGAGATAGTAGAAAATCCCATCGATTGTGCCGTCGAGCACATGGTTGGTCACCTCCCCTTCCAAGTCAGGCACCATACCGCCGAAGGGGAGTTTTTTGACGGCGTCTTCGGCGGCGGTGATGGCGCCGACGTCGTCAATGGAGGAGACGATGATGGGGGACATGCGCTCGCGTAGGCCCGGCTCCATTTTCTCGCGGAAATACTGTGTGGCGGCGTCGTTTTCACCCTTTAAGATGCCGGTGGCGTCGGCGATGCTCATGTCGGAGACGGCGTCCATGAAGAGGTCGCGCGCTTCCGGCACGGCGGCTTCGGCGGCGCGGTTCATACGCTCTTTAACCGTTTCTGACAGGGCGCCCATGCCGAATTTATTAAGCGTGGTGTCCACCTTTTGGAGGGGGCCTGGGAGGGCGATGCGGACGGCCTCGTCCTTCCAGAAGCCATCGGCGGTGCCGAGCTGGTCAACCACATTGCCAGCGCCAACCCGCAAGGCTTCTTTGAGGCCGGAGACCACGTCGTCATTGCTAAGCGCGCTGACGGCGGCACTGGCGGCGCTTTCGGTGGTTTCGTCTTCTGAGAAGATGGACTTGATGCTATCAAAAATACCGCGGGCTTGGGCTGCTGGGGCAACAAGGGCGGCAGAGACACACGCCGCGATCATAAAACCATGAAATCGAGCATTCATTTGTATTTGACCCCTGTTTTAATGCGTTTCTAAGGGACAATACGCCAGGTTTTTGCCGCCGTCACCTATGAACGGCATCAGAGGCGCCTCAAGAGGCACTTGAAGTGCCTCTTGAAGTAAGATCATAAACAATGACATTGGGAGCGACGGAACGGACTTCAGGATACTCCCCATGGCGATAAAAGCTGTCGTGACACCCGTCACGCCCTATGAGCAGAATTGCAGCCTAATTTGGTGCACGGAAACGAAACAGGCTGCACTGGTTGACCCGGGCGGAGACTTTGACAGGATTGCGCCAGCGATTGAGCGGGAAGGCCTGACGCTTGAGAAAATCTTGCTGACCCATGGCCATTTAGACCATTGCGGGGCGACGCGGGACTTATCAGAACAATTCAAGATCCCGGTGGAAGGCCCTCATAAAGATGATGATTTTTGGATTAGCCAATTGGAAGAGCAGGCCAGCCGCTTTGGCTTTGGCCATGCCAAGGTGTTTACGCCGAACCGCTGGCTGAGCAATGACGACCAGGTCACGGTGGGCAATCTGGTCTTTGACGTGAAGCATTGTCCTGGGCATACGCCGGGGCATGTCATTTTCTACCACGGGCCCAGCAAGCTGGCCTTTGTAGGCGACGTGCTCTTCAAAGGCTCCATCGGGCGCACGGATTTCCCGCGCGGCAACCATCAGGACTTGATCGACTCCATCCAGCGCGAACTCTGGCCGCTGGGCAATGATGTGCAGTTCGTGCCCGGGCATGGCCCAATGTCGACCTTTGGGGCAGAGCGGCAGTCCAACCCGTTTGTGGGCGATGCGTTTGTTGGGTGAGGCCGCGTGAGACGGCAACAGGCTTACCGACGCCCGTCATCCCGGACTTGATCCGGGATCTTTTTCCGATAAGCGCTCAGGCAGCTACACGAGGCCCTGAATCAAGTTCAGGGCAGCGGGCATAGCAATCTCGCCTAAAGAATGGCCGCGGCGTCTTGATTGCTGACGAACAAGCGTAGGTCTTCCAGAAACAGCTCTGGCTCTTCAATGCTGGCGAAATGGCCGCCGCGAGGCATATCGGTCCAGTGAACCACGTTATAGCCACGCTCTACCATGGCGCGCGGCGGAAAGCCGAGCAGATCTTTTGGGAAGGCTGCGACGCCGGTTGGTTTCTCTACCCTGGCATCCTCCGGCATGGAAAACCCGCCTTCATCGAAGAGACCGCGATACAGCCAAGTCGATGAGGCGAAGGACCGGCTGGTCAGATAAATCATGATGTTGGTCAGCAGCCATTCCATAGAAAACGGCGGGTCACCCGCCAGCATCGGCGGCGGGGCGGCATACCCGTGCTCGGTATCGCGATGGGCATAATCACCGGGGTCTGGGAGGTGTTGGTTGGCCGTATCGGGGGCTTGCCGGTCGCCCCAGGTTTGAAACTTCTCGCTAAGCCACGCCGCGACGCCCATGGGGCTGTCCATCATGGCATAGCCGAGGCTCTGCGGTTTAGTGCCTTGCAGGGTGAGATAGGCCGTCTCTTTCGCGCGAATGGCCGAGGCTTCGCGCCGCCAGCCAACTTCCTCGGCGGTTTTAGCGGTCATATCATGGGACCTAAGGCCATAGCCATTTAAGTGAACCGCGCGGCAGCGCTGACTGTCAATGCCAAGCCAGCCAGCAATGACAGAGCCCCAATCGCCCCCTTGGACCAGGTAGCGGTCATAGCCAAAGGCTTCCATCAGCCGGTCATACATGCGCGCCGTCGCCCGAGGGCCAACGGGTTTAGCAGGCTTATCGCTCCAGGCGTAGCCTGGCAGCGAAGGCGCCACGACATGAAAGGCTGGCAGGCCCGGCCGTTCTGGCTCGGCCAAACGTTCGATAATGTGGGTGAATTCCAGGATGGAGCCCGGCCAGCCATGGCAGATCAGCAGCGGCGTGGCGCTGACATCTGGGGATTTGCGGTGGATGCAGTGAAGGTGAAAATCTTCGCCGATATCGACCCGGAAATGCGGGAAGGCGTTGAGCTGCGCCACGGCGCGGCGCCAGCTATATTGGTCCAGCCAATAGCGGCGCAGGCGCTGCAGATAATCTAGGCTGGCGCCATATTTCCACTTGGCGTCTTCGGGTTCTTCAAACCAGCGATAGGCCCTGACGCGGTCCTTAATCCAGGACACTTCGTCATTGGCATAGGGCACCTCGAAGTCGTAATAGTCGCCGAAAGTCATGCTGCTCTATGCGCTCCTCCGCCAAACTTTCCCAGCCAATTTCGCTTTAAATTTTAGGCTTTGCGCGGTTACTGGACCCTAAATGCTGTCCGCATCAAGGCTTGCGTCACCTTTTTAGCATATAGTGTGCCTGACCCAATATGAAACACACTATCTAGGGATAAAGATGGAACATTGTCAGCCTGGTATCTGCGGCTTAAAAGGGGCTCTCTCAACGCTCAAAGGAGTATCCCTCCGTGCGATTTCGGCTACAGCAGCTCTTTATCCTCACCGCCATCAGTGCGCTTCTGGGCGCATGCGGGGGCTCTGACACGAAGGCCCCGACCCAGCCGCATGTTATTTGGATAACGGCTGGTGACCTCGCGCTGGAAGACCTGAGCGTCTATGGCGGGCCGATCCCGACACCGAATATGGAGCGGATTGCTGCGCTGGGCGTGACCTTTGATACAGCCTATGCCGCAGCCGCCCAGGCCGGGCCTGCGCGCGCTGCGCTGGTCACCGGGCGCTATCCGCAGCGCTTTGGCTTTACCTATGATTTGGGACCCGTGCGGCCAGCTATGGTGGCCAGTAGCGGCATGCCCGATAACGCGGAGATGATCCAAGACCGGCTGCGGGCGTTGGGCTATACGACGGCCTTATTCGGCTCCTGGTCGCTTGGCGCACGCACGGAATTCTACCCCATGCGGCGCGGCTTTGATGATTTTTGGGGCACACTTGGCGATAGCACCTCCTATATCGCGCCCCGCGCGGAAAATGCCGTTTTCACCAAGACGCCGAACTATCGCTTGCCGCCGTCGCGGTCCCGCTTTGACATGGTGTTTGTGGGGCCGATGGCTGATACGGTGCAGAATTTTAAGCGCTATCTGACCGATGATATGGGCGAGGAAGTTGCGCGCTATATCCGCCTGCATTTTTCTGGCGACGTCACGACAAGGGACGCTGAGACAGCCGCTCAAGATGCACCCAAGCCGCTGTTTTTATGGGCGTCTTTTCATGCGCCGCGTGTGCCGCTTACGGCCTTGAAAAGCGACTTTGATGGCCTGCCAGATTTAGGCAGTGAAGAACGCAACACCTATGGTGCCATGGTCCGCGCGCTAGATCGCAACATCGGCCTGATTTTGGACACGTTGGAAGACAGCGGGGCCTTAGAAGACGCCATCATCGTGTTTTCAGCCGACCGTGGCTGTGATGCCGTGGCGGGCACCTGCCCCTGCGGCACGTTGCGTGGCGGCGCGTCCAGTTTTCGCGAAGGGGGGATTAGAATTCCCCTCATCGTCGCCTTTCCCGGTGGGGAACAAGCCAGCACCCGCATTGACCTTCCTATCATATCGCTCGATATCGCCGCGACGGTCATGGATTATGCGGATTTGGAGGATCGCTTGATTCCGGAATTTGAAGGTCGGTCGTTACGAGAGATTTTGGACGGCAAAACGCGCCGGTTTGAAACCCGGCCTCTCTACTGGGAGCAAACACCGCTCATCGCCATCCGAATGGATGGCAAGAAATTGCTGCAAGACGGCCAAAACAATCGCGCCGCCTTATATGATTTGACAACAGACCCACGCGAGCAAACCGACTTAGCGGACGACAATCGGTATTTGGTGTCCGACTTAGAAACGCGCCTAAGCGTTTGGCAGCAAAGCAACATTTTTCCCGCGTGGGAAACGAGCAAATATGAGCCGCTTATGATCTGCGGTGAGACAGAATTCGTGGTTCAAGCAGACCGCTGAGGACATAGTCCCTTCTCAGCCGCCCAGCGACCGATGACTTGGCCGATCTGGGGGCCGGAATCCTCTTGCAGATAATGGAGCCCGGAAACCGTCACTTCTTCTTGATTGGCCCACGTGCGGCAAAAGTCTCGCTGCGGACCCACCAGGATCGAGCCTGGGTCGGCATTGATGAACAGCTTCGGGAACGGCGCGTTGCGCATAACAGGGCCATAGGCGCTGACCAAATCGACAATGTCAGCGGGCGTTCCATCAATGGGGAGCTGCCGGGGCCAAGTTAAGGTCGGCCGCCTATCTTCGCCCTTCAGGAGGAAGGGGCGCCGATACACCGCCATTTCAGGGGGCGATAAGGTCCTCATAATGGCGGATGGCAACACACGCTCAACAAACAGATTCTTATCTAAAATCATGGTTTCACCAGCCTCGGTGCGCAGCGCTTGGAACACATCGCGCGCCGTCTCCGGCCAGTCAGACCAGCTAAGCGGCTGCACAATGGCCTCCATATAAACAACGCCAGCAACCCGGCTGAGATTGCGCGTGGCAAAGTGAAATCCAAGCGCGCTGCCCCAATCATGCAGCACCAAGATAAGCGGCGTATCCGGCGCTAAGGCATCAATGAGGGCGCAGACATGCTCAAAATGGGTAGCGAAGCCATACGCCTCGGGCCCGCTGTCTGACAGCTTGGCGGAATCGCCCATACCAATCAGGTCCGGCGCGATGCAGCGCATGGTTGGCTTAAGACGGTCAATGACGTGGCGCCAGAGATAGGAGGAGGTTGGATTGCCATGCTGGAGCCAGACCGTGGGGGCGCCCTCATAGGGCGTGCCACTATCCACATAGGCCATCTTAAGCCCATTGATGGTTTTAAACCGTTTGGGCGGCTCCCCTGCTCGCTCCATCAGATATATCCTCCCCAGCCGCAACAGCGCGTTTTTGCCGGCTGGTCTCCGCTGCCGGCAATAGTTTCGCTGCCGTACTTAAAAGCACAAGCGTGATGGGGGAAACCAAAAAGAGGAACAAGATGGCCTGGCGCAGGGAGCCAAGCTCAACACTAAGCTTGCCAACCATATAGGGCCCCAGCCCAAGGCCAATGAGCGTCGTTGCCAGAAAATAAGAGGCGGCGGCCACACCGCGCATACGTGGCAACACTAAGTCTTGGCATGTCGCCGCGCCAGCGCCGACCCACATGGTGAACAGCGTGTTGCTGGCGATGGACAGACCATAAAACCACAGTGGGTCGCTGACCAAGAAGGCCGAAACGGCGAGCGGCAGCGCTGACAGATAAGCGGTGATAATCAAATACAGCCGGCCGCGCATGGTCTTGCGGCGCCAAAAATCGGCAATCGGCCCGCCGATGGAAACACCAATCCAGCCGCTCAGCGCAGAGCCAAAGCCAAGAACCCAGCCCACTTGGTCAAGCGGCAGCTGCAAGATGCGCAGGGCATAAATCGGCGTCCAAAGCGCGACCGAATAGCCAATGACAGAGATAGTGCCGAAGCCAACCACGGCGCAAATGAAAGCCGGGGTTTTCCAAATCAGAGCATGGGACGGGGCATCGCGCAGGGACAAGCCTTGCGCCCAGCTGAACACACAATAGACGCCCAGCGATATGGCGCCCCATTGCTGCGCATCGGCAATCCAGGAATCCTTGCCGGAAAAGGCCTGCACGAGCCCGACAGCTGATAGGATTATAAACCCAGCGCAGGCGAGATTGAGCAGTAAGGTGCTGCGCGATGCGCCGCTTTTGCGCAGATGAAACCAGGATGTGATGGGCAGAACGGCGAGAAGCTCTTGCCAAGCCTTCTTAAACGGCGCTGGTTCTGGCTCACTGAAAATACCTTCCGAGGCGCCGCGGATTGGCTCGCGGAGAAAGGCGCAGACCAGGGCCAACAAAAGGCCAGGCAGCCCCACAACGAAAAAGGCAACCTGCCAGCCGCGCAGGCCGAAGGGGGCATCACCATCGGGATAGGCCGTGCGCCACCAATCAACCACTTCCCCGCCGATCGCCAGCGCCAGGCCGCCGCCCACATAAATGCCGCTGGAATAAATCGCCAGCGCCATGCCGCGTTGCTCGCGAGGAAAATAGTCACTGAGCATGGAGTAAGCAGCGGGAGATGCTGAGGCCTCCCCAACACCCACGCCAATGCGGGCAAGCGCCAGCTGTGAAAAGTTGACGGCAAGCCCAGATAGCGCCGTCATGGTGGACCAAAGCGTTAAGCCAAGCGCGACAAGGCGGCCCCGCAGCCACACATCCGCGAGCTTTCCAAGAGGAATACCAAAGAGTGCATAGAAAACAGCAAAGGCAGTGCCATAGAGAAAACCGAGCTGGGAATCGCTGACGCCCAAGTCGCGCTTAATGTCTTCGCCGAGGATGGACAGGATGTTCCTGTCGGCAAAGTTCAAGACATAGACACCGAATAGGACGAAAAGAACGTAGTAGCTGTATCCGCTCGCGCGGTACGGCTGGCTGGTGTCTGCTGGCACGCTTGAGTGTGCTAACCGTCAGCCGAAACCGGTTCTCTGAGCGTTTCCGCAGCAGTGAAAATCGCTTTCTTCACCCGCTGATAGGTGCCGCAGCGGCATAGGTTGGTCATGGCCGCATCAACATCTTCAGAGGTCGGCTCTGGAACTTCTTCGAGCAGCGAGGCAGCCGCCATAATCATCCCAGACTGGCAGTAGCCGCATTGCGGCACTTGTTCGGCAATCCAGGCTTGTTGAACCGCATGGAGAGCATCTTTGCTGCCAAGGCCTTCAATTGTGCGGATAGTCTGGCCGTCAACAGCTTCGACCGGCAATTGGCAGGAGCGGATAGCAGCGCCATCCAAATGAATGGTGCAAGCCCCGCACAGCCCAGCGCCGCAGCCGAATTTGGTGCCCGTCATGTCCAGCTCTTCGCGCAGAACATGCAGCATCGGCATCGCTGGATCACAGTCAACGCTGGTATTTTCACCATTGAGAACAAAGCTAAAAACTGCCAACTTTCGGCTCCTAAATCCGCTCTTGTTTGGGCTCATCTAATGCAATGATGGGCCGCAATCTAGTGTTTCCTACCGTGATAAGGAAATGAGACATCATGACATATACAACGCTTGACCTAAGTGTCGATGCCGCAGTGGCCACTGTTCGGCTCAATCGCCCAGATGCGCTTAACACCATGACCCCAGAGTTCTGGGAGGAGATGGTCACTGTCTTTGGCGAGATTGAAAGCCGTAGTGATATTCGCTGCGTTGTGATTGCCTCAACAGGCCGGCATTTCACCGCTGGCCTCGACCTGAAGAGCTTTGCGGACCTGCAGAGCAATCCCGAGCTGGATATTGGCCGGCAACGCGAAGCCTTCCGCCGGAAGGTCAAAGAGATGCAGGAGAGTTTCTCCGTCATCGACCGCTGCCGCGTTCCGGTGATTGCAGTTATTCAAGGCGGCTGCATCGGCGGCGGCGTTGATTTGGTCACCGCCTGCGATATGCGCGTCATGACGGACAATGCCTATTTCACCATCCAAGAAATCAATATCGGCATCGTCGCGGACGTGGGTACGCTGCAACGCATGCCAGACCAAGTCCCGCCCGCCATCTTGCGGGAACTGGCCTATACCGGGCGCAAGTTCGGCGCAGAAGAGGCGGCCCGATATGGCTTTGTCAATGCCGTAGCCGACACCCATGAGGCGGCCTTGGAAACGGCTTACACCCTCGCAAAGGACATTGCTGCCAAATCGCCCTTAGCAATGACTGGGATTAAGTCCGTCCTCAATTATTCGCGGGACCACTCCGTCGCCTCAAGCCTTGATTATGTGGCGACATGGAACGCGGCAATGTTGCAAGGCGATGATCCGGAAGCGGCCATGCGCGCCGTCATGACCAAACAGCAGGCGACCTTTAAGGACCTAGGCTAGAGCAGCAAATCTTTAGAGTTACACACCAGACCTACGTTCGCCCTGAGCTAGTCGAAGGGCCTGTTTCCGCTGGAGTAGGCTTCGACAAGCTCAGCCCGAACGGGTACCTCTTAACCCAAACGCTGAATGGCTTTAAAAACCGTACACAACCGAAACTCGGGTCGCGGTATCGGTACGCACCTGACCTTCAGGCACAGAGGTGTCATGGCGGACGCGGACGCTAAAGCGGCCAGACCAACTCTCTGTGAGTTGCGCTGTTAAGGCCGCTAGATTGGTGAGCGTTGTTCTGTCAACGCCAACGAAGATGTCACTGTCATTATCGAAGGTGATGGCGTCGTTGATAATAAACCGATAATCGCTGCCAAAGACGAAGATGAACTCGTTTTCCAGGCCACCATCTTCAAACTGCGTTTGCCGTGCACCAGGGCCGCCTTCTACGTCCCAGGTCACTCGGTCTGTTTCGATAATGCGATAACCAAGACCAGCGGCTTCAGACAGGCGCCAATCGAACAGTTGAAATTGATCCAATTCAAAGTCAAGCAGCCCAAAAACGTACCCACGCTCCCATGCAAACCATTTGGTGGCGAAGTTCGAGAGTAAACGCTGTTTGGTGACTTCATCATTGTTGCGCGAATAGTCGCCGGTGACGGAAAAATTATACTCCCAATCGGCGACCGCACGCTCAAGAGACAACCCAGCGGAGATAGCCTGTTCCTCGGTGTTACCAGTGAGGATGCTGCCGCCCAATGTAATCTCCCCGCCCCAGCTGGAGAGGTTAAAAAAGCCAGGCAAGGGTTTTGGCGCTTCTGCCGCGGCAATCGCCTCACGCCGCTCAACGACAGTGACTTGACCAGGCAACACCACTGTGTCGGCAAGCTC
>CAKZYD010000203.1 GCA_937884085.1 uncultured Sphingomonadales bacterium | reverse complement strand
CGCCACAAATGAACAGGATGTTTGTCGTATCGACTTGCAGGAATTCTTGCTGTGGATGTTTCCGGCCCCCTTGTGGGGGTACCGAGGCCACCGTGCCTTCCATAATCTTCAAGAGAGCCTGCTGCACGCCTTCACCGGACACATCGCGTGTAATCGACGGATTGTCAGACTTACGGCTGATTTTGTCGATTTCGTCGATATAGACGATGCCGCGCTGCGCGCGTTCTACATTGTAATCAGCGGACTGAAGCAGCTTAAGAACAATATTCTCAACGTCTTCACCCACATAGCCAGCTTCGGTCAGCGTCGTAGCATCAGCCATTGTGAACGGAACGTCCAGAATGCGCGCCAAGGTCTGCGCCAGGAGCGTCTTACCGCACCCGGTTGGCCCGACGAGCAAGATGTTTGACTTCGCCAACTCAACATCGCCTTCTTTGGTGGCGTGGTTCAGGCGTTTATAGTGGTTGTGCACCGCGACGGAGAGAACCCGCTTGGCGGCGCTTTGGCCAATCACATAGTCGTTCAGGACATCACAGATTTCCTGCGGCGTCGGCACTCCATCTGATTTCTTCAGGTTGGCGTCTTTGTTCTCTTCACGAATGATGTCGTTGCACAGTTCAACGCATTCATCACAAATGAAGACCGTGGGGCCGGCGATGAGCTTCCTAACCTCGTGCTGGCTTTTGCCGCAAAAGGAGCAGTACAGGGTGCCCTTACTATCGCCGCTGGTCGCCTTGGTCATTCAACTTCCTTACCTAGCAGGCCTATACTTAGAGATGTTAGACCCTTACACATGTGTACGACAACGGCAAAAATAAGCCCTATGTGCCTTTTTTGCCGATCTGTTGCGCATCATCTATACGCCTAACCGCATAATGCGTGAAAGATGATGCGACAACGCGCCCTAAAAACCTGTTAAACAGCACGTTTAACGCGTCTAATTTTCAGCCCCATCTGGGCGTTTTTCGTACACTTCGTCGATAAGACCAAAACTCTTGGCGTCTTCTGGCGACATAAAGTTATCGCGCTCCATCGCTTTTTCGATGTTGCTGAGCTCTTGGGCGGTGTGTTTTTGGTAAATTTCATTAAGGCGCCCGCGCAGCTTCAAAATCTCCTCCGCATGGATTTCGATATCCGCTGCTTGGCCGGTATAGCCGCCGGATGGCTGGTGAATCATAATACGGGAATTCGGCAAAGAATAGCGCATCCCCTCAGTGCCAGCGCATAGCAGCAAGCTGCCCATGGATGCCGCCTGACCCACACACAACGTCGCGATTTTGGGCCGGATATACTGCATGGTGTCGTAAATGGAGAGGCCAGCTGTCACCAAACCGCCGGGCGAATTGATGTACATTGCAATATCTTTTTTCGGATTGTCGGCCTCCAGGTAGAGAAGCTGGGCGACAATCACGCTCGCCATATTGTCTTCCACAATGCCGGTCACAAAAACGATACGCTCGCGCAGGAGGCGTGAATAAATATCGTAGGCGCGTTCGCCTCGATTGGTTTGCTCCACCACCATCGGGACAAGAGCTGCGGTTGCGCGGCCGTCAAAATCGCTCATAAAAACTTCGTTCCTACATTAGTCAACGCGCCGGCAGACCAGCCAGCGCTTGCAAGGGGACTGTGCTCAACACACAGTCTTTCAGCAGTAGGTAAGCGGTTGCCGAGCGAGATGCAATGGCCCGGCACCGCCTGTGCGAAATGCGCGCGCTAATCCTTTTTCGGAGCGGCCTTTTTCTTCGCAGCTTTCTTAGGCGCTTTTTTCACTTTCTGCTCTTCGGCAGTCAGGCCCGCCTCATCTTCTTCCTGCTGGGCTTCGTGCCGGGCTATGTGGTGTCGCTTGTGCTCAAGGGCATGGGCATGCTGCGTGTGCCTGAAGGCGCAGAACTTGCCGGGATGGACACCGTCAAAGTGCCGGCTCAGGGCTATCCTGAAGGCATCCCAACCTCACCAGCGCCAGCTGAATAATCATAAGAAAAGGAGAGAACCATGGGTTTTCCATATGA
>CAKZYD010000202.1 GCA_937884085.1 uncultured Sphingomonadales bacterium | reverse complement strand
GTTCGGGAGATGGGCCTCGCCATAGCGCTAGGACTTGCCGAGTCCCGGCCTGATATTCCGTTTGAATTTATCGGTGCCTGGGGACGTGGGCAATTTGACGATGCAACGCTATTAGAAAAGGCGGAAAATCTGTCGAATGTAGACATGCGCCCAGCGGAAACGGACAAGTCAAAGATATACCAAGACGCGAGAATTGTATTGGCACCAAGCTTGAATGAAGATGGTGCGTTTATCGAGGCGTGGGGCCGAATTGCTACCGAAGCGCATTTTTCTGGGATCCCTGTTCTAGCAAGCGCTGGTCATGGCTTTGACGAATCTGTTGGTCCGGGCGGTATGTTGGTTGATGTAAATGCGCCGATTGAGGATTGGACTGAAGCACTATCACAGATGTGGGATAACCCCGACGTTTACAGCTCTCTCAGTGAGGCTGCGTTGGAATATTCAAAACGCCCTTCAATTGCCTGCAGTGCGTGCATCCAAAAAATGGACGCGTTTTTGCAATCGGTGATGCAAAGCCAATGAACAAGTCGGGCAGCTCAGTAAGCTAACTTTCCAGATTGACTGCCGCTCTAGCCAGCTTTGTTGAAAACGCGCGATACTGCTTTGGGATGTATTGCTGCCGCAATTTGCATGCGATTGAACAGGGTTGCGGCTTCATGTGATCCACCTGCTTCAAGCTCTGTGCTCAGCTTCTGCATGGCATATCTAAGGCCTTTTTCGCAGTGGGTGTGGATCGTATCATCTTGCGTCTGCGACAGTATTTTTTGCATCACTTGTATTTGGAACAAACGTTTTTGTAGGGCACTGGCCCGGGTCGTCATGCTCGGTGCGCTTGTCGCATTGGGCACGTAATGCTTTGAGACCACTGAGGGGATGAAAATTAGGTCCTTTGCTGCCTCAACAACCCGCTAGAACAGATCGCGATCGCACTCCCAGCGTATTCCTTCATCCATCCCATCTAGCTCTTGATAGAGGCTTTTGCGGATGATGGACGTGTTCAAGTGACAGAAGCCGCGCGCCAGAAACAAATCCTTTATGGCAACACAGTAGAAGTTTTCGTTGAATGGCGCATGATCCAACGCGCGCAACTTATCTTCTAGGTCCTCCAGCCACACCGGCTCTGTCTTTTTTTCCTTATCGACGAAGGCATGTTGGTTACACATCAGGTAATCGGGTGACAGGTTAGCGTTTTCCGCCGCGGTAATAGCCCTTGAGACGCGGTCCAAATGCTCTGCATCCGTCCATTCGTCATCGTCGTCCAAAAACGTTACGAACGCACCGCTTGCTTTCGAGACGCCGTGGTTAAAGCTGTAGCTTTGCCCGTGCCCTTTTTCTCTATGTATCAGCTTATGGACGCTGATGGCTTTTCCTGAAGCTGGCTCTAAGGTCTCAAAAAACGCACTATATGCGTCGGCGTTTTCAGCCGAAGAGCCATCCATCACCACATGGATGTCGATATCGGCATGCGATTGGTTGAGAACGGAGTGCAGCGCTCTTTTGAAAAGCGTGGGGCGGTCTCTCGTGGCAATAATGACTGAGAACAGCATGGCTCTGGCTAGCTCGCTTGTTGCGACTTATGAATATGAGCATCGGTTGGCACTTGCTCGTTCGTTGGAACACCGCAAAACGTCAGAAGCTCACTTTGGAAAGACCTATCATCCAGATCCTCCGTCCGCACAATCCGGACATATTCGGGAAGGCGCGCTGCAATCTTTTCTGCTTCTTGGTAATAGAAATCCCAGTATTGCTCGATCGCGCTGCGCTTGTTGTCTGCTTGGAACTTGGGAAACAGCTTGTCCCAAACCGGGTCTGGCGCCCATGTGGTGCCGTCGTGGTCCATCCAAAAGTTGCGGCTGTCGTGATAGGGCTGGCGTGTCACGGCGGCGCTGATGCGCTCTCCCAGCGCTTTGGATGGCCAGCGCGGGAGACCGGATTTGCGCATCCAGCTTTCCACAGTTTGTTGTTTATCCCGTTTCAGGCAGATGAAACGGCCCCGGTCGCTGACGGCCAAAAGATCGTCGACATAATTCAGATAATAGAAGGAAATATCGCCCAGCAGGCGTGCCTTGGGCATCGCGGTGAGCTGCGCATAAGCTTCCGCTGCGACACGGCGCGAAAGGTCCACGGTCAGTCGATCGGTTGGCCCGCCGTCTAAAATCGCCTCAAATTCCTCAACCATGTTGACGGCAGGGCGCGGTGTGCCCGACCAGCGCATGCAGCTTGGGTTCATTTCATGGAAACAGATCGCATCGCGCTGGGCATTGAGGAGTTTTGCCAGAGAGGCCGTTCCTGATCGACCCGTGCCGAGTCCAATAATGATCATAGCGCCGATATCCTGTGATACACCAAGTGTAGCTAGCAAGCCTGATTTTACAATCAGTTAAATGGTTCACGGGGCGTACCGTGAAGATGGGCGTCGGGCTGAAACGATCGGCCATTGATTTACGCTTGGGTGGCCGCTAGGGTCCGCCAAATTTCAAGGATTTTCCCGCTTTTTCATGGCACAAAGGCCTTCATTTCAGGACCTCATTCTCACGTTGCAGCGCTATTGGGCGGATCGCGGCTGTGTGATTTTGCAGCCCTATGACATGCAAATGGGGGCAGGGACCTTTCATGTGGCGACGACCTTGCGCGCGCTGGGGCCGGAGACATGGAATGCTGCCTATGTGCAGCCCTCGCGGCGGCCGACCGATGGGCGCTATGGTGAAAACCCGAACAGGCTGCAGCATTACTACCAGTTCCAGGTCATCTTAAAGCCGAGCCCAAAGGACATTCAGGACCTGTATTTGGGCTCGCTCAAAGCCATCGGTATTGATTTCGAGAACCATGACATTCGCTTTGTCGAGGATGATTGGGAGAGCCCGACCTTGGGCGCTTGGGGCCTTGGTTGGGAGGTCTGGTGCGATGGCATGGAAGTCAGCCAGTTCACCTATTTTCAGCAGGTCGGCGGCTTTGATTGCAAGCCCGTTGCCGGCGAGCTGACCTACGGCCTAGAGCGCCTGGCCATGTATATCCAAGGTGTTGATAACGTCTACGATCTCGATTTCAACGGCCAGGGCGTCACCTATGGAGACGTCTACCTGAAAAACGAGCAGCAGCAGTCGGCGTATAACTTTGAACACGCCAACACAGAGGTGCTGCTAGAGCATTTCGGCCATGCCGAGGCGGAGTGCAAAAAGCTATTGGCGCTCGACACGCCTTTGCCGCTGCCTGCCTATGAGCAATGCGTCTCCGCCAGCCATTTGTTCAACATGCTGGATGCGCGCGGGGTGATTTCGGTAACCGAGCGGGCCAGCTTCATCGGCCGGGTGCGGGCGCTGGCGAAAGGCTGCTGTGAGGCCTGGATGTCGACCAACGGTTGGGCGGCTTAGACCATGGCGAACCTTCTGCTCGAACTCTTTTCAGAAGAGATCCCGGCCCGCATGCAAACGCGTGCTGGGGAAGACCTCAAGCGCCTGATGGCAATGTGGCTTGAAGAGGCGGAACTCACCTTTGATGACGTGGAAGCCTACACGACCCCGCGTCGTCTGATCCTGTACGTAAAAGGCTTGCCTGCGGCCCAGCCCGATGTGACGGAAGAGCGGCGCGGCCCGCGCGCGGATGCCCCTGAAAAAGCCCTCCAAGGCTTCCTAGGCAGCAGCGGTCTCACGCGGGACGATGTGGAAGAACGCGAGACGAAAAAAGGGACTTTCCTTTACGCCCTGATTGAACGCAAAGGCCAGCCGACAGAAGCGGTCCTAGCCGACATGTTGCCCGGCCTCATTCGCGGTTTTCCGTGGCCCAAATCCATGCGCTGGGGCGACGCCTCCGTCACGACAGAAAGCCTACGCTGGGTGCGGCCACTGCAGTCCATTCTGTG
>CAKZYD010000201.1 GCA_937884085.1 uncultured Sphingomonadales bacterium | reverse complement strand
AAAGGCAGGAAGGTGCAATCTCAATAGGTCTCTATGCGAAAGCCGTGCCAAAATGCCTGTGTTGAAAAAGCCATACATTTCAGGGGTAAAGGGTGCAAATTCAAAGGACGATACAGATTTCCAACGGGGCGAAATCAGCCCAGTGGGAAGAATGTGCCGGGCACCCAAATTTGCCATGAAGATTAACGCGCCTACCCAAGTCCAGAGGACTGCGCCGACGAAATCCAGGAAGAGTCCGTCGGGCGGCGCTGGCTTTATCAACGATATTGATGCGCCCTCGGACACGGTGGAAGCTACGGCGGCAAGCGCACCTGCCGCGATTGCTGGCATCGATAGTCTGCTCGCCGCTCAGGCCGTGGATCCAGATGCAGAGCGCCGGGCGAGCGTGGAGACAGCTAAGGATGTTTTGGGCGCGCTAGAGCAATTGCGACGCGGCATCTTACTAGGCGCTATTCCCGTCGGCCGGCTGAAGGCTGTTTCGACGAATTTGGCGCAGCGCCTTGAGGTGACGCCAGATCCAGCCCTCAAAGATATTATGACTGATATACTATTACGGGCCCGCGTTGAGCTTGCCAAAGCGGGTATTTATCGCTGATTTCCATTCCAGCCCAGTTGGTTAGGGCAAAGTCTGATGATTTTGCAACAAATAGCAATTTTGTCATGTGTTTCGCATTGTGTGGCGGCTCTGGAATCATTATAACGCGCAGCGGAGTGGGTAATCGTCGCATATAAGCGACCATAAGGAGGAGTTTGATGGACTCTGAGATTTCTCTTGGAAGAGTGTATCAGCCGCGTGCTGGTGAAGAGTTTATGAATCCCAAGCAGCTCGAGCATTTCCGCACCAAGCTGCAGCAGTGGAAAAATGAAATCCTGAGCGAAGCGAAAGAAACGCTCGATACGTTGCAAAAAGAATCCCTGCGCGAGCCGGATATTGCTGATAGAGCGTCGTCCGAAACTGACTGGTCTATTCAGCTGCGGACGCGGGACCGCCAACGCAAGCTGATTTCAAAGATAGATTCAGCCCTGGCCCGGATTGATTCCGGTGAATACGGCTATTGCGAAGTCACCGGTGAGCCGATTTCGCTGCAGCGGCTTGACGCACGCCCCATCGCGACCATGACTGTGGAAGCGCAAGAGCGGCATGAAAGACGGGAAAAGGTTTATCGCGATGACTAGGCGCGCACGGTAAAGCAGAAAAAATGAAGGGCCGCTCTCCTTTTTGGAGGCGGCCCTTCTGCTTTCCACGCTTGGAATGGGAAACAGTTAGTAAGGGAACAGGATATCCAGCAGCTGCTGACCGTAGCGGGCCTGCTGCATATCGGTGAGTTGGCCGCGACCGCCATAGCTGATGCGCGCTTCAGCCATCTGCGTGTGCGGGATTGTGTTGTCGTCCGTAATATCTTGCGGGCGGACAATACCTGCCACGATGAGTTCGCGTACTTCGAAATTCACGCGGACTTCTTGGCGACCTTGGATCACCAAATTCCCATTGGGCAGCACTTGTGTCACAATTGCGGCCACGGTCAGATTGACGGCTTCAGAGCGCACAACCTGGCCATTGCCGGTGGTTGATGTGGTGCTGTCCGCATCGACGAGGCTGCTTGGGTTCACTGCATCGGGTAGAAAGCTGCCGAAGTTGGATTCAAATCCAAGGAAGTTTGTAATGCCGGCTTCGTCTGAAGATGTCCGGCTTCGGGTCGTGGTGTTATCCACATTGGCATTATCCGCAATATTGATATTGACCGTCAGAAGGTCGCCCACTTTATTAGCCCTCGGGTCAGAGAAAAACGCGCGTGCGCCGGTCCGCCATAGCGATGTGTCGGGCTGTGCCACTGCGATGTTCTGCGGCATTGTTGCCGCCATCGCTGGATTCTGTACATTAACTGGCAGAGAAATCGACCGTTGTTGCGGTGCCACTTCCACCTTGCCAATGGGCGTTAGGTCTGGCGCGCGGCCGATATGCGCGATGCGGTCTAAGGTGCCGCAGGCTGGTAAAATAACTGCCAGTCCCAGCAGTATGATGGCGGTATTTATGGTGCGCATGTCCGTCTCCAAGTTTCTTTCTTATCGTTAACGTAACGCCAGTTGGCCCATGGGGAGGACCTTAACGAGGTTGGGAGCCATGACTTTTGCTTCCACATTCTGGCGGGTTTCGGTGTTCATGACGGTGATGAACGCGCCATCGCCGCCATCTTCTAAGGCTTTGCCTGTAGCCGTCAGCTGCAGGCCCCCGGCGGATAGAACCATCGTGACGCGGCTGCCTTTGCGCACAATGGCCGGCGTTTCAAAATCTGTCAGCCGCAATTGCTGGCCCGGCGACAGCATGCGTCGTGCAGCCATGCCAACAATGTCGCTGGCACTGCGTACGCTTTGATAGTTCACACGGCGGGAATCGACCGTGGCCATCAAGATGTCGCCCTCGGTGACAACTTCACCAGATTTCAGCATTGTTCGCAGCATTGGGACAGAGACCTTGGTCGGTTTTGCAAGGCTCGGGGCAGGGGCCAATAGCAACATAATAGCTGCCACAAAGAGAGTGAGAAAAGTGCGCATCAGCTTAGCCTTTACCGGAGTCTGGAGGTGGTGTTCATCATCTCATCAGCGGTGGTGATGACCTTTGAGTTCATCTCATAGGCCCGCTGCGCTGAGATAAGCGCGGTGATTTCCGCAACCGGGTTCACATTGGAAATTTCCAAAAAGCCCTGCTGTACGGTGCCAAAGCCTGGGGCGCCGGGGTTGCCGGTCAGGGCCTGGCCGCTGGCTGGGCTTTCCCGGTAGAGGTTGTCTCCCAGACCTTCAAGACCAGCTTCATTGGGGAAGTTGGAAAGTTCCAGCTGGCCCACTTGGTTGAACTGCACCTGGCCAGCAATCTGCGCTTGCACTTGGCCCACATTGTTAATGCTGACGTCAATCGCATCCTGCGGAATGGTAATGCCTGGCGCGATAACAAAGCCATCGGTTGTCACAAGCTGACCTTGGTCAGAGATTTGGAAAGAGCCAGCACGGGTAAAGCTGTTCGTGCCGTCTGGCATCTGGACCCGGAAATAGCCCTTGCCAGAAATGGCAACATCATAAGGGTTGCCAGTCTCCGTCAAGCTGCCTTGACCCGTGATACGATACACACCGCCCGCTTTCACGCCGACACCGATTTGAATACCTGATGGTGCCAAAGTGCCATTGTCAGAGGTTGCAGCGCCAACCCGCTCAATATTTTGATACAGCAAGTCCTGAAATTCAGCGCGCTGGCGCTTATAAGCCGTGGTGTTCATATTGGCGATGTTGTTGGAGATCACCTCAACATTCATCTGCTGGGCCAGCATGCCTGTCGCGGCGGTGGATAGGGCTTTCATGGAACGAAACTCCTGCTTCTTCTAGTTGCCGCGCGTTACTGGACGCGGCCCAGGTTGCGCATCGATGAGACGCGCATCTCTTGGTATTTTTCGATTGTGTTGTTGACGCTCTGATAGGAGCGCATGACTTTCATCATGTTGGTCATCTCGACCAACGGCTGGACGTTTGAGCCTTCAATCATGCCAGAGACGAGCGTTGCTTCTTCAGCATCAATGGGCTGTTCTTCACTGCTGAACAGCGTATCGCCGACTTTTTCTAAGAGCTGCTCATTGTCAAACGTGACGAGGCGAATGCGGCCTGCCACGCCTTGATTGGTTGAGACCGTGCCGTCAGCGGCGATATCAATCTTACTAGCATCGGCTGGAATTTCGATCGGCCCGCCGCCAGCCGATAGCACTTCTTGGCCAGTGTTCGTGGCCAGAGTGCCTTGTTCCGTAATTTTAAGGCTGCCATTGCGGCTATAATTGATTGCACCGGTTTCGGGGTTTTGCACTTCAAAGAAGCCGCTGCCAGAAATGGCCAGATCAAGCGGGTTACCAGTCTGCTGCAGGCGGCCTTGGCGGAAATCCCGCGCAACGCCATAATCCTGCACGAAGGCGACATCCTTCATGTCATCGACATCAAGACGGTCGAGTTCTATGACATAGTCTTGGAACATGACTTGCTCACGCCGAAAGGCGGTCGTGTTCATATTCGCAATGTTATTGGCAATCAGGTCGAGCGAACGACGCATGGCTGCCTGATGGGACAGGGCGACATAAAGCGTGGTGTCCATGTCCAACTCCGTTCTGATTGGATGGGCTAGCACAGGCACTGCAATCGTCATGCCAGAAAAAAATATAATGAAAACAAGGGTGAAAGTGAGTTAAATCACTGGGTCAAGGCTATTTTCACCCAGCAGGCGGCAGAATTTGCCGCAAACATGCGCGCTCAATAGCTTGTTAACCGTCGCTGGTTACTTTCAGGCAACACACAGCGACGTGAGAGCTCTTATTCAATGGCCGACCAAGACGACGATATTGACGTCTTTTCCGACGACCCTGGCGATCTGCCAAAGAAAAAGTGGACCGGCAAGAAAATCGTCATGATTGCCGCCCCGCTGCTGCTTTTGATTGGCGGCGGTGTGGGCGCCATGATGTTTATGGGCGGCTCCAAAGAGGAGATGGCTGAAGGCGAAATGGCTGAAAAAGAGCCGGAAGAGCCGACAGCCCTTATCTTCTATGAAGTGCCGGACATGATGATAAACCTGAATGACGGCGGGCGTAAAAGCACCTTTTTGAAGCTCTCGATTTCCCTGGAAGTCGATCGAGCCAGTACTGCGACCACGCTTGAGACGCAGCTGCCGCGTATCATTGACAATTTCCAGCTCTATCTGCGCCAACTGCGCCTTGAAGATCTGTCTGGGTCAGCGGGCATGTTCCGGCTGAAGGAAGAGCTGCTGCGCCGCGTCAATCAAACTGTTGCCCCCGCAAAAGTGAACGATGTGCTCTTTAAGGAGATTCTCGTCCAATGAGCGAAGAGCAAGATGATGACGCCGTCGCGGCAGAATGGGAAGCGATGGCCGATGACGGTGCCGGAGATGGTGATGGCGGGGGCGAAGACGCCGCTGCAGCTGAATGGGATGCCATGGCCGCGGAAGGCGAGGCGGAGGTCGCCACCGATGCCAGTGGCCGTGTCCTCGACCAAGACGAAATCGACAGCCTATTAGGCTTTGACGCCGACGATGATGATGCCGAAAGCCACGGTATCCACGCTATTATAAATAGCGCGCTCGTCTCCTATGAGCGCCTGCCGATGCTGGACATCATCTTTGACCGCCTTGTGCGGGTGATGACCACATCGCTGCGTAATTTCACCTCCGACAATATCGAAGTCTCACTCGACAATATTACGTCAGTGCGGTTTGGCGATTATCTCAACTCTGTTCCGCTACCTGCCATGATGTCCGTCTTCCGTGCGGAGGAGTGGGACAACTACGGTCTTATGACGGTCGACAGTGCGCTTATCTATTCTATCGTTGACACATTGCTCGGCGGGCGCCGGGGCACAGCGGCTATGCGTATTGAAGGACGGCCTTACACCACCATTGAGCAAACGCTGGTGGAACGCATGATTTCGGTCGTTCTCAAGGACCTGTGTGCATCCTTTGAGCCGCTCAGTCCCGTTACTTTCACCTTTGACAGGCTGGAGACGAACCCGCGCTTTGCTTCCATCGCGCGGCCCTCGAATGCTGCTATCCTGATTAAACTGCGCATTGATATGGACGATCGCGGCGGCCGTGTGGAAATTCTGTTTCCTTATGCCACGCTCGAACCAATTCGTGAGCTGCTCTTACAGCGTTTCATGGGGGAAAAATTTGGCCGAGATTCCATCTGGGAAACCCACCTCGCTACTGAACTGTGGCGCACTAAGGTCGATGTTCGCGCGGTGCTCGATGAAGTGCAGCTGCCGCTAAAAGAGATCATGGATTTCAAAGTGGGGCAGACACTGCTGCTCAACGCCACAGAAAATCATCCCGTTGCATTGCGCTGCGGCGACTGCGCCGTCGGAACCGGTCGGATGGGACGTGCTGGAAAGCATATTGCTGTGCGTCTCGAAAAATCTTTCACATCACAATCGCTTGGGGATTGATAGAGATGGCTTCGTTCGTGTCAGTGTCGATGCTTGTTGACCTTGGATTGGCCAGTTTGCTTACTGTCGTGATTGTCTTAGCGCTACGCCTGGATAAGCGGCTGAAGACGGTGCGTGATAGCTCCGGTGAGCTGCGGACCCTGATTTCTGGTCTCAATGATGCAACTGAACGCGCCCATCAAGCGGTGGCGCAAATGAGCGCTGCTGCGAAAGAGCATGAGGCCACATTGGGGATTAGCATCGCCAAAGCCCGCGATTTAAGTGATGAACTCAGCATCATTACCCAATCCGCAGAGAGCATGGCCAATCGTTTGGCCGGCGAAGCGCCCTCTAAACCCGTGCGCGTGGATCCTAAGCCTGCGCCAGCGGTTGCGCCGCTTCCAGGCTCTGAGGATATCGATGCCAATGAAAAAGACGCTTTGCGGAAACTCTTAGCAGGGGTGCGATAGTGATGCCTGATTTGACGCTGTTTAAACGACCGCTTGTGCTGCTGGCGATTGCCGCTGGCGGTGTGTTGATGCTGCGCGTTGGCGATGTGGTAACGGCTGTTTCGTCCTCGTTGGTATCGCCAGCATTGGCTGCTGATGAAAAAGACGACCAAGCGATGGCAGAAAAATCTGACACTGATATGGCTACCAAAGATGGCAATCCGGGCGGTGAAACGGATGCAGTGCTGATTGAAGCGCCTGCAACGCCTGATTTGGTTGACCCTGCAATGATGAGCCAGTCCGAACTGGCGTTGCTGCGGGATTTGGGCAAACGCCGCTCCGACTTAGATGCGCGTGAGCGCGATATTGAACTGCGCGCGCGGCTGCTTGAAGCAGCGGAAAAGCGCGTTGAAGCAAAGATTGAAGACCTCAAAGCGCTTGAGCAAAAAGTGGCGGCTCTTTTGGTTGAGCATGAGGGCCAGGAGAATCAGAAAATCGATAGTGTGGTGAAGGTCTATGAGAAGATGAAGCCAGCTGACGCGGCGCGCATTCTCGAAGGCTTATCCATGCAAATCCAGATTGATGTGGCCATGCGTATGTCTGAGCTGCGGATGGCGCCTATCTTATCGAAGATGAATCCCAAAGCCGCGCAGGCTCACACGACGCAGCTTGCGACGAAACAAGTTCTAGACCTTGGTGGAAACGTCAACTAATCCTTCAAGGTTTCACGGCATACTAGCGCCAAAGTTGACTCGAAGTGGGTAAGAAATAAGGAGACGCTGTGATGTCGCAGGCTGCCGCAAATGGAAAAACCAGCGAAGACTATGCCGCAGAAATCAAGGCAGGCACCGGTATTCAAGGGTCCTCAGTTGCCGTCAATGAACTAAGCTCCGCCATTGGCACGTTGGTTGAGCAATTTCGCGGCGACGCGGAGGAGCTGACCGGCAAGGTTGCCATGGAAGTTAATGAGCTTATCCACTTCATTGAAAGCGCCAAAGCCGACATTGCCAGCATGCAACCAGCCACGCTAGCCAAGCGCGATCTTCCCACTGCCGCAGACGAGCTAGACGCGATTGTAGCGCACACAGAGCAAGCCACCACGGAGATCATGGATGCGGCGGAGAGCCTGACGGCCATCGCAGAGGACTGCGAGGGTGACATGAAGGAGCGCCTGGAAGAAGTGATGACGAAAATCTTTGAGGCGTCGACCTTCCAAGACATCACAGGTCAGCGCATCACGAAGGTTGTCCGCGTCATTAAATACATCGAAGACAAGCTTGATGGTCTTGCCGAAGCGATTGGCGATTTGGCTAAGGACGATGGCATTATCGTGAAGAAAGAGGCCAATATTGCGGAAAGCGATGACGATAATGCGCTTCTCAATGGCCCGCAGCTTGATGGCGAAGGCAACTCCCAAGACGATATCGACGCGCTGCTTGCGAGTTTCGACTAGGTAGCAATGCTTGAGGGGCGCGATGTTGGCCATAGCGATGACGGGAGTGCGCAGCTTCCCATCGTGAGTGTCTTTTTAGTGCTGATCTGCATGATTGCAGCGCTTGGCACCTATGCGACCCCGTCCGAAGGCAATTTTGAAACGGCCCGCGCGTCCTTGAAATCCGTTTTTCAAGGGCGAAATGCCGTTGCAGAAGTAAAGAAGCCCGAACTTTCAAGCCAAATCCTGGAGCGGATCAGCACCATTTGTCAGGATTTCTCCGCAAACTGCAGCACACAGAGTCAAGACGGGTTAGAAGGCCGGTTCTTGGCCTTGCCCGCGTTGAGCCTAGCCCGCGCGGACGGCGGTTTAGACCCTTTGGCGGAAGCTTTTTTACAAACCATGTCAACGCTGGGAGACCTAAAGGACGTGCGGTTAAGCTTCGTTTTGAACGCCGCTGCAGACCTAAACGATCCCAATATTATCGTCGTTGCCGATTTGCTGCGCCGATATACCGGCGTGTTGGTAACAATTGAGCGGTTTTCAGACCCTATTTCCAGGGAGGTCGGCATCCTCGTGATGCCAAAAGGCTGATGCGTCAATCGACTCTTGCAAGCAATTGGCTGCTCACCTTCGGGGATTTATTGGGCATTTTGCTCGCCTTATTTATTTTGATGTATGCCACCAGCGATCAACAGTCTGAACGGCTCAGCCGCGCCGTTGTCTCGCTGGCCGAGAGCATGCGCCAATTGACGTCAGGAGAGACAGGTCCAGTTCTGGCAGGGCTGCAAGGCCCATATGGGTATCAAATCACCTTGCTAGACCGCCATATCAGCACTGTTCCGCGTCTTCGCCTATCAGGGCCAAGCCCTGAGTCTTTAAAGATCACGCTTAAAAAAGCACCGCTGCGCAACACACTTGGCGATGGCCTCTGGCTGGAAAGCTTGGAGCGCTTTGAGGTGCCGATTACCCTAACACTTGCTACTGACAGCTTAGAGTCTCTCGGCGCAGCATTACAGGATGTCGCCGCCTTTGAGGCCAACCGAAAAGCCCTGGGTTTAGAGCAGCCTTGGCGCCTTGAGATTGGACCAGTTGGTAGCAGTGACTATGCTGTCATCTCTATCGACCTCTCCGCTGAGGACGAGAAAGACGCAGGCACTGCTTTTGAGGTCGGTCCATGAAGGCGCTGCTCTCCATAATCGCGGCTTTCACCAGCCTTGCTGTCGCTGGCGCCGCTCATGCTGATGTAACAGGCATCCGCACTGGCATCCATCCTGACTATGTCCGCGTTGTTTTTGATGCCGATGGCAAGCCCGGCACCAGTCTTGAGCAAAGCGGCGGTATGGTCACTTTGACGTCGACGCAGCTTCTTGGCGCCGGTGTCACCTTGCCGGAGCTGACGGACGCTTTTGAGCCCTATGTGAAGCAGTGGCGGCTCGTCACGACTGAGGGCAACACCACGCTTGAAATCGACGTTCAAGAGGGCGTGTCTGCCCGCCTCGTTGAATCAGATGCACTCGCCTATATGGATTTAAAGCGCGAGGACGCACCGCCGCCCGTCAGCGCTGGCGTATCCGCCATCGCAAAGGCCGCCGAGGCGATGAACGCTGCCGATAAGAAACGCGCGGAACAAGCTGCCAAAGCAGCAGCCCAGCCTAAGCCGGAAGAGCCGGCCCAGGTTGCGGAAGAAAAGCCGGCACCAATTGATGATGTAGGCCGCAGCCGGCTCGAAAAACTGGATGTCATGGTGCAAAACCGGCCCTTTGAAAGCCGCTTGGTATTCAATTGGGATGTCACAGTGCCCGCAGCGATTTTTCAGCGCGCGGGGCAGCTGTGGATCATCTTTGAAACGGCGACACAGATTGAGCACCCTGGCGCGGACTTCTCCGCCAGTGAGCGTATCCGATCTGCAAAACAGCTCAGTCATCCCTTCGGCACTGTGCTCGTTTATGACCTGGCGCCCGACCAATCCGTCGTCGCCCAGCGGGAAAACACGCGCTGGGAAATCGAAGTCAAAGAGACCATGGCGCGCCCGCGCGACCCGATTGTGATGACGCGGCAGATGGACCCGGTTGATGGCCACCGTGCCTTCTTCGCTCTGGGCGATGCTGGCAGCCGCTTTGTGCTCAAAGACCCGGTCGTCGGCGACAACATCATCGTTGTACCGTCCAGCGTTGACGGCAAAGGCATGGCCTCGCCGGTCTCTGGCCCCGGCTTTCTTGCCATGCAAACGGCGCAAGGCGCCGCCTTTACCGAGCTTGGCGATGGCATCGATGTGCGCCGCTTCCGCAATGGCGCAGCCGTGTTTGGCGCGCAAGGCCTGCCGCTGTCTAAAACCGGCGCTGAACTGTCTGCCGCTGATGGCGCGCGCGCTGTGCGTCTCATCGACTTAGCGGGCTGGGCAGGGGATCCGGCCGTGCCAGAGACCAAGCGCAATCATGCGCTGCTGCATGCCATCTCGATGGCGCCGGAAGTGAATTTAAATGACCGTAGGTCAGCCTATGCGCGCTTCTTGATTGGCCGCGGCTTTGCGGTTGATGCGCTTGGCGTGATGGAAATCATGAAGGATGCAGACCCCAACCTGGTCAAAAACCCAACCTACCGCGCCATGCGCGGCGTTGCCCAGCTGCTGGCCCGGCGCTTTGAAGGCGCTTATGAAGATTTGATGGCTTCGGCCCTGGATAGCGAACCAGATGCCTATCTATGGCGCGCCGTTGCCGCGCAGGCCACTGGCCGCCATTCTGAAGCGCTCACCTATTTCGAGCGCGGCGCGGACGTACTCTCACTTTATAATGCGAAAGACCAGGCCCGCTTTCAGCTTGCCGCTGTTCGGTCTGCCCAGGCGCTAGGCCAAATTGAGGACGCTGAGGTGGAACTGCGCCGTTTGGAAGCGCTCGATGCCCCCACACCCTATAAGGAATGGGGCCAGCTTGAACGCGCGCTTACCCATCTGCGCAATAAAGCGCCGGACGAAGCGCAAAAAATCCTCGGGGTGTTGGCCACGACGGCGCCGCGCGATGTAAAAGCGCGCGCACGGTTTCACCTGGCCATGATTGCGCTGCGCCAAGAAGAGGCGACGCAAGAAGAAACCATCGACCGCCTTGAAAAGCTGCGCTACGCCTGGCGCGGCGATGATTTTGAGCTAGAGCTGCTCGACACGGTCTCAACCCTCTATTGGAAGGAAGAGAACTTCCGCGAAGCCTTAGGCTCGCTGCGCCAAGCGGTCACCTATTTCAAGCTGGGTGAGCGCACCCGCGCCATGACCCGGACCATGGAAGAGCGCTTTGAAGAACTCTATCTGGAAGGCCGTGCCGACCAGCTCGACCCGGTCACCGCGCTGGCTCTCTATTATGATTTCCGCGAGTTGACCCCGCTTGGCTCCAATGGGGATGCCATGGTGCGCCGCTTGGCAGACCGGCTCGTCAACGTAGAACTCTTTGACCGCGCCGCCCAGCTTCTCGAACACCAAGTCACCTATCGTTTGGAAGGGATTGCGCAAGCCGCCGTTGCTGAACGCCTTGCCATGGTTCACCTTCTCAATGACCAGCCCGATGAGGCGCTGCGCGTGCTGCGCGCCACCCGCGCCAGCAATATGACCAAGGATCTGCGCGCCAGCCGCTTCCGCATCGAGGCACGCGCGCTCATCGACACCAAGCGCTATCAAGAAGCCATCGTCACTTTAGAATCCGACAAATCCCGAGAAGCTGACATGCTGCGCGCAGACGCTGCCTGGGGCGCGAAGGAATGGGGCCTTGTCCGCGATACCTCCAAAGCCCTGCTTGCTGAAAGCGGCAACACACCCGCCAATGACGATGAACGCCGCCACATCCTGCGCTGGGCCATCGCAGCAACCCTCGGCGATGCCCCTGGCGAACTCAAAGAAATCCGCACCCGCTTCGGCGACGCCATGCGCCGCGGTCTCTACTCAGAAGCCTTCGAAGCCATCGCCGGCGCCGGCGTAACCAACGGCGGCATGCCCCGCCTCGCCGGCAACCTGTCCGACGTCGCAACCCTAGAAGCCTTCATGGACAGCTACCGGGCAGCTTTCCGGCCCGATGCAGGTGCAGTTGAGGGGCGCTAGTCTTTTCCTGTAACTAATTTGCGCGCAATCCGTCGCGAACTGTTTGGAAATCGGCGAAGTGGTCTCGGAACGCGTCACGGTCACTTTCTGCCAGTAGCCGAATGTTGCCGTCAGATGCGAACCGGACCCACTGTACCAAACGAACTTTACGCTCTGAATCAACTTCTGTCGCTGTTGCAAGGATTGCCGTCCCTGGCGCGTTGTCGATGTTCACTTCGTAGCTCGTTTCTATGGCGTAGTCATAATAGTTGGTAATGCCATCAAGCATTTGCATCGAAATTAGCATGCGTTGTTCAGCTCCGGGGACACTTTGCTGTGCGCCTAAGGAATGAGAGATAATCATCATCGGTTTATTGCCAGACCCTGCAACGGCCTTAGACAGCATAAGAGCTGACCCACCCAAGGTGTCAGCGATGCGCATATTGCCGATGGACTGGACCCGAAAAGGCAAGCCAGCAACCTGTTCTTCTAGGGATTGTTTAGCGCGTTGAACCACACCCTGGATCAAGTCGCAGGCATTCCCGTTTGTATCCATCGGCATTTGAGCCGAAATGAGACCAGTGGAGGCGTCACCCTCGACCAGCAGGATACATTTCGGAAAGGCCGGAAGGCCTTGTGCCTCCTGCGTTCCTTTAATCCGGAGGGCAGGCATGCCCGCTATCTCCAAGGTTTCTATTGTTTCTGCAGTGATTCCCTGGGTAGCAAGGTTTGCTGGCTGCTGCATCCCGGCAAATAACTCCTTGGCGCCAGCTTTAGGCAATTCGGTAATCATAACAGACCGCAAGGTCTCTCGGTCAATGAAACCGCTAAAATCTGCCGCAGGTGTTGACCCGTCAAAGGGGATTACCCCAAAGCTGGACCCTTGTGGGAAAATGGAACCGTCTTGCCCCCAACTTGGCGCCGCGAGAGTTATCAAGAGGAAAGCAAGGGCGATTTTTTTCATTGAAAATACCTAATGTGAAGAGGCGACCCGCTGGGAGATACTACGTGATCGGCGATTCAATCGTAAACCGCCTTCAGCATACCGTTTTGCGCGCAAAAGGCTCTCCTGATTCGCGGTTCGCACAAACCCTTGCATTGCTTGTTAAAATTTTGTTTCCCAACATCCAGCAGAGCAAGCTCATTCATTGCGAAATTCAGTCGACTTTTGAACCCGTGCTATTTTTCCGTTGCGCAGCGCAAATCAAACGATCATACCGCGCGCTCCTGACAACACGTAGCAATGAGGGAGACGTATGGAGAGTGTATCTAAACACACGCCCGAACGCATGGCACTGCCAGTCCGCGTTTACGAACGCCGCCTTATGTGTAGTCAGAGGTCGGTCCTTATAGCTCAGCGGTAGAGCACCGGCGTTTAAGCCGGAGGTCGCGGGTTCGATCCCCGTTTTGGACACCTACTGGATAGCTCAATTTGGTTAGAGCACGGCACTTCGAATGCTGGAGTTGGCGGTTCGAATCCGCCTCCAAACTGTCCCCTAAAGGGACGGCTACCCTGTCACGGTAGTTTCAAAGCAAACATGGGTTCGGGATCTGGCTTGCTGCGGGTGATCTGCGCAGGATGATGTCGCTTCGGCGATTGACGTTTGCAACGAACGCCCAAAGCCTGCCAGCGTAGCCTGCCACATCGCTGATGGCCACGCCGCCGTATGGACTGTTGGCTTTGATTTCGATCGAAGCCATGCGCTCCAGTCGTCTGCAAGGTCCTCTCGCGATTGGCCCGCAGCGTCTGACAGCCGCCAGGTCCCGGCTCTTTTTTACAGATTTCGATTTTCACCGGTCGTGGCATCACGGCTTCCCATCAACCCCTAACCCCCAACAACAGAAAGGACATTGCCGGTGACGTGAGGAACCAGCACCAGAACAGGGAGTACGTAAGATGATTATGACGACATTAGAAAAAATCATGGGTTTGACGCGGGTGACGCTGTCTGAAACCGAGCGGGCTATCCGCCTCTACAAAGGTGAGATCAAGGGCATCCTGGGTCCGGGCGAACATGTGCTGGACAACCGGCGCGGTCGGTTGACCCTGGAACGGTTCAGCTTGACCACGCCGGAGTTCAAGTCCCGCCTCGAGCGGCCATTGTTTGATAAACTGCCGGGTGTCGCCAATGCGCACCTGACGGTCGTGCAAACCGGCGCTGAAGGTGTCGCTGTCATCGAGCGTGATGGCGCGATCTACACGGTGCTGGGCCCGGATGAGCGGCGTGTTTTCTGTACAGATTCTAGGCCATGGACGCAGAAGACAAATTCATTCTCAGCTGGCATGGCCGTTGAACAGGCGGAGTTCCGAAATCTAATAAAGACGCGGGCGCTCGATCAAGTCGCCGTTGTGCAAGTCGAAGACGGTGCGCGTGGCATGGTGTTCTTGAATAACGTGCTTGACCGGGTTTTGACCCCAGGGGTCTATGGCTTCTGGAAGTCTGACCGGATCATCACGGCCAAGACTATCGACTTGAAGGCGCAAGCGATGGACGTGGTCGGCCAAGAAGTCCTGACCAAGGACCGGGTGACCATCCGGCTCAACATCGTTGCCGACTACCGGGTCACCGACCCCGTGAAGGCGGTGACGGAGACGAAGGACTTTGCCGACGCGCTCTACCGGGCGCTGCAAGTCGCTTACCGGAAAACGGTGGGCGCACTGACCCTTGATGCTCTTTTGGAGCGCAAAGGCGAGGTGGATACAGCAGCGCTTGAAAAGGTGCGGGCCGACATGGCTGGGATCGGCATCGAGGTGCGGGAAATCACATTGAAAGATGTGATCTTGCCGGGCGAGATGCGGGAGATCCTGAATACGGTCGTGGCCGCGCAAAAAGAGGCGGAGGCGAATGTCATCCGTCGGCGGGAGGAAACCAATGCCACCCGCTCGCTGGCAAACACGGCGAAAGTCATGGCCGATAACC
>CAKZYD010000200.1 GCA_937884085.1 uncultured Sphingomonadales bacterium | reverse complement strand
CCGCGCTCGGCTTCCAGGGGGCCGCTGTAGCGTCCATCGCCGCAAATCTGCTGGCTGGCGCACTTGGTATCGCGCTGCTTTTGCGCGGGGACCGAATGCTTGGACTACTCGTTGGGCCCCTGGATGGCCTTATCGATAATTGGAAACGCATTTTGCATGTCGGCTTGCCGTCAGCGGTCACCAACTCAATATCGCCGATTTCTGCCGCATTTTTGGTCAGCATTGTCTCGCAATTTGGCGAGGCAGCGGTCGCGGCGTGGGGTGTTTCTATTCGAGTTGAAATGCTAGCGCTTGTTTTAGCTTTGGCGCTATCTGCCTGTATTGGTCCTTTTGTGGCGCAAAACATGGGGGCAGGTCGGATTGATCGCATGCGTGCAGCCATGCGTCTGGCTTTTACGCTTGGCACGGCGTATGCGATCCTAGTTTGGGCAGTTTTAAGCTTATTTGCCGAGCCTATTGCGAGCGCGTTTGACGATAACCCCGACACCATTTTGTATGCTGTGCGGTATCTGGAAACGGCGCCTGCTGCTTATGCCTTTTATACATTCATCATGATCACAGCAGGCGCGTTCAATGCGCTGAGCATTCCGCGGCCGAATATGGTTCTGTATAGCCTAAAGCTCATCGGCATCTATTTGCCGCTCGCATGGTACGCGGCCCCTCGCTACGGCTTTGATGGCGTCATCGTGGCGAGCATCGTGTCTAACGTCATTCCCGGTATCGGCGCTATTATCTGGTACAAAGCGCGCTTTCCAAAAATACGAGAGGCTCTTCAGCCGGAACTATCGGCTGCCTGAAGGCTGTAGAGGAGTGCCGGCAACAAAATAAAGTCGGCTAGGATTGCGAAGATTAGCGTTAGTAAGACGAGCTGAGATAGCAGCCCGATGAGGGCAAAGCTGGAGAAGGTAAGAACACCGAAGCCGGCGACCAGGACAGCACTGGATATCAGGATTGCAGGGCCAACGTCCGCCATACTTGTGGCGACTGGATTGTCTGAACCTGCTTTCGAATAGAGTTGGTATTTCTCAAGAAAATGGACGGTCGCATCCACAACCAAACCCAAAGCGACAGCGACGACGAAGGCCCCGTATAGGCCAACCGTGCCGAAGCCGGCCGACCACAGCCCAAATGCGAAAAGAGGTGGCAGCACATTCGGTACCAAGCTCACCAGGCCAAGCTTCCAATCGCCTAGCGCTATAATGAGCACCAGACTGATGCCGATGGCGGCAACGAGGCTGCCAATGAACATAGCGCGTGTGTTGGATGCTGTTAGTTCTGCGAAAATCATAATCGTGCCCACGCCGGCGGATAGGTGTGCGGCGGTCATGTTCTCTCGGGCCCAGTCGAGTGCCTGCTGCCGTAGTACTCTCATTTCCCTGGAGGACTGACGCGTCAACGTGGCCACCAATCGCGACTCTGTACGATCAATCGTAAGGATATTGGTCAAATCTTCTCCCATAGGCAGCGATAATTCGTAGAGCAGCAGATATTGCGCTGCCAATGCGTTGGTCTCCGGCAATCGATAAAATCCGGGATCATCGGCATGCATATTCTGATTGAGCCGCCGCAAAATCTGATCGAAGGAGGCCACATGAGAGACTTGAGGCGAGGCGGTTAGCCATTGTGCAAAGGCGTTGAGGTCTTTTAGATAGGCAGGGTCTGTTACGCCGCCATCCACATTGGCTTTTACCGAAAATTGCAGCGAAAAGAGGGACGGTAATCGCTCCTGAATGAATTCAGCATCTTTCCGAAAGGATTGCCCTGAGCCGACCCATTCAATGAAAGTGTCTTCCACGCTGAGGCGTGCAACGAACACAGCCGCTGTGATGGCAAGCCCAGATCCCAGGGCCAGAATAATCCAGCACAGAGGCCTTATATGACCAGCAAAACCGGTGAGCTTCTCCGCTGTTCTTGAGCGACCTGTTTTATTGCTAGAAACTCCGGTTAGGCAAAGCAAAGCAGGCAACAGCGTCACAGAAATCAAACCAGCAAAGACTGTCCCTAGAGCCGAGATATTACCCAATTCACGAAACGGCGGCGTGTCTGAGAAATTGAGCGATAAAAACCCGATGATGGTGGTGAGTGAGGTCAACAAAATGGGCCTCAGATTTTTGTGGACTGCAAGTTTTGCTGCATGCAGTCGGTCTTGCGTCTGCGATAGCCGTAAGAAGCTTGCGATGATGTGAACCGCATCCACCAGGGCAACAGTCATGATCACAACAGGTGCAGGGCCTGTGGCTGGTGTGAGCTGAACTTGGAACCAGCCCGCAATGCCCATGGCCATCACAATAGAGCCACTGATGATCAGCAGGCAAAGCCCCGCTGCTTTTGTCGACCCGAAAAACCATCGCAATAAGACGGCAATCAAAATCGACATGATGGGGAACAAGACCAACATGTCTTGCACTGTAATGTCGAAAAACGTGGCGCTGAGCATAACCACACCCGTGGTAGCCAATGTCAGACCTGGCGCACGGTCACGAAACCCATCACGTAACTGGTCTACTGCCGCTTGTATGTCTGGTAGAACGTTGCCGCCATCCGCCGGCAGACGGATCGTTGTAATGATTTGGGCAGTTCTCCCGTCCGCAGATATCAGGCGGCGTACAACGAGTGGCTCACTCAAAGCGCGTTCTTTGACGCGTGTCACCATTTTGGAAAGTGAAGGCTCATCGTCGGGGAGTGGTCCAATGAGCGGCTCCACCAATAGGTCGTCGCCTTGTGCATAGCTATATTGAAAATTAGCCATGGATTGAACACGCGTTGAATAGGGCAGTGTCAGTGCCGCCTCGGTCAGCCAAAGGATCGCGTTCAAATCAGCTGGGTTGAACAGGTCACCTGTAGGTCTGTGCACGATAAAGTTGACGCTGTCGGTGGCAGAGAATTGTTGTTCAACCTTGTTGAACGCGGCCAATTCAGGGTTACTGTCATCGAAAAATGATCGGTAATCATATGAGATGCTGAGGTTTTTTAAACCAATCGCACAGACCGCAAACACCAAAACCCAAAAACATAAAGCAAGTCTGGGATGACGGAGCGGTAAGTCGGCAAAAAGGGTTTTAACCCGTTGCATGGGCCTAATATCCCCGGAAGCGTGACGCTAAATGGCTAACGGTCTTTGGTTTGTTCAAGCTTTATGCGGGCGGCGGACTGGCTTGCCAAGTCTCCATTGGCACATTGATCTGTTCTGACACCTTTACCAGCAGCGCTTGGCATTGGTTGTCATCGAGGGCTGTTTTGGCTGGTAGGCGAGGCGCGCAGCGGACGAAATACTCACCATGTGAGCCCGCTGCAAAAGGGCTCACAGCAGCATGCAGGATCGTCTTGGCGCCGCGCCGAGGCGAGATGTAGAACGGTTTAAAGGCGTTGAACAGCAGCCCAATCCATCCTGTTTCTCTTGCAAAGTCCGTGCGTACTAGGCCGGGGTGCGCGGAAATTATGACCGGTGCATCACGACCAGCATGGTTTGTAAGCGCCCGCGTCAACATGATCAGAGCCAGCTTTGACTGAGAATAAGCGGCCCAACCGGAATAGGACCGCTTTGAAAAGTCTAAGTCGTCTAAGTCCAAAACGCCGCGCGTATGCGCTTGAGAGGCGACATTCACGATCCTTCCGTCTTGCGAGAGCATGGACTTCAGGCATCCGATCAGCAGCATCGGCGCAAGTACATTGACTTGCCATTGCAGTTCAAATCCGTCTTTCGTCATGGATTTGGTGCGCCTAAACAGGCCAGCGTTGTTGATAAGCAGGTCGATGCTGCTAATCGCAGAAGCGAGTGTGTTTACTTGATCCAGCTCGGCAAAGTCTGACTGAACAATTGCGACGCCTGTACGTTTCGTATCTTTAACCAAAAAGTCCCTGGCCAGCTCAAGTCTGCGAATATCGCGGCCTGTAATGGTGACATGTGTGCCAAGCGTTAGCAGTGCTTTCGCGACTTCAAACCCAATCCCGCTCGAGCCGCCTGTCACTAGCGCATTTTTTCCACTGAGATCGAGTGGGGCCATGGCGCCTGGCGTCCGGCGCTCTAGCGGTCTTTTAGGTAGTAGCGGTCTTCTACCGCCAAGATGGAAGATAGTTCGTAGGCCAAAGGCTGTCCCGTTGGAATTTCCACCTTGGGGATTTCCTCATTGCTCAGACCATCCAGGTGCTTAACAAGTGCTCTGAGAGAATTGCCGTGGGCTGAGATAATCACGTTCTTGCCATTCTGTAAGTCCGTTGTGATCGGTCCGGCAAAGTAGGGCAGGCATCGATCAACGGTGTCTTTCAGGCTTTCTGTCTTGGGCAGTTGTACTGCATCCAGTTTTGCATATCGCGGGTCCGTATCCGTGCGATAGGGGCTGTCAGGCTCTTGCACGGGGGGCGGAATATCGTAGCTACGGCGCCAGATGAAAACCTGCTCATCACCCACCTTTTCAGCCATCTCATTCTTGTTAAAGCCCGTCAGACCTCCATAGTGGCGTTCGTTCAGCTGCCATGCCTTGACCACATCGAGCCACAACATATCCATCGCTTCCAAGGCCAGATTAAGTGTCTTGATGGCGCGCGTGAGATAAGACGTGTAGGCCACGTCAAACTTCATATGTTTGGATTTCATTAGCGCGCCTGCAGCTGCGGCTTCTTCGAGGCCTTTTTCAGATAGGTCCACATCCCACCAGCCCGTGAAACGGTTTTCCAAATTCCATTCGCTTTGTCCGTGCCTAAGCAACACTAGGGTGGGCATGCACCATTCCTTCAGCAATCCTGTTTTCACAGCGTTATAAGGCCGGAAACTGCGCCGTCTAGTCCGATAAGCCAGATTGGTAGTGCTTTTGCCACAGCCACTTGGCGAGGGTGAATTCGCTGGCTATTATGTTTGCATGGCAAAAAAGAAAACCCTTCCTGCTGCAGATGCTCTGTTTAAAAGCGCATTCGCTGACATCGTTGAAAACGGCGCATCCAAATTGTCGATTGCGCGAGTGGCTGAGGATTTGAACATTGAGGAGGCTTTGCTGGCCCCTGTGTTTAATGACTTGCCTTCGCTTGCCTTGGCATTTGGGCGGTATGTCGATGTAAAAATCGCCAAAGACGTTGGTAAGCCGAGCGATGAACCTGCGAGAGATCGGCTCTTTGAAGCGCTGATGGCGCGGTTTGATGTGCTTCAAGACTACCGGGACGGCATTGAAGCTGTTCTTAAGTACGCTCGCCGGGAGCCACCGTTTTTGCAGCTTTTGCTGAGCCGCGTGCCTTACGCTATGGAACACATTTTGGAGGTGGTCGGCGTGAAAGCCAAGGGCCCGCGCGGGCGTTTGCAGGTTGCCGGTCTTAGCCTTGTATATCTTCGCGCTTACCGTGTGTGGAGTAAGGATGACAGTGACGACATGGCGAAGACGATGGCGAGCCTGGATAAATCCCTAAAGGATGCTGATAGCATCGCGCGCCGGTTCTTCTAAGGCAAGACGTCGTCTAAATCGAGGGCATGGCGAATGGCCTCGCGATCTTCAGGATCGGTCAAGTACAAGAGGATCTCCCAAAAGGGTGCAATGGCATTTGGCCCGGCCTTGCGGTAGGCGGCGATGATCCTGTCGTGCTGGCGTGCTTCGACAGCCTTCAGCAGCGTCTCGCCTTCTTCAGATAGTCGAAGCAGCTTTTGCCTGCGGTCATTGCGGCTTTGGTTTTGAACAATGAGGCCCTGATCGACAAGCTGCCGCAGCGTTCGATGAAGGCTTTGCTTCGTCACTTTTAAAGTCGCTAGAAGCGCGCCCACCGTCATATTTGGATTGCGCCCAATGACATGAAGCGCTCTATGATCTGCTGCTCCCAGGCCAGCGTCTGTCAGGATTTCATGGCCGAGCCTGCTAAAATCCCGATGGGCAAAGAGCATCAAATCCGCCGCGCGGCGCAGTTCCTCTGGCCTTAAAAAGAGAGAGGGGTTAATTGGTCGCGATGTCGTCACGTTGACAGTTTTGGCGCACCGCCTTACCTGTGCCAAGCATTTTTAACGGGCGAGCGCCCAAGGACACGATACAATGAGTACTCCCAGTTTTGACGATCGCGATGGCCTTATTTGGATGGATGGCCAAATGGTGCCGTGGCGCGAGTCTAAAGTTCATGTTCTCACCCATGCTATGCACTATGGCAGTGCCGTGTTTGAAGGTCAGCGTGCCTATGATGGTGAGGTCTTTAAGCTCGAAGAGCATACCAGCCGCCTTTTTGAAAGCGCTCGACTCCTGGACTATGAAATCCCATGGGAAGAAGAGGCTATCAACCAGGCTTGCAAGGACGTTTTGAAAGCAAATAACCTTACCAACGCCTATATGCGACCGATTGCGTGGCGTGGGTCAGAGCAAATGGGTGTTTCCGCGCAAGCAACGAAAATCCATGTTGGCATCGCGGCTTGGGAGTGGCCTAGCTACTTCACCACCGAATCACGAATGAAGGGCCTCAATGTCACGATTGCAAAGTGGAAGCGGCCGGACCCTGAAACCGCGCCCGCTAAGTCAAAGGCCGCTGGGCTTTATATGATTTGCACCATGTCCAAGCACGCCGCTGAAAATAACGGCTTTGACGATGCTATGATGTTTGATTGGCAGGGCCGTGTGGCAGAGCTGACGGGTGCCAATGTGTTCTTCGTCAAAGGCAATGAAATCCATACGCCCATCGCCGATTGCTTTTTGGATGGCATTACGCGCCGCACCGCGATGGAGCTGGCCCGGCAACGTGGTTTTGAGATCGTCGAGCGCCGCATTTTGCCGCCGGAGATGGAAGACTTTGAGCAAGCCTTTGTAACGGGGACCGCGGCAGAGGTGACCCCTTTGCGGCAGATCGGCGACTATAACTTTGAAGTGGGTGCGATCTGCAAGCAGCTCATGCAAGACTATGACGACCTGGTGCACCGCCGTCAGGTTGGATAGACGTCACGCCCGCCTCAAATGCCCAGAATAAGGCAGGGCCAAAAGTCACAAAAGTCACACCTTAACTATAAGAAACCATTTACATTTTTCAAAGAGCGGCTGGCCGGTAGAGGCCAGTGCTTAGGAGTATAGCCGGGCTTCATTGTGTAGGACAGCGCGAACGAGCGCCGCAGAGCTACTCTTTCGAAAACTCTTCCGCCAACTCGTCAGGGGCTTTGTCATCCATGCGCATCCCTTCCACTTCTTGCTGGACGGCACGCGTGACGCGGCTAATGAGGTCGCGGTGGGCGAGCCCGCGTTCATAGCCCTCATCGCGATTTGGTTCGAACGCTTCGATCTCCGCCTTCGACAGCGTGCCCTTATTCTCAAGTAACCGCTCGATGGTATCTAGGCGCTCGCGGGTGACGGCGAGCTCTTGTACCGTTGTTAGGAGCATAGAGAGCAAACGCTCAGTTGCCGGGTCTTCAAAATACTGTGGGCGTTTGCCGCGGGATTTGGCATTCGCCAGCGTCATGTAATCGACAGGCATTAGGCAACCTCCTTCTCTTTGGAGGCAGCGGGTGCGCCTTCCTTCCAAGCGCCCAGTGCGTGCCACACTGCTGCCCGGCCGTGATCCTCTTCGTCGCCAGTCTGGGACGGCGGGAAGATTTCGGGATCTGCCCAAGCGCGCACGCCTGTGTGGAAGCACTCATTATGGCTGAAACCAGCGTCCGCAAACACTTCATCCAAATCCAGCTCATGCAGTTTAGACCAGAAGGGCTCATTGTTGTTGAAGGCATCCCAATCGCGGATGAACTGCTCATAAAGCGGCATCTCATCATCATATTGCGGCTGCTCGATATGCAGCATGAGGCCGCCTGGCTTCAGCACACGGTGGAACTCTGCCATCATGCGGCGCATGGAGGCGTTTGACGTTTCATGCAGGAACATGGTGGTCTGCACCCAGTCAAAGCTATTGTCTTCAAACTTTGACAAGTCCTCAGCGCTCATTTGCACGAAGGAGATGTTGTCGACCCCAAGTGCTTTGGCCCGCGCGTGGCCGTAGCGCAGAACGGGCTTCGACACATCAATGGCGACCACCTCTGCGTCTGGATAGGCCTGTGCAATGGGCACGGCGTTGTGGCCAATGGTGGCGCCGATATCCAAAATCCGCTTCGGTTGCCAATCCGGGTGTTCGTTTCTGGCCCAGCGCGCAACAGCTTGACCGCCGCCATCTGCATAGGCGCCCAGCGCGCCGCCTGTGGTCACGAACAAGCCGGCGTCGTAGTTGGCACCAGCCGATACGTCCTCATCGAACAGCTCTGTATGATAGCTGCCAGGCATGCAGTGGTGGTCAACGCCTGCCACATAGCGCGGTAGCTCCACACTATCGTCAAACACCAGCGTCTCTGCGCCCTCGTTGTAGCTCTTGGCCTTTTCAACCAGCTCGTCAATTTGTCGCAACACGAGGGAACGGCCTGCTTGTTGGCGCTGTTCCATAGTGTTGCGGCGCATGGCAGACCACAAACGGTGATAGGGGTCTAGCATCATCGCCCGGCGAATTTCATGGCGGTGATTGGGCTGGCGGCCATGGGTCTTTTCAAAGGCAGGCAGCACGCGCGTGTCATATGCAAGCTTATTTCCCGCGCCAAGAACGCTCGATAAATACTTGTTCATGTTGACTAAATAGTTGAATCGGGCGGTCTCGTCATGATTGGCTTTCGCCATCATATCGTGCTTTCCAACCACCGTATACGCGGGTGGAATGTCGATCACTTTTTCATCAGCCATGTGCGTCGATCCCTATCTTAAGTCTTTCCAAATTAGGGATAGCGCGCCCAAAGCGCTATGACAATTGTCACCGATATCGCGGATGGAAGCCCGCATCCCCGGACTTGATCCGGGGTCTTGTGCCGATAGAGGCGCACATTGCTGAAGAAGATCCTGAATCAAGTTCAGGATGGCGGTTATAGGCCCAAGACAGTCTTGGCGATAATGGTGCGCTGGACTTCGCTGGTACCGCCGAAGATAGACCATGCACGGCCATTGAGATACGCGGGCATAGCGATTTGCGCGTCTTCTGGGCCGACTGGGATTGCGCGGGCATTGCCGTAAAGCGGCCGTGACCATTCCAGCTGCATGCCATCATAGCCAAAGGCTTCGACGCGGAGATGGTCAATGCGTTGGCGAATTTCCGAAGCGATTGTCTTTATCATGGACGTTTGCGGTCCAGGGCGGCGGCCTTGAGCCAGCTCAGCCAGGATACGCAGCTCGCTAATCTCTAAGGCTTGAGCATCTAATTCAATTTTGGCGATTTCCTCACGGAAACGCCCATCTTCGGTGAGTGTTGCACCATTGTGACCGCTCGGCTGTGTGGCCGCTTGTCGGCGTAATTTCTGCAGGTCAGCAAGCAGGGCCGGGGAATGGCAGGAGCCGCCGCGCTCATTCTCAAGCAGGAATTTCGCGATCTCCCAGCCTTGGCCTTCTTCGCCAACGCGGTTTTCGACGGGCACGCGCACGTCATCCAGGAAGACCTGGTTGACTTCGTGATCCCCGCCCATGGTGATGATGGGTTTCACGTCAATGCCAGGCTGCTCCATGTCGATCAGCAGGAAGGAGATGCCTTTCTGCGGCTTGCACTCGGTATCGGTTTTAACCAGGCAGAACATCCAGTTGGAGAAGTGCGCATGGGTCGTCCAGATCTTTGTGCCGTTGACGATGTATTCGTCTCCGTCGCGCACGGCCTTGGTTTTCAAGGAGGCTAGGTCGGACCCGCTGCCAGGCTCTGAATAGCCTTGGCACCAATAATGCTCAGTCGAAAGGATTTTGGGCAGGAAGAAGTCTTTCTGCTTCTGGGTGCCGTAGGTGTAGATGACGGGCGCAACCAGCTTCAGGCCCAACACCACCAGGCCGGGGGCGCCTGCGAGCGCCAATTCCTTCTCAAAGATATAGCGCTGCGTTGGCGTCCAGCCGGTTCCGCCATACTCTTCCGGCCAAAAATAGGCGAGCCAGCCTCTGCTATTTAGGATGCGCTGCCATTCGACCATGATGTCTTGTTCGACAAACACAGACGGCGTGTTGGCCATGGCCGTCTTGAGATGATCGGGCAGATTTTCCTTGAGCCACCCGCGCACTTCATCGCGAAAAGCCATTTCGTCGGCTGAAAAATACATATCCATGTCGCGCACTCCTTCA
>CAKZYD010000199.1 GCA_937884085.1 uncultured Sphingomonadales bacterium | reverse complement strand
GTCCTTGCGGTAAACGGGAACCTCGCGTGCTATGCCAACAATTTTATCTTCACCGGTATCTCGGTTGCGATTGACAAAACTATCATGGTTGCTCTGCATCTCCGCAGGCACGAGCATCTTCACATTCTGCCCGATGACTTCATCGCGGCTGTAGCCCCAGAGCTTCTCTGCTGCTGCATTGAAGAAGGTGACAATATTGCTTTCGTCGATTTTGACGACGCCGTCCAAGGCCTGTTCCAGTGTTTGAGAAATCTCTTCGCGCTGTGCACGTTCAACCGTCACGTCCTTTAAAAAGGCCGTGTAGGTGATTTTGCCGTTCAGTCTAATCTTTGATAGGGACAATTGACCCCAGACTTCGGTGCCGTCGGGCCGGGTGATCGGAACATCCCGACTGGTTCCTACGATCTTGTCTTGTCCGGTCTCGCGGTTGGCATTGACGTAATCATCGTGATTTGCCTGCATTTCCACAGGGACCAGCATCTTCACGTTCTTGCCAATCACCTCATCACGTTTGCGACCCCAGAGTTTTTCAGCAGCGGCATTGAAGAAGGTGACGATATTATTCTCATTAATTTTAACAACGCCATCAAGCGCTTGTTCAAGCGTTTGCTCTGCTTCGGCTCGCAGGTTTTCTCCCAAAGTGACATCGCTGGCGACTTTTAAGACCCGCCGTACGGTGCCATCTTCATCGAGAATTGGATTGTAGCTGGCTTCTAGCCAAACAGGGATTTGGTTCTTGGCAAAGCGTTTGATCCGGCCGCTGAAACCTTCACCAGATGCAAGGTTGGCCCATAGTTTTTTATAGGCTTTTGACGAGGCTTCGTCTTTGTCGACGAACATCCGGTGATGCTGGCCAACGATCTCCTCTTTCGAATAACCCATCGCCTGCAGAAAATTCTGATTTGCATCCAGGATCACGCCTTCAGTTGTGAATTCGATGATCGCTTGGGATTTATCAATGGCCGCGATCCAGCTTTTGTTTTGGGCGGCCTCTGTCTTTGCTTTGGTAATGTCCGTCGCAAATTTAACAATTTGCTTCACATCTCCAGAACTGGATCGAATGGGGGTATATGTTGCTTGGAGCCACAGAACGCTGCCGTCCTTTTTGACACGGCGAAACTCGCCAGTCTTAGCATGTCCGTCTCCCAAGTCTGCCCAGAACTGTTGATAGTCTGACGATGCTCGGTATGCCTCGTCGACGAACATTTTATGATGTTTGCCAACGACGTCAGCGCGGCTGTAGCCAGTAGCAGCGAGAAATACATCATTAGCATGCTGAATGATGCCATCGGCGTTGAAGCCGATTACAGCTTGTGTGGTGTCAATTGCTTCAAGAACTGATTTATCGCTGCTTGAAATTGATTTTCGATTTTGAAACATTTTCGCCCAAACTTGTCATTTTATGTACCGCAACACTAGGGTGTTTGCCTGATTACCCTTACGAATCCCTTAAATGGCGCAATGCTTGACATCGGCGGTGCATTCGATCATAGGCGTGGTGTTTCGACGCAAGCTTAGTGTTCGCGCGTCTACGGATGTCCACCGGTCAGCGAAGGTTCGCCCGCCGGTGCACTTTGCGTTTGCATTGTATTGGGAGCCACATCGGCGACATGTTTGAGAGCTTACAGGAACGCCTTGGCGCCGTCTTTGATGGGCTGAAAAAGCGCGGCGCGCTAAGCGAGGGCGACGTCACGACCGCACTGCGTGAAGTGCGTGTAGCTTTGCTTGAAGCCGACGTCGCGCTCCCGGTCGTCAAAGACTTCATTGGCAAAGTGAAAGAGCGCGCCGTCGGCGCTGAGGTCATTAAGTCGGTCACGCCGGGCCAGCAGGTTGTCAAAATCGTCAATGACGCGCTGGTCGACATGTTGGGCGGGGAAAGCGAAGGGCTAAGTTTCGCCGCCAATCCGCCTGTTGTTTTCATGATGGTGGGCTTACAGGGGTCTGGCAAGACCACCACCACAGCCAAAATCGCAAAGCGTCTGCAAGAAAAAGAGAAAAAGCGTGTCCTAATGGCCTCGCTTGATGTGCAGCGTCCCGCCGCGCAAGAACAGCTGAAAGTGCTCGGTGAGCAAGCGGATGTGCCGACACTGCCCATCATTGCCGGGCAAATGCCGGTCGATATTGCCGCGCGGGCGCTCAATGCGGCCAAGCTCCAGGGTTTTGACGTCATCATGCTGGATACGGCTGGCCGCCTCCATGTGGATGCACCGCTGATGGCCGAACTTGCCGCCGTTAAGCAGGCCTCTCAGCCGACGGAAATCCTGCTCGTTGCAGATGCTTTGACCGGCCAGGATGCGGTGACGGTTGCTGAGCGTTTTGACAAGCAAATGAGCATTACTGGCGCGGTCTTAACCCGAATGGATGGCGATGGTCGTGGCGGCGCGGCTTTGTCCCTGCGGGCCGTCACCGGCAAGCCCATCAAGCTCATCGGGACTGGCGAAAAGCTCGATGCGCTTGAAGAGTTCCATCCCGAGCGCGTCGCAGGCCGCATTCTTGGCATGGGCGATGTGGTCTCGTTGGTCGAGAAGGCCGCGGAAACCATTGAAGCGGAAGAAGCGGAAAAGCTGGCTGCCCGCCTCAAGAAAGGGACCTTCGATTTCAACGATATGCTGACGCAATTTCAGCAGATGAAGAAGATGGGCGGTATGAAAGGCGTGCTTGGCCTGCTCCCGGGCGTAGGCAAGCTGCAAAAGCAAATGGCGAGCGCCAAGATGGATGACAGCGTCGTCAAGCGCCAGGAAGCCATCATCCTCTCTATGACGCCGAAAGAGCGCTCTAATCCCAAGCTGATTGCTGCCAGCCGCAAGAAACGCATTGCTGCCGGCGCTGGGGTGCGGGTGTCTGATGTGAACAAGCTCATGAAGGCGCATCAGCAGATGGGCACGGTCATGAAGCGCATGAAGAAGATGGGTGGCAAGCTGCCGCCTGGACTTGATGGGGCCTTGGGCGGCGATCCCGCTGACCTGCTTGGCGGGCCTAAGCTTCCGCCGGGCATGGAAAACTTCATGCCCAGGAAATAGGCCCAAAAAATAGGCCCAGAAAATTACCTGAGAAAATAGACACAGATTTAAACAAAGGAAAAAAATCAAATGGCAATTACGATGAGATTGGCCCGGGGCGGCGCGAAGAAGCGCCCCATCTACCGGATTGTAGTCGCGGATAGCCGTTTCAAGCGCGATGGCCGCTTTATTGAGCGTATCGGGCAGTATAATCCACTGCTGCCCAAGGACCATGAAAACCGGGTTATCTTGGACACTGAGCGTGCCGCGCATTGGCTTGGCCAAGGCGCCCAGCCGTCTGACCGCGTTGCGCGGTTCTTGGATGCCGCTGGCTTGATGAAGCGCACGCCAAAGAACAACCCGCAAAAAGCCAAGCCGGGCAAAAAAGCCCAAGAGCGCCTTGATGCCCTGCGCGAGAAGGAAGAGGAGGCCGCTGCCGCCGAGGCAGAGGTTGCGCCAGAAGAAGCTCCAGCTGAGGACGCACCCGCTGAAGAAGCATCTGCTGATGCGGCTGCCGCTGAAGACGCCGCGCCTGAAGAGACGCCTGAAGAAAAGGATTCTGCGGAAGAAGCGCCGGCTGAAGAGGCCGCTGCAGAAGAGGAAAAGGCAGAGTAGGCCTCTAGCCAAGCCCACATGACAAATCCATCAAACAGCATGGTCTGCATCGGCGCTGTGCTTGGCCCGCACGGGGTGCGCGGTGTTCTCAAGGTCAAGGCGCTCCTGGAAGAGCCGGCGAGCTTTGCATCCTTGGGCCCCGTCCACTTCGGCGCGCATGGAGAGGATTGGGGGGAGCCCGTCCCGGTGGTCACGGCCAGTGTTCACAAGCAGGACGTGCTTATCGTCCGCTTGGATGGGATTGCTGACCGTGAAACAGCTGAAGCGCTGAAAGGCACACAGTTGTTCGTTCCAGAAGACCGACTTGAGCCCGTTGAGGGCGACGAAGCCTATGTGCGCGATTTGGATGGTCTTGCAGTGCTGGATGAGGCTGGTGAAAAGCTCGGCATCATAGCAGCTGTCAGCAATTTTGGGGCGTCGGACATCCTTGAAATTGAATTGGCAGGTTCGGGCAAAACCGTGATGGTCCCCTTCACTGAAGAGGCCGTGCCGCAGGTGGATTTGGCGGCGGGCCATGTGGTGATAGACCCGGTCTATATGGCATGACGTTATGTGGAATGCGCGCATCCTCACCTTGCTGCCGGAGATGTATCCAGGCCCCCTCGGGCTTTCCCTGGCCGGGAAGGCGCTAGAAAATGGCATCTGGGGCCTAGAAACGCTGGACATTCGTGGGTTTGCGAGAGATAAGCACCGGTCCGTGGACGATACGCCAGCTGGCGGTGGTCCAGGCATGGTCATGCGCGCAGATATTTTGGGACAGGCGGTGGATGCTGCCATAGCCAAAGCGCCCGGCAACGACGTGGTGTATTTATCGCCGCGGGGCCGCCGATTTGACCAGGCCATGGCAACAGAATGGGCGGCGCGTGACGGGGTGACCCTGATCTGCGGCCGGTTTGAAGGGATTGATGAGCGGGTGCTGGATGCCCGGCCCATCATTGAGGTCAGCTTAGGCGATTTCGTCTTATCTGGAGGCGATGTGGCAGCGCTGGCCATGCTCGATGCCTGTGTGCGGCTCCTACCCGGCGTGGTGGGGACGGCTGAGACACTGGTGGAAGAGAGTTTTCAAAGCGGGCTTTTGGAATACCCGCACTATACCCGACCACAAGCGTGGGAGGGGCGCACGATCCCAGAGGTGCTCACCTCTGGCGATCATGCAAAAGTCAAAGCCTGGCGACAGGCGGAGGCAGAACGCATAACGCGGCTAAGGCGGCCAGATCTATGGGAGCGCTATGAAGCGTCCCAAGAAGACTAGTCACCCTCTGGCCCACGCAGAAAAAAAGACAGAACAGATTGAATTTGAAGGCATAAAACCATGAATATTCTGCAGCAAATTGAGCAAGAGAACATTGCCAAACTGACCGATGGCAAAACCATTCCAGAGTTCGGCCCAGGCGATACCGTCCGCGTTGGCGTGAAGGTTATCGAAGGCACCCGCGAACGGGTTCAGAACTTCGAAGGCGTCTGCATTGCGCGCTCTAACAAAGGCGTTAACAGCGCTTTCACCATCCGCAAAATTTCCTTCGGCGAAGGGGTTGAGCGTGTCTTTCCACTCTATGGTCCAAACCTAGATTCGATTACGGTTGTACGCCGTGGTAAAGTGCGGCGGGCGAAACTCTACTATCTGCGTGGCCGCACGGGTAAAGCGGCGCGGATTGCTGAGAAGCGCGACTTCTAACTCCGCCTAATGTGAGGCGGCTGCATGAGCTGGGGGGCAAACTATGCAGCGGATTTTCAAGGCAGTTGCGGCTATTTTTGTGGCCGCTTTTTTGGCAACGGCGCCAGCGCAGGCTGACCAGTGCCAGGATGCAGTTCAGGTAGCGATGAACAAAAGTAAGAAACACGGTTGGGATGTTGAGGACTTGCGTGGCAGGTTTGATACGATCTTTGTGGGCTACACGGGCAATCTGGATTGTGAGGATGTTCGCCGGGCAGCCACGTCGCTTGATAAATCACGCTGGTCGCTGAGCGCGTTTATGAAGTCTTGCGATAGTCTCAGGCGGAGCTGCACGGCTGGCCAGGCCGACAGTATGATTGCCTCCTGTGATGATGCCATCGGCCATTCCAGTCGCATGTTGGATGATTCCGAACGATTGCTAAATAACGTGGCGGGCCGCTGTTAGTTGTAACCTAAGGTGTTCTGTATAAATAAAAAGCTATGCCCCACGCAAAGACCCTTTACGAAAAAATCTGGGATGCGCATGTCGTAGACCCTGGCGATGGCGAAACGTCGCTCATCTATATCGACCGTCACATCATCCATGAGGTGACGACCCCGCAGGCTTTTGAAGGCCTTAAGCTCGCTGGTCGGAAGGTCCGGCGTCCAGAGGCTGTCATTGCTGTGCCGGACCACAATGTGCCGACCAAAGACCGCGATAAGCCGATCGAAGACCCGCAGTCGGCGGCGCAAGTGGCTATGCTCAAAGAGAAATGCGCCGAATACGGCATTGAGCATATTGAAATGAACGATATCCGCCAGGGCATCGTGCATGTGATTGGGCCTGAACAGGGTATCACCCAGCCCGGCATCACTTTGGTCTGCGGCGACAGCCACACCGCGACCCATGGCGCTTTTGGCGCACTCGCCTTTGGTATCGGGACGTCTGAAGTTGAACATTGTTTGGCGACCCAAACGCTGCAGCTGAAAAAATCCAAAACCATGAAAGTCGAAGTCGTTGGCGAACCCGGCCCGTGGCTGACCGCCAAGGATATTATTCTCGCCATCATCGCGCATATTGGCACGAGCGGCGGCACTGGGCATGTCATTGAATTCTTTGGCCCAGCTATCACTGGACTTACCATGGAAGGGCGCATGACGCTCTGTAATATGGCCATTGAAGCGGGCGCCCGCGCTGGCCTAATTGCGCCCGACGAAAAGACGTTTGAATATCTACAAGACAAGCCGCGCGCGCCGCAGGGTGTGCATTGGAATGCGGCCATGGCGCATTGGTCGACCTTGAAGTCGGACCCGGATGCAACGTTTGACAAGGTTGCGGTTGTCGACGTTGCGGATATTCCGCCGCTCGTCACTTGGGGCACCTCGCCTGAAGATGTAGCGCCAATAACCGGCACCGTGCCGCATCCAGACGATTTCGCGAACCCATCCAAGCAGGATGCTGCACGCAAGGCCTTAGATTATCTTGGCCTGGAAGCAGGCATGAACATCCAAGATATCAAGATTGACCGGGCGTTCATCGGCTCTTGCACCAACTCGCGCATTGAAGATATGCGTGCGGCAGCAGTCATCGCCAGAGGCCGGAAAGTTGCACCGAATGTGATTGAAGCCTTGGTTGTGCCTGGTTCTGGCCTTGTCAAAGCTCAGGCAGAGCGTGAAGGCCTCGATAAAATCTTTACCGAGGCTGGCTTTGAATGGCGCGAGCCGGGCTGCTCCATGTGTTTGGCCATGAATGCCGACCGTGTGGGCCCGAAAGAGCGCTGCGCCTCCACGTCCAATCGCAACTTTGTTGGGCGGCAAGGCCCCGATGCGCGGACCCATTTGATGAGCCCGGCCATGGCCGCCGCGGCTGCGATTGCTGGCCACCTCGCTGACGTGCGCGACTATCCTCCCATCCCGCCGGTTCAGGAGGCCGCCTAAGCGATGGAACCGTTCAAGACCATTACCTCAAAAGCCGTGCCGTTTAACCGGCGCAATGTCGATACCGACATCATCATGCCATCGGAGTTCTTAAAGTCTCTGAGCCGCGAAGGCCTTGGCGTGGGGGCTTTCAAGGCGTTGCGCTACCTTGAAGATGGTAGTCCCAACCCGGACAGTGAGTTTAACAACCCCGCGTATGAAGGCGCACAAATCCTCTTGGCTGGGCCCAATATTGGCTGCGGTTCAAGCCGGGAACATGCCGCTTGGGGCATTAAGGACATGGGTTTCAAAGTTATCATAGCGGCAAGTTTCGCCGATATCTTCTATTCCAATTGCTTCAAAAACGGGATTGTCACCGTCATCCTGCCTGAGGCGCAAGTAGAGGCGTTGATGGAAGATGTGAAAGAGGGCGCTGAAATCAGCGTCGACTTAGAAGCGCAAACGGTCCAACGCCCGAACCAAGAGGTATTCCACTTCGACTATGAGCCATTCAAACGCCATGCGCTTTTGAATGGTCTCGACGAAATTGGCATCACCTTACAGAAGGCCGGCGCGCTTGATGAGTTTGAAAAACAGCAAAGCCAAAAGCTCCCCTGGCTGTACGGCGCAGCCTAAGCCATATGACGCACTCACTCCTGTGTCTCGCCGGTGACGGCATCGGCCCTGAAGTCATGGCTGCAACAAAGGATGTTGTTGCGGCTGTGTCAGATGTCTTCTCCATCGACTTCGACGTAGAAGATGATTTGGTTGGCGGGGCGAGCTATGACGTTCACGGCATTCCGGTTACCGACACTGTCATCGAAAAGGCTCGCAATGCCTCAGCCGTCCTATTCGGCGCAGTAGGCGGGCCGCAATATGATGATGTGGACTATGCTAAGCGGCCCGAACAGGGTCTGCTGGACTTAAGGAAGCAACTGGATCTATTCGCCAATCTGCGCCCGGCCATTTGCTTTGGACCCTTAGCCTCGGCGTCTTCTTTAAAGACAGACCTCATCGAAGGCCTCGATATCCTTATCGTTCGTGAGCTGACCAGCGGCGTTTATTTCGGCGAGCCACGCGGCATTTCCCGCGACGCCGATGGCAAGCGCGTGGGCGTTAACACCCAGCGCTATACGGAAGATGAAATCGCGCGCACAGCGCGTGTGGCCTTTGAACTTGCACGCACGCGCGCGGGCCGTGTGATGTCGGTCGAAAAAGGCAACGTCATGGAATCGGGCAAGCTGTGGCGCCAAGTCGTTACTGAAATCCATGCTGATGAAAATTATGGCGACGTTGATTTGCAGCACATGTACGCTGACAATTGCGCCATGCAGCTGGTGCGCGCACCGAAGCAATTCGATGTGATCGTCACGGACAATCTGTTTGGCGACATGCTGTCAGACCAAGCATCAATGCTAACCGGCTCTATTGGTATGTTGCCGTCCGCCTCACTTGGCCAGCCCGACGCGCATGGGTGCAATCCTGCGCTTTATGAGCCGGTTCATGGATCTGCGCCAGACATTGCTGGCAAGGGCCTTGCCAATCCATGCGCTTGTATTTTGTCCTTTGCGATGGCCTTGCAATATTCGCTTGGCGAGCAGGCGGCTGCCCGCGCAATTTTCGCTGCTGTCGATAAAGTGCTTGCAGATGGCGTCAGAACCGCCGATATCGCTGGCGATACAGACACGCCCGTGAGCACAGCAGATATGGCCCGCGCCATCATTACGAAGATTAGGGCCTAGGCCGGCCCATTTCCGTTGCCCTGAACTTTGATTCAGGGCCTCCCTGACGAGACGATCCACCAGATCCCGGATCAAGTCCGGGATGACGGATAGACATGAAGTAGGATTGAGACCATGGGATATAAAATCGCCGTCGTTGGCGCCACTGGCCAAGTGGGCCGAGAAATGCTCAACATCCTTGACGAGCGGGAGTTTCCTGCTGATGAGGTCGCCGCTGTTGCGTCCAGCCGCAGCCAAGGCACGGACGTCCATCTCGGCGAAACAAAGACCCTTAAAGTCCAAGCCATCGATAACTTTGATTTCTCAGGCTACGATATCGCCTTGTTTGCTGCTGGCTCTTCGGTTGCAAAGCAATATGCACCGATCGCTGCCAAGGCTGGTTGCGTGGTCATCGACAATTCCTCGCTGTTCCGCATGGACCCAGACGTCCCGCTGATCGTGCCGGAGGTGAATCCGGACGCCATCGACGGCTATAAAAAGCGCAATATCATCGCGAACCCCAACTGCTCCACAGCCCAGATGGTGGTGGCGCTCAAGCCCTTGCACGATTTGGCCACAATCAAGCGGGTGGTGGTCTCGACTTACCAGTCCGTCTCTGGCGCTGGCACCGCGGGCATGGATGAGCTCTTCACCCAGACCCGGGCCGTGTTTGTGAATGACCCCATTGAAAATGAGAAGTTCACCAAACAGATTGCGTTTAACGTCATCCCGCACATCGACGTCTTCTTGGATGATGGGTCAACGAAGGAAGAGTGGAAGATGGTCGTTGAGACCAACAAGATCCTTGATAAAGACATCAAGCTGGCCGCGACCTGTGTGCGTGTCCCCGTTTTCGTGGGCCATTCTGAATCCATCAACATCGAGTTTAAAAAGCCCGTTGATGAGAATGAGGCCCGCGATGTGCTGCGCGAAGCCCCTGGCATCATGGTGGTCGATAAGCGCGAAGACGAAGGCTATGTGACCCCGGTGGAATGCGCCGGTGATTTCGCGACGTTCATCAGCCGTATTCGCAAGGACGACACCGTTAAGAATGGGCTAAACCTGTGGTGTGTGTCTGATAACCTGCGCAAAGGTGCCGCGCTCAATGCGGTCCAGATTGCAGAGCTTTTGGGCCGGCGGCACCTCAAAAAAGGCTGATTG
>CAKZYD010000198.1 GCA_937884085.1 uncultured Sphingomonadales bacterium | reverse complement strand
GAATGTCCGACAGTTCCGCAATCCCCACCGTAGATCAAGGATTGCCAGAAATCCGTGAAGCAAGACGGTGTACCCGTCCGGCATCTTGTGTTCGGTAAATCCATCTAGCCCCCACAGGATTGACGGCCAGATAAACCAGACAATCAATGCTGTAAGACAGCCAAACCAAACCATTTGAACCATGCGGCGAACAGCCATCTCATTTATTTCAAGCGGGCGATCAGTCATATTTACCTCCAAAGATTGCTTTGTGTTGGGAGTCAAAATAATTGGCGCGGCGTACCGGCATCGGATGCTTGCCCGGCTGGAACACGATGGCCCAGCCACCATCGCGGGCGAATTCACGCCTGATTTCGTCGGGCCTGATCAGCGGAGCCACCGTCACAGATTGATTGAGACCGATTTTTCCAGCCCCACGTTCACGCTCGGAGAGTTCAGGCAGGGACGCGCTCAGCGTTTCGGTCTCACCGCACAGCTTGGCCATGTAGGCGCAAGTGGCCTCATCCGTGCTGCCAAAGTTGAGCACCAAGCCCGTATTGCCGAGGAAGGTTTGCCAGCTTTTGGGATAATCACGCTGAAGCTGGCTGATATCCTGCAAGATGGTCCAGAGCTTCACACCATATCCGGCCATGAGGCCCGCCGCCGTCTCAATCACATCCATGTGGCCGAGAACCGGAAACTCATCGAGCATAAACAGGACCGGCTTGCCGTTTGCAGTCGCTTGCGTGACCGACACATTCGGCACTGCCTCCATGCGCGATAAAGCCACCATCAGCAGAAGCCGCAGAAAACGCTTGTGCTTGGCAAGCCGCCGTGCGGGCAGACACAGATATACAGTCAGCCCTTTTGCCGATGTTTTCAGCGCATCCATATCAAAAGTGGATGTTCCAAGCCCGCGCATCATCGCCGGGCTGGCCAGAAAAGATGTTTGCTCAACGGCGGTGGAAATCACCGATGAGCGCTCATTGTCCGACTTGGAAGCAATGCTGTTGGCCACTTGCGCGCAGTATCCGCCGGTTTCCACCATGCGACTGAGAAGATCATTGAAGCCTTCATCATCCTGCGTGATCAATTCGCGGACATGTGGCAGCGTGCGCTCCCGACCGATACACTCCAACGCCACATAGAGAATGACGCCGTGCAGAAAATTTCGTGCGGCCATGGTCCAGTGTTGGCCACTGCCGGTTTCCTGCACCACCAAGGCATCGGCGAGCAGCCCCGCCTCATCGATGGCGTTTTCATCCTCTGGGTCGATGATATCCAGCGGATTGAATGCAGCCAGATCGCCTTCCGGCACCCCGCTATCCAAGAAGGGATCGATGATGGCGATTTGCTGGCCGAGTTTGGCCGCTCTGTGTTTGGCCGTGATGCGCGCCAGTTCCCCCTTGGGATCATTGGCGATCACCGACCCCGTATAGAACAGCAAATTGGGAACGATTGAACTTGTGCCTTTGCCGGACCGCGCCCCGGCAATAGTAACAAGATGCCGATCATCAATAGGGACACCCAAATAGGTGTAACGACGCTTGCCTTCCCGAAAGCCTAGAAAAATGCGATCTTCTTTGTTTGGATCATAGGCAAGCGCATCTGCAATCTCGCCTCCCGTTTGCCAGCGGGAAGTGGCCAAAGGATCAAGTTGCAAACCTTCGCCATAACCGCGCGGCGGATGGAATCGAACTGGTCGAGCCATGTGCTGCTCCTTTTCTCAGGGTGGTTTTCTTCCACCCTGAGAATGAAGCGGCTAAAGTTCGCGTTCTAAGGTACGGTCTCTGGTATGTCCGGCACTTCGGTTCCGCCCGGCGGCGTGAGTGCGTCGGGATTTGTCTGGTGCTTTATCACGTCCAGACGCATTTTTGAGCGTTTTGGTCCGCGCCAAGTCTCGGTATAGCCCAGCCAGTTCGAGCGCATGGCGGCGGCGCTCGGCTTGAATGTCATTCTGTAACACTTGGCGTTCGGCCTGCTGACGCTGGATCAGCGCCTGCATTTCTTGGCGGTCACGATCCCGCTTGAGGGTGACTTCCATCTCATTGCGCTTGCGGATAGCGTTGTTTTTGCCGCGTAGCCAGTCCCAAACGCCGCGCCAGCCTCTGGCAAAGCGTTCTTGTCTGGTTTTTGATTCCTGCGTCCAACGTACTTTTTGTCGATCACTCAGGGCCACACGCGCCGCTTTCTGACCCGCAACAAGGTCCGCTTTTCGCGATAAAAGGGGCTGCATTTGTTTTGTTGTGTCCGCCTGCGCAGATTCGACATGCCGCTTGAGTGCCAATGTATAGAGATCAGCAATCCGGCTTTTGGTTTCCGCCACCGATTTAAGATCGATGTCACCCAGCAAGGCCCGCGCGGCTTTTACTCGCACGCCAGTCATGCGGGTAAGGGAGTAAATTTCACCCTGATAATCGATGGCGACAAAATCCCTCCGATCCCCGGCGGCCAGAAAATAACCACGTTCACGCAAGCCCTTGATCAGGTCGTCACCGGATTTCGCCTTGTTCCAGCATTCCTGAAACGTTGCCTTTATCTCAGAGGGGTTCTTGCCAGCCCGCTTAGCTTGCTGCCATTCGGCCAAAGTAAAGTTCAGAGGGTTGCTTTCGCGCCCCCTTTTAAATCCATCAGGCAGCGACCAACCATGATCGAGGAACAGACCGCGCGAAATATCATTCAGCTTGCGTTTGAAGTGAGGCAGATTGACCGCCCGCATGTTTGCGGCATCAATCCGCGACCAGACCACATGGGCATGACGGCGACCTTCCTTTTCGTGAAACACGATGGCGCGCGACTGACCTTCAAGCCCCAACTCAGTTTCGACTTGCTTAGCGGCTGTTTCAAACACTTCGGGCCGCACATTTTCATCCTGCGGCGGTGACAGACTGACAGAGAACAGATATTGCTTGCAGCGCGTGCCCTTGGCGAGCGCTTCGGTCTCGGCAAAGGCCCCCGAAAGATTATCCGCCACAAACCCCCGAACCTCATGCAATTCCACATGATCATTGTCACGGTCATTCATCAAGTGCTGGGCCAAAGCCCGACCACCACCGCGCTGGGATGCCTTGATGATCATGGTTTGAAGTCCTCATGATCGAGCGGCTTGTCCCCTGTATTCGTTTTGGCGCGAGAAAACGCTGACCGACAACTTTCGGTTACAGGTTGCGTAGCAGTTTCCTGTATCCCCAACGCAGCCAAAAGGAAGCGCCGCATAATACGGATATCATCGCACGCCTGCCGCAGTGATTTTTGCGTGTCATCATCAACCGGCAGTGCACCGACCTTGGCGGCTTCCGCCATTTCGGCCATGTGCTTTGGCAAACCCGATGAACCAAGCATTCCCAGCACTTGGGCAAGGGCTTGTTGATCCTTCACCGGGTTAAGCCCGCGCGCTTGTCTGATAGGCGCATCGGGATCGAACAATCGCGCCTTAATATAAGCGTTGACCGACTGCCTCCCGGCCATTTCCTTAAGCTGCTTTTTCTCAGTAAAGGTCAGGCGGAGCGATACAGGGGCTTCCCGCTTTTTCTGTTTCTGGGACTTGTCCTTGGATTCATTGGATGATTTTTCCGACCCGCCATTCGAATTTCCAAAACTACCCCATTTGGGCGTTAATCCATCGCCTAACTCTGGCATGACCCGCCCCCATCCGCCTCACCGGCGGTCTTTTCAGCGGGCGTTTCGCCCTCATTTGCGGCACAATCCGCAGAAATCTGCGGCAGTGCATCAAACTCCTGAAAAGGGAGCGTTTCAAAGTTCTGGTAATAACTACAGTGGCTTAGTTGATCATTCCACTCAGATAGAATATCAAAAAGATGGTTCGAGGTTTTTTCCTCAAGGTCCACCATTTTCCATATCTCACGGTAGTCAGCTGCGCTGACATCTCCGATCAGGCGGCCTGGCCGCCCGGCGCACGGTCGTGCTTGCGAACCCACCGGGTTCGATATGGTTTCATTCAGCTCCGCTAAAGCCTCATTAAAGAAAGCCGTTGAGAGGATAAGACTAGCCAGCCGTTCTTGTGAGCCTTGTAGCATTGCGATTGCCAAGATGGGCGAGTGCTAGGATCAACGATGCAAAGATTGTTACATATACTTCGTAGATCATACCGTGCAGCGTTAAGCCAGCAGCTAGGCCGAGTATGCCGAATAAAGCGCATAGTGCGTAGCGCGCTTTGTGATGGGTCTGGTAGCCATACCACATGCCCAAGGTACTCAGCGGAAGGGCAATCGCGAAAATAATCATATGCGTCAGGTCACCATGGTCGTCCCCAGCAAGGACACCTGGCATTGCGAGTAAGACGATGGGAACCGCTAAGCAGTGTACAACACAGATTGCGGATAAAACGATTGCTAAGCGATCAATAACACGCTGCATTGACGGCTCCGAATGACGTAATAACATAGCCTATATTGGTCGAAATCTGGAAAACCAAGCGGAATTTCCACTTGTTTAAATAGTCCGGTGTTATAAGCCTGTCCGCATCAGCGACGGGCCGGGTGTCACCTATGTACTGGCCTGATTGAGCTAGCAAAGGTGTATCGAATTTGGATCAAACGGTCGACCTTGACGTTCGCGAAGACATTCTGCATCGGCGAACACGATCTTCTCTCCGATATTATGTCGCTGAGGCGCGTGACCGGAATCATTCGCCGCCGCTTTTGTTCATCCACGGTGCGTTTTGTGGTGGTTGGATTTGGGCACGAAACTTCCAGCCCTATTTCGCCCAGAATGGCTATACCAGCTACGCACTCGATTTGCGCGGACGTCAAGGCGTAAGCAGTTTCTTGCCCAGCGCGCATGGCTTGGCGGATTATGTTGCGGATGTGGAAGACCTTATCGCGCATCTTGGTGTTTCTCCGATTTTGATTGGTCATTCTCTTGGTGGGATGGTTGCGCAAAAACTGAGCGCTTTAACCCCGCCGCCCGCGCTTGCACTGATGGCCAGCGTTCCACCAGAGGGGCTCGGACTTGCCTCCTGGCAGCTTGCCTTTTCAAACCCCCTTCTGTTTTGGAACACAGCCACTTTTGCCATGTCGCCGACAATAGGCTCCACCTTGGTCGCCCGCGATGCGCTGTTTTCCAAAGACGCGCCTGATAGCATTGCCTATGAAGTCTTGAGCCGAGCCATTCCAGAAGCACCCCGCGCGCTTATGGAAGCGCAGCTTCCGCTGCCATCTTTGCCTGGCTTTCTTGGGGATACGCCGATTGCCGTCTTTGGCGCTGCCGATGATATGCTTATCCCCATATCTGCGGTTGAACGGACTGGGCAATTCTACGGCGTTGACCCCATAATTTTCGAGAATACAGGGCACGCTATCATGGTGGACACCCGGTGGCGTCGCGTTGCCGATCACCTGCTTGCGTGTTTAGCTACGTTGCATTCTTAGACAGTCTGCGAAACTCCTGGAATGGGTTGAGGTGGCCTGCTAGGGCTGATCTCGAAAGGTGGGGGCCAACTGTGTCATGACGTCAGCTAATTTATTCGAGACTTTCGTCGGCTTTCGCGCGCCGACTGAAGTTGCCTTGACCACAGTCGACGGCCGCTCCTTGCGATATGCGGATATAGACTCACTTTCAGCTAAGATCGCTGGCGTTCTGTGCGATCGGGGCGTTCGGCCCGGTGATCGCGTTGCAGCGCAGATCAATAAAAGCCCAGAAGCCTTGGGACTATATTTAGCCTGTCTGCGATTTGGAGCGATCTTTGTTCCAATGAACACCGCCTACACCAAGGCAGAGGCGAGCTACATCATTGCAGATTGTGCGCCGGCATTGGTTGTCTATAGCCCGGGCCTGAGCACTGCTGACCTTGAGATTGATGGCCCTGCCGTTGAAACGCTGGATGGGCGCGGGGGCAGCTTGATGCAAGCTGCATCGGAAACGGCTGCCTTGTCCCCCGTCTTTGCCGCAGCGGCGTCAGACCCTGCTGCTATTCTCTATACATCAGGCACAACCGGACAACCTAAAGGGGCGATTTTATCTCACGGTAACCTGGCTTCAAATGCCGCTACCTTGGCGCAGGCCTGGCGCTTTTCCCAAGCAGATACGCTGCTCCATGCGCTGCCTTTATTTCATGCGCATGGCTTGTTTGTTGCATCCAATGTGGCGCTTATTAGCGGTGCTAAACAAATCCTACTGCCGCGCTTTGATGTCGACGATGTTCTGCAGCATCTAGGCAATGCCAGCGTGTTTATGGGCGTGCCGACATTTTATACGCGCCTGCTGGCAGATTCGCGCTTCACTCGGGCAGCGACTGAGCACATGCGCCTCTTCACATCCGGCTCAGCGCCCTTGCTTCCTAAGACTTTCCAGGCCTTTGAAACACGCACTGGGCAACAGGTCTTAGAGCGATACGGCATGACGGAAACAGTCATGATTGCGTCGAATTTGTACGATGGACCGCGCGTGGCTGGCGCTGTCGGTCCTGCTTTAGCCAATATCGAAGTGCGTGTTGTTGGTGCTGATGGTAAACCAGTGCGTCAGGGCGAAACAGGGCAAGTCGAGGTTCGGGGCCCCAATATCATGTCGGGCTATTGGCAGGCTGAAGCGAAAACCGCTGAATCGTTTGCCAGCGATGGTTTTTTTAAAACGGGCGATCAAGGCTATTTGGACGACGCTGGCTATCTGTTTTTAGTCGGCCGCGCCAAGGATATGATCATCAGCGGCGGGTTTAACGGCTATCCAATTGATATTGAGCAAGCCCTCAATGCCCGTGAGGAGATTGTTGAAAGTGCGGTCATTGGGTTGCCACATACCGATTTTGGCGAAGCGGTGACGGCTGTCGTGGTACCACGATCCGGATATGAGATCGATGAAGCAGCGGTCTTAAACGACCTTAAATCCGCTCTAGCAAACTATAAAGTTCCCAAGCGGCTTGTTGAAAGAGACAGCCTGCCGCGCAATACGATGGGAAAAGTTCAGAAAGATCTTTTGCGTAAAGAGTATACCGCAACGCCTAGCTAGTTCCTGCAAGTGATGCTGTTTTCTCTTTCAAAGACGAAACAAAGCCTTGCAAGCCCGCCTCGCGGATCAGTTTTCGGTATTCTGAGTTCCGTAAAGCAACTTCACTCACGCGGCCGTCCAGGAAGACATCAATGATCTTTACGTCACTTCCGGCTTTGCGCATCCTATAATCCAGGTTTACCAGCCGCTTTTTGGTGCGCAGCACGGTCTCAACCACAATTGTATTCAGCCCGCCATCACGCGTTTCCCGTGTCGAGAATTTTGGCGACTGGCTTTTGGAAAACCGGCTTGCATATTGGGTGATCATCCAGTCATTAAACGCTGCTATGGCTTGATTGCGTTCGTCATCATTTGCTGTTCGCCATGCTTTGCTGCCAATAATCGCTTTTGACATCGCTTCCATATCGAAGGCCGCGTTCAGTGCAGGCCCGATAAGTGCTTTGCGTGCGGTCAATTCGGTTTCATCCGACATCATGAGATTGGCCAGGGCCACATGCAGGCCATCAATAACGTTGACCGCTTGGTTGACCTCGACAGCGTCCATCAGTTGAGACTGCTGCGCGTGAGCCATCGGCGCAACAAGGGTGCTGAGCGAATAGAGTGTTAAGAGAAGGCGAAATAACAAGATAGTCTTCCACTTTGTTACTGTGCATCGAGCGTAATATAGTCTTTCTGAGCGGCAAATGAACATGCGCGGATAGTCCTTTTCACACTTGCTTCATGCAAGCTATAGCTGCGTGATCTTCAAGTAAGTTGTTGGTATGCACCGTTCTTTGTTGCTCATATGCGGTATTATCCTTGCTGGCCCAACGCTTGCGCGGCCAGTTTGTGCCGCCGGAACTTTTTCGTTCACCTTCGAAAACGACATCGCCTTTGGTACTGACCGGGAGTATTCGAATGGCGGGCTGTTTACCTATACCGCCGACGTAGGCCAAGCCCCTGGGTTTTTGCGCCGATTTGCTATTGAAGATCTTGGCGCTGAGGCATTCCAACTTCGTTATGGTGTCGGGCAACGCATGTATACGCCCATCAACAAAACTGCGACTGAGCCGTTGTTTGATGAGCGGCCTTATGTTGGGCTTCTCTTTGGTCAAATTGACCTTAATTTTGAGAAGGGGACGACTGTCCACCGTCTTTCAGCCCTGCTCGGTGTCTTTGGCCCAGCTGCCCTGGCGGGCAGAACGCAAAATTTTTTCCACCGTCTTGCCAATACCGAAAGGGTTGAAGGCTGGGCCAACCAAATCCGCAATGAGCCAGCGCTCAACCTCAATTATGATGTCACGCGGCCCGTTCGTCTGGCTGGTGAGACGGCTCTTGACCTTGATGCCGAACCTTTTATCGGCCTGGCGTTTGGCAATGTCAGCACGGGTGTGCGCGCTGGTTTTGTTTTGCGCTTTGGGCCGTACTTGGATGGACAGCCCACTGCCGTTAGCGTTCGCAGTCGTTTAGAGCCGCCCCGCTTATTCAGGCCTAGCGATAGTCTGAGATGGCATGTGCATGCGGGCTTTGTGGGAGAAGCAGAAGCCTATTCCTCAACGGTTGACGGGAATCTCTTTCGGAGCAGCCAATCAGCACCGGACAAAACGTTGCAATGGGAGAGCCGTGCTGGCGTGATGGCTAGCATTGGGCGCTATTGGTTGGGTCTGAGCACGACCATTCAATCGCGCCAGCACCAGCTTCAAGACAAAGCGACCCATAAGCTGGGTGAGGTACGGCTCGGCATCTCTCTCTTTTAGCCTGAATTTAGCTTTGGCCTTGCACGCTGTCTTGCGTGGTCACCGCGTCCGCGGGCGAAAGGCTTTCCAGTTTGCGCAGCGCTGGGGTCCATTCTGGTGCAATCTCTAAAGCGCTCGAATAATGAGCGCGGGCACTTTGAAAGTCGCCAATGAGTTCATGGGCAATGCCGAGATTATAATATGCTACATGGGGCGAAATGGGGGTTTCGGTGAGGCCTTCTTCCAAGTAGGCAATCGCACTCGCATAGCGTCTGAGGCCTATAAGGGCAGCGCCCATATTAATCTTGGCTTCTGCAAGCGCCGGATCGATATCTAAAGCTTGTTCATAGTCTGCGATGGCGTCCTTATAGCGTTCCATACGCATAAAAATGATGCCGCGGTTGACATAGGTTGCAGGGACGTTTTTCCCCGTTAGCGTGCCTGAAGTCAGGGCTTGGCTACATAAATCCAAGTCTTTGCGTGCGCTGGAGCCAAGTTCAACAGCGTCAAAACAAGCTTTGCCGAGACCCTCTCCGAAATAGGTTCGATTGGCCGAGGCTGTGTGCGTGATAGAAAGGACGCTGGCTATCGCCAGGATGACGATTATTTGATGTCGCTTCATATTCCTCCCCAAAAACATGTTGCAAAGGAAGAGTATGCTCCCTTTGAAGGGGTGTAAAGTAGCGAGAACTTGCGACGATTGTCCGCAGGCTGGCAACACAGTTTGCTATAGAGAGATGCTGTGCTTTTGAGAGTACACGCTCTATTTGGAGAGGCATGGACACCACTACCAAAGCCAAACCGGCGCCGAAACAGCCAAGCCGCGCGAAATTAACCGAAGGATCGGTGACGAAAGGCCTGCTTAGTTTGGTCATTCCCATGGTCATCGGCATTGTGGCTGTTATCTCTCAGCCTGTCGTGGATACCTATTTCGTGGGCCTTCTGGGTACACGTGAATTGGCGGCGATGGCCTATATCTTCCCAGTCTCTTTCATTCTCTCGAGTGTTTTGATTGGTATCGGTGTGGGGGCAACCGCCGTCATCGCTCGCCAAATCGGGTCAGGTGATTGGGCGGTCGTTCAGGTTGCAACCTTGCATACGCTGTTACTGGCCGTTGCGATGTCGCTTGTCATCGCTGCCTTGCTTTGGCCGCTCCAGAGCATCATTTTCCAAGTCCTTGGCGCCGATGCCAGCCTTATCCCCGTTATTTTGGATTACATGTATGTGTATCTGATTGGGATGATTGGCATGGTTCCAGCCATGATTTCCAGTTCCGCGCTGCGTTCAAAGGGTGACGTCACATTATCTAGTGGCATCATGATTTTATCTGCAGCAACAAACGCTGCGCTTGACCCACTGTTGATATTTGGGTGGGGGCCAATCC
>CAKZYD010000197.1 GCA_937884085.1 uncultured Sphingomonadales bacterium | reverse complement strand
GAGCGCGATGTCCTGCTGATTGCTGGTTTTGAAAAACGATTGGCACATGGACAAATCCGACATGGCCTGCTGCGCTGCTAGCGCCAGCTCCTGCCTGCCATAGCCGATATTCACACAGCCAAGGCCGGCCAACCCATCCAGCACCTTATTCCCATCGCTATCCCAGTGATAAATACCCTCCGCGTGGGTGAGGATGCGCGCGCCTTCGCTATGCAGTGCCGCATGATCGGTAAAGGGATGGAGATAATGCGCAGTGTCGCGCGTTTGCCAATCGGTCGTGCTGTTCAGGGCTTGGGTTGCCATCGGCTAACTCCTTTGCATTGGTGCCAAAGGCTAGCGTTACTTGGCTTTTTGAGAATAGTGTCTCAGTGCAGTCTTTCTTGGCTTTGCGTGCGAAAATCCTTGGGCGCTTGTTTATATCTGGCCTTGAAGGCTTTTGAAAACGCGCTGGCGTCATTGAACCCGCAGGAAAAGGCAATCTCTGCAATGGGCCGTCCTTGGTTGTGCGGTGCCCGCAATGCATAGGTCGCCGCCACAAGTCGCTGGCTTTTAAGCCACTGGGCTAGGGTTTCTTCTTCCGCCTCAAAGAGGCTGTGGGCATAGCGCAGAGAAATGCCGCATTGGGTTGCGGCTTGCTGCGGCGTGAAGCCGGGGTCTTCTAAATTGTTAAGCAGGGCATCCTTGAGGCGCCGCAGGGTCCGTTGCCGCCCCCAGCGCGCGCTTGTTGTAGCGTCCGGCGTATCCAGCAGACAGGCCGCCAACAAGCTCAGGAAGCCATCTGCCATGCGCGCTTGCGCCTCTTGCGATGACGGCCCAGCATCCGCCGGGCTTTCGAAGATATGCTCTATCCCAGTGCGCAGAATATGCCCCGGCCCGCTGCGTGCATCGATTGGCAAAGCGCAAAAGGCATCGGCATTCCAGACGCTACGCCGCAGCGCTGCTTGCGGAAACTGCAGAGAAAGCTGCGTAAACGGTTCTTCAAAAATCATCGTGAATGGCCGGGCGCTATCGTAGAGCGCCATCCAGCCAGGCGGCGTCTGCGCGGTTTGCCCGCATTGGGATAGAATGCCTGTGCCGCTGATCTGGATGTTGAGTTCAAAGACGTCTGCCCGGTCGGCATCAACGTCTGCCGCTGAGCGCGAGACAATTTGAGCCACCGAGCTGATATGGCTGATCGTCAAACACCCGACGCGGCGCCATTCAATCGTGCCTTTAAAGCCATGTTTGTCAGCCTCTTTGACTTGCGCGCGTGGAAATAGAGACCCGACGGAACGACGCCAATAGGCTAGCCGCTGTTCCACTGGTTGCTGCTCGCAGTCAATGATGCTCATAAAAAGCTGCTGGTGGCTGCGGCGAGCGGATGCAGGAACTGCTCGCCCCGAATAGCTGTCTTGTACCTATTTCATCAGCACTTCGCGCATGAGGTATTCGCCGGTGATGGTGCGCACTTTTGGATAGAGCTCCATGGACGTTTTACGGGAGTCATCAACTGCTGCGTCGCCCCATGCTTTCATAAACTCTTCGTAGCGTTTTTTATTTGGCGCCAGGTCTTCGGTCTCGGCAAATTTGACAATGAGCAGCATATTGAAATCGCCAGACTGCGGTAGGTCGCTGCCTAGAATCATATAGTCGTCGATATGCCCGAGCTTCTTGGAGACTTCATTCGCTGCAACCCAAGTCTGCTTTAAGCCTTCCAAATAGTAGTCGCCCATATTGGCGTCGACTTTTACGGTCGTTACGTTCCAGACTGCGTCAGAAACTTCATAATCTTCATAATACTCAAGCTGGGCAGAGGCTGCGCCGCTATATAAAACGGCGGCGGCTAGCCCCAGAATCGCTGATTTGACGATAGACATAGATTTCCCCCTTTGCAGATGCCGGATTTGGCTAGAGGAGCGTAACAGTATTTGCGCCCAACAGGGAAGTGGGTTGGTGCGCTTCGTCTCAGCCACAGCGTTTGTTGCGCCAGGCCTCCACATGAGGCAGGGCTTCCCAGCCAAACGCTTCCTGCGTTGACCCATGCGCACACAACTGGTCAAGGCGGGCAAGCGCTTCTGCTGGAGTTGGCCGGTGACCAATCGGCACAAACCACATCACAAAATGCGCCTCGGCCATGGCTTCAAACCACTTGGCTTTTTGCTGGTACATCCGCTCGTGCAGGCCGTTCCACACAAAGTCTTCCAGGCTCGCCGCGCTGTCCCAGACCGATAGGTTGACCAAGAAGAGCGGGTCGGGCGTCGTTTGAATGTCCATGGCGCCCACGCCCGCATCGCCTTCGAGCATCCACACAAACCCGGGCGAGGCTTTGGCAATGCCATTCACGGTCTCAATCATGGAGGTGAAGCCCTGCATCACCGCCGTATCATAGCTGCCGCGCGCTTTGCCGACATTGAGCTGGGCTAGATGTGTTCCCTGTGGTTGCGTGATATGTGCCATGTGTGTCAGTCACCCGCTTGAGCTAATCAAATAGCCATTGCGCACCCCGATATGTATTGTTCTGGAGATTGCGCAGTATACGTCCATAGCAAAAGATTACACTTCAGCACAGACGGACGAAGGATGTGCTGTTTTATTCAATGTCAGCACAGATTCTAACATGCTTAGTACATTCGTCCGCTTCGTCAATCGTATGAAAGTATCTGCTAGACGCAGGGCCGCACCATTCAATGTTCGAAAACCCTATAGTGCCTAGATCGCAAAGTTTGCCTTAAGCACATCCTATGTCTTCGAACAGTTTCCGTCCTTAAATTCGCCGACTTTGGTCTGGTAAACACTTTTATATGTTGCCTAGATCCGAATGGACTAACGCATGATGTCCAAAGCTTTTGCGTATCTCTTTGTACTCATTCTCGCAGTTTTCGGCGTATCATGCGCGAGCGACGAAATCGCATTGGTTCAGGGCATTGTTGTGCATGAGACGACTGGCGAGCCAGTGGACAATGCCACCATAAAAATTGATCTGTTTGTTGACGGCGGACTCTTCAGACGCGGACGTATTTTCACAAAAGGAGCATACTCCTTTCTTGATGTTTTGCAGACAGACGAACGAGGGGCATTCCGACTTCAAATAAAGAAGGGCTCGCATATTATGATTTCAATAATCGACAACAACAGCGGGCGCGCTAAAATTGCTAGGCTATTGGACATAACCCAGACGAATTACCCTGAAGTGATTGTGACGTATCCAAACAGCTTTAAATTCCCAATAGACACTCCTGCAGAATCGAC
>CAKZYD010000196.1 GCA_937884085.1 uncultured Sphingomonadales bacterium | reverse complement strand
CGGCAGGAGGCTCAATGTCTTTTACTTCCACGCGGGTTAGCTTCACGCCCCATACGGTCGTCGCTTCATCAAGCGTGACGAGCAGACGACCATTGATGTCATCCCGCTTGGAAAGCGTTTCATCCAGGTCCATCGAGCCCATCACGGTGCGCAGGTTGGTGGTCGTCAGATTTAGGAGGGCGACTTCAAGTTCACTGACTTCATAGGCTGCCTTGGCCGCGTCTAAGACTTGAAAAAACACGACGGCATCCACCCGCACCATCGCGTTGTCCTTGGTGATAATTTCCTGCGATGGAACATCAAGAACCTGCTCCATCATATTCATTTTCTTCCCAATTCTATCGATAAATGGGACGATTAAATGCAGCCCGGGTGAGAGCGTGTGTGTATAGCGTCCAAAACGCTCAACAGTGTATTCAAAGCCCTGCTGGACAGTCTTGACCGCCATAAAGACGACGAAGACGGCCAAGATGACGAGCAGAATAGAAACGAAACCAGCGTCCATGAGAAACTACCCCTAGTAATGCGCGTACGGAATGCTAGCTTGGCCCGCTCGGTGCGCAAGCGAAAAAGCGCGCCGAATGGGGATAGGATATCGCAGGAAAACGATAATGTCGGACGACCAGGAAAACTATGGCTTTGAAACCCAGATGATCCATGCAGGCGCAGCGCCGGATCCGTCGACCAATGCGCGCGCAACGCCGATTTATCAAACCACATCCTATGTGTTTAATGACCCAGAGCACGCAGCCAACCTGTTTGCGCTCAATGAGTTCGGGAATATCTATTCGCGCATTCAAAACCCAACCAATGGTGTTTTAGAAGAGCGTGTCGCAGCATTAGAAGGCGGCGCAGCAGGTTTGGCTGTGGCGTCTGGCCATGCAGCGCAGCTCATTGTTTTTCATACGTTAATGGAGCCCGGCTGCAATATCGTGGCTGCGCGAAAACTTTATGGCGGGTCCATCAACCAACTCGGCCAATCCTTCAAAAAGATGGATTGGCATGTGAAATTCGTTGATCAAGACAATCCAGCTGCCTTCGCCGAGGCCATTGATGAAAAGACCCGCTGCGTCTTTATCGAAAGCCTTGCCAATCCAGGCGGCGTCGTCACAGACATTGCTGCCATCGCTGAAGCCGCGCATGCCGGCGGTGTTCCGCTCATTGTCGACAATACAATGGCCACGCCATATCTCTGCCAGCCACTAAAACATGGCGCCGATATTGTAGTGCATTCACTCACAAAGTTCTTAGGTGGGCAAGGAAACTCAATAGGCGGCATGATTGTTGATGGCGCCGGTTTTGACTGGGCGGCGAGTGATAAATTCCCATATCTATCGAAGCCCAATGACAGCTATCATGGTAAGGTCTTCACAGAAGCCTTTGGCCCGATAGCCTTCATTTTAGCATGTCGCGCTTTGGGCCTTCGAGATTTGGGCCCGGCGCTTAGCCCAATGAACGCCTTTCTCATTTTGAATGGGATTGAAACGCTGTCCTTGCGCATGCAGCGGCATTGCCAAAACGCGATGACCGTCGCCCAGTGGCTCAAGGGCCAAGGTGATGTATCTTGGGTCAGCTATGCCGGTTTGCCGGACGATGCCTATCATGGATTGCAGCAACAGTATTTGCCAAACGGAGCAGGGGCCGTTTTCACCTTTGGTCTGACGGGTGGCTATGATGCAGGGGTAAGCCTGGTTAAAAACGTAAAATTATTCAGTCACTTGGCCAACATCGGCGATACGCGGTCCTTAATCATCCATCCCTCTTCAACAACCCACAGCCAACTTGATGAGGCGGCTCAAATCGCGGCCGGCGCGGGACCTGATGTTGTTCGATTGTCTGTGGGTTTGGAAGACCCCAAGGATCTGATTTCTGATCTTTCACAAGCGATGCGGCATTAACCATTTCATAACCAAGGTGCTGCAGCTTGAAAACCACACGGTAATGTTACATAAAACAGTCGGTAGCTATGGTGGCTGCCGCTGTTAACTGAGGGCAACCAAGATGCTGTTTGTGTCTTGCATTTTAAGGAGAGCGTCGCGCGTTGCCGTGCGTGCGTTTATCCTACGTGCCCTTCTACGACTTATCCGCGCCTGATCGCCCTTGTCTAGGCAACCCCTTGGTTGCTGGCGTTTCAGGCTTTCCTCACTTAAGTTACCAACATGCACTCCGGCGAACGCTGGGAGGATAAGGATAGACCTATGAGCGATCATATTCGCATATTTGACACCACCATGCGCGATGGGGAGCAGTCCCCCGGCGCATCCATGAATTTAGACGAGAAGCTGCGCATTGCGGAAGTGCTCGAGGCTTTGGGCGTTGACATTATCGAGGCTGGCTTTGCCATCGCCTCTCAAGGCGATTTCGATGCCGTGTCGCAGGTGGCAAGGTTTTGCAAGTCAGCAACTGTAGCCTCTTTAGCACGGGCGCAACGGGCGGACATTGAGCGCGCTGGCGAAGCCGTGAAGCAAGGGGTGAAGCCGCGCATTCACACCTTTATTGCGACCTCGCCTCTGCACATGAAGTATAAGCTCAATTTGCGTGAGAACGCGGTGATTGAGCATATCCATGAGAGCGTCAGCTTGGCGCGCAACTTGGTTGATGACGTGGAATGGTCGGCTGAGGATGCCACGCGCTCTGACATCGACTTTTTGTGCCGCGCTGTTGAGACTGCGATTAACGCGGGTGCATCGACGATCAATTTGCCCGATACCGTTGGTTATGCAACGCCTGAAGAATATGGCGCCATGTTCAGACAAATCATCGAGCGTGTGCCTAATTCGGACAAAGCGATTTTCTCAACCCATGTGCATAATGACTTAGGCTTGGCAGTGGCGAACTCCTTGGCTGGCATCGCCGGCGGGGCACGGCAGGTTGAATGCACCATCAACGGCATTGGTGAGCGTGCCGGAAACGCAGCGATGGAAGAAATCGTTATGGCGGTCAAAACCCGCGCCGATGCGATGCCTTATCACACCAGCATCCGCACCGAAGAAATCACGCGCGCATCTCGGCTAGTTTCGGCCATCACCGGCTTCACCGTCCAAAACAACAAAGCCATCGTCGGCGCCAATGCGTTCGCCCATGAAAGCGGCATCCACCAGGATGGAATGCTGAAAAATGCGGAGACCTATGAAAGTATGACACCGGAGAGCGTTGGGCTCAATCAATCCTCGCTGGTGATGGGCAAGCATTCCGGTCGCAATGCGTTTTTTACGAAGCTGCGCGAGTTGGGCTATGAATTGCCTGAAGACGAGGCCCAGGCCGCCTTCAAACGCTTCAAGGCGTTGGGCGACCAGAAAAAGCAAGTCTATGATGAAGACATTATAGCGCTTGTCGATGACAGCGTCATGCGCTCCCAAGCGCGCATCAAGGTTCAATCGCTGGAGATTTATGCCGGGTCTGAGGGGCCGCAGCGCGCCGTTCTGACGCTCGAAATTGATGGCGAAGAGAAAACCACCACACAGACCGGCAATGGCCCTGTGGATGCAGTGTTCAACGCGATCAAGACGCTGGTGCCCGATATCAAGCCCCATTTGGTGTTGTATCAAGTGCACGCCGTGACAGCCGGCACCGATGCCCAGGCGGAGGTCACAGTTCGTTTGTCGGAAGACGGCAAAACGGTGAATGGCCAGGGCGGGCTGGGCAAAC
>CAKZYD010000195.1 GCA_937884085.1 uncultured Sphingomonadales bacterium | reverse complement strand
GTCGCAGCAGGACCTGCCTCCTTAATCCGGCCACCATGGCCACCTACCAGTGCTCGTACTTTGCCCCATTCGTCGCGGGCCACGACGATATCGCCTGTTCTAAGTGTGCCTTTTTGAACGAGAACGGTGGCCACTGCACCACGCCCCTTATCAAGCTGGGCCTCAATGACCATGCCCTCTGCGGTGCGGTCCGGATTCGCAGTTAGCTCCAGAAGCTCGGCCTGAAGCAGAATTTGCTCCAGCAGGCCATCCAGATTGGTGCCTTTAAGCGCAGACACTTCCACATCCAGCACTTCACCACCCATGGATTCTACAAACACTTCATGTTGCAGAAGTTCTGTGCGCACCTTATTGGCGTCGGCCTCCGTCTTGTCCATCTTGATGATGGCCACAATGATCGGCCCCTCGGCCGCTTTGGCGTGGTTGATGCTCTCTATTGTCTGCGGCATCACGCTGTCATCGGCGGCAACCACCAAAATAGCGATGTCGGTGGATTGAGCACCGCGTGCGCGCATCGACGTAAAGGCTTCGTGGCCCGGCGTATCAAGGAAGGTGATCCTCTTTCCGGATTGTTCCACCTGGTACGCACCGATGTGCTGGGTGATGCCACCAGCTTCACCGGATACAACATTGGAACTGCGATAGGCGTCGAGCAAAGATGTTTTTCCGTGGTCAACATGGCCCATAATGGTGACAACCGGGGGCCTAGGCTGCAGATCACCTGCTTCATCATTGATGTCGAAGATGCCCTCTTCCACATCGCTTTCCGCAACACGCTTAACGGTGTGACCAAACTCTTCGGCGATCAATTCGGCGGTGTCAGCGTCGATGATATCGCCGGGCTTCATCATCTGGCCCTGCTTCATCATAAACTTAACAACATCCACCGCACGCGCTGACATACGCTGGGACAATTCCTGAATGGATATTGTCTCCGGCAGGGTGACCTCGCGCGATACCTTTTCGCGCGGGGTGGACCCCATCATTGCACGCTTTTGTTTTTGTTGACGACGGCGCATAGCTGCCAGGGAGCGACCGCGCTGGCTTTCGTCCTCATTAAGCGCATTGGTCAGTGTCAACTTGGTGCGACGTCGATCATCACCGCCCTTTGGACGGGCAGCCGGTTTTGGCTCTTCCTTCTTGCGCGTTATTGGCGTGAGTGTTTTGGGTGCATCTTTCTCCGCACCAGAAGCGGCGGGTTTGGGAGCAGCAGGTGCAGGCGCGGTTGGCGCGGTTTGTTTGCGCGCCTCTTCAGCTTCTGCCGCCGCTTTTTCTGCGTCGCGAGCAGCCTTTTCGGCAGCCATGCGCTTCTCTTCTTCGGCGCTGCGAGCCTCCGCTGCCTCACGCTCCGCCTTCAGACGCGCTTCACGTTCAGCGCGGCGCTGTGCTTCTTCCTCGGCACGCTTTTTGTCTTCTTCCTCGCGGGCCTTTGCCAGTTCCAAGGCGCGACGGCGGGCATCCATCTCACCGGCGGACAGCTCATTTAGAACCATCGGCTTTTTGGGGGCTGGGCGCGGCGCTTGCGGTGCCGCAGCAGCGGGCGCCGGCTTCGATGGCTGCGGTGTCGCTTGCGGCTGGCTGGGCGCTGCCGGTGCTGCAGGTGCAGCGCCAGGTTTATTGATGCGGCGTTTTTTGGTTTCAACCACAACGGTTTTGGACCGTCCATGGGAGAAATTCTGGCGCACGGAGCCGCCCCCACCGCCCTTCAGCGAAAGGGTTTTCTTGGCTCCGAGTCCAAGAGGCTTGTCGTCCGTGTTGTTATCGCTCATTCAGCTATCTGTCCTTCTTGGCAGGGCGGGCCGGAGAGCCGGACCGTGTGCCAGTTTTCGGGGTGTTTGATCTCTTTTTGTGGTTCACGTCAACCGGCAGCAGGTCTCGATAGGCAATCAGCCGGTTAATTCGTTGCAAAGCGGATCGGGACGAACCGCTTCGACGCAGAGCCAGATGGGTGACAAAACCGCCCTCATCCGGATCATTTTTTCGGATTGCACTGGATGCTAGCTCAATACCGGTGAAGCTGCGGAAGATGCGAGGCGGCTCGCCTTCCATGGCCTCAACAAAACGCACCGCCTGACAGATCTTTCGAAATCCATCATCAGAAGCATCGCTCGCATCCAACACGAGGGCAGCTTCATTGCTACGGATCAACGCATCCACTTTCGCTAAGCCGGAAATGGCGTCTCCGCTCGCCCGAGCCATGGATAACGCTCCAAAAGCGAAACGCGCCAAGATATCATCCAGCGTGGCGCCAAGATCACTTGGTGTTACGCATTGTGTTTTGAACCCCCGGGAAAACAGCTTCCGGGATACGGCTTCATCCACAGCGGTGCGTGTGGCTGTAACCCACACACCACGGCCGGGCAGCACCGCTTTTACATCGGGCGTCACTGTCCCGTCTGGCGACAGCACAAATCGCACCATCTGATCAGGTGATTTTATAGCACGCGTAACAAGACATGTACGCTGGGATTTCCGGCGTTTCTTAGAAGAATCGCCAGGCCCTGCATCCAGAAAACGCAGTTCATCGCCCGCGGTGCCCGACTGATCGGGAACCACGGCATCCGTGTCAGGCGTTGAAGCCGTATGGGATGGGTGCGATGCGCTCATTTGTGTGCAGCGTCCTCATTATTCCTGAACCAGCACATTGCCGGTGAAGGCAGGGGTTTCTTCAACCGCCTCCTCTTCTTCCGGCTCGGCGTTCATTGTGTCTAATTCTTCCTGTGTGACCCAGCCAGCGGCCAAACGCGCCTGCATGATCATTGCTTCGGCCTCTGCGCGGCTTATGCTGTGGTCTTTCAATATACCTTCAAACCGTTGCACTTCGCCGTCTTGGCGCTCGGTCCAACCCACAAGATCATCAGGTACATAACCTGCGAAGTCTTCCATGGATTTGGTGCCATCCTTGCCAAGATCAACAAGGATTGCATTGGTCATACCATCTATGGCCAACAATGCATCCTCTACTCCAAGCTCGGTGCGCTCCGCGGCAAGCGCTGCTTCCTGTTTTTCCAGAAATTCGCGCGCGCGCGCCTGAATTTCTTCGGCTGTTTCTTCGTCAAATCCTTCAATGGTGGCCACTTCATCCGTGTCCACATAAGCGACTTCTTCCACATTAGAGAAGCCTTCAGATGCCAAAAGTTGGCCTACCATTTCATCGACATTCAGCGCTTCCATGAGAGCTTCGGTCGATGCATTGAATTCTTTTTGACGACGCTCGGATTCTTCTTCCTCTGTCAGAATATCAATATCCCAGCCTGTCAGTTGCGATGCAAGGCGCACGTTTTGGCCGCGGCGGCCAATAGCAAGAGACAATTGATCATCAGGCACAACCACTTCAATGCGCTCGGCCTCCTCATCCAGCACCACTTTGGCAACTTCCGCAGGCTGTAGAGCATTGACAATGAAGCCCGCCGCATCCGGGGACCATGCAACTCGCCAACAACAGCCTGCACGCGGGAGCCACGCATACCAACACAGGCGCCAACCGGATCAATTGAGCTATCGTTCGAGATCACAGCAATCTTTGCGCGGGAACCCGGGTCCCGGGCGACAGACTTGATCTCAATGATACCGTCATAAATTTCCGGCACTTCCATGCCGAACAGTTTAGCCATGAATTGCGGATGGGTGCGGGACAGGAATATCTGGGGCCCGCGCTGCTCACGGCGCACATCAAAGATGTAAGCGCGCACGCGGTCACCATATTTAAACGGCTCGCGCATGATCGTTTCGTCACGGCGAATAATCCCTTCGCCGCGCCCAAGGTCCACAATCACATTGCCATATTCAACCCGTTTGACCGTACCGTTGATAACTTCGCCGACACGATCTTTGAACTCATCATATTGTTTGTCGCGCTCCGCTTCGCGCACCTTTTGCACAATCACCTGCTTGGCGGATTGCGCCGCGATGCGGCCAAAATCCAATGGTGGAAGTGGCTCCGCTATATAGTCACCCAGTTGCGCGGCCGGGTTTCGGTCGACCGCGGTTTCCAGATCGATCTCGGTTGCTGGGTCCTCGATTTGTTCTACGGCCTGCATCAACCGCTGCAGCTTAATCTCGCCGGTTTTGGCATTGATATCGGCCCGCACGTTTGTTTCCTGTCCATAGCGGGATTTGGCCGCTTTCTGGATGGCGTCGGCCATTGCATCGATAACTATCTGCCGGTCGATGAGCTTTTCGCGCGCAACAGCGTCTGCGATTTGAAGCAATTCCAGTCGGTTTGCACTGACGGCCATGGTGTTCCTCTCAATCAGTCAGTCAAATATTCTAGTTAAGCGCCGGCGCAGCATTGCCGGTCTCATCTGTTTCGGTCTCGTCTTCCAAACCGTTCGCGGCACGCAGGGCCTTATCCCGTTTCAGTGCATCGCGGATCAATTCATCGGTCAACACCAAGCGCGCTTCGGCAAGGTCAGTAACATCCAAGGTGACGGTTTCGCTGTCATCGGGTGTCTTTTGCTCGCGTTTAAGCGTCAGCATATCACCCTCCAGCGCCATCAAAACACCCTTGAAGCGTTTGCAGCCATCGACCAAACGAATAGCCTCCAGCTTGGAGATGTGCCACACCCAGCGATCACAATCTC
>CAKZYD010000194.1 GCA_937884085.1 uncultured Sphingomonadales bacterium | reverse complement strand
GCTCAACCTCACCGCACCCGAGATGACCGTGCTGGTCGGCGGCCTCCGCGTGCTCGGCGCCAACACCGGGCAGACCGACATGGGCGTCTTCACCGACACCCCCGGCGTGCTCACCAACGACTTCTTCGTCAACCTGCTCAAGGGCGACGTCGAGTGGAAGGTCAGCCCGCGTTGTGAGTACTTCTTCGAGGGTCGCGACGCGTCGGGCCAGATCAAGTGGCGCGCCTCGTCGGTGGACCTCGTGTTCGGCTCCAACTCGCAGCTGCGAGCCCTGGCCGAGGTCTACGCCAGCGACGACGCCAAGGCGAAGTTCGTCGACGACTTCGTCGACGCGTGGGCCAAGGTCATGCAGCTCGACCGCTTTGACCTCGTCAACACAGAGGACGGTGCTGCGCGATAATCACTGGCAACAGCTAAACTAGAAACGGCGGCCCAAGTGGCCGCCGTTTTTGTTGCAAACATGCCGTGGCAAACACAACACGATGAGCTAGCAATAAACGACTACTGCCAAATTATGGAGTTGTGACCACACTCCAATCAAACCAGCTTCCCTCCCGCCTACCAGCAAATTGCTGCACAACGAAACTTGGGGAGTTTTAATGAAAGCATGGCAACTTTGGGGGAGTAGTGCCCTCGCTCTTATTTCCGGTCTTACAAACGCAAACATCGCGCAAGCGCAGGAGCAAAGCGGTTTCTTAGAAGAGATTATGGTCACCGCCCGGCGGCAAAGTGAATCGCTGCAGGACGTTCCAATCACAGTCTCCGTTCTTGCCGGTGAGACGCTCGATACATTCCAACTCAACGAAGTGGCCGATTTGCAAAGCCGCATACCGACCCTCAACGTGCAAGTGGGTGGGTCTGGTTCTGGTGGTCAGCTGAGCCTGCGCGGTATTGGGTCTTCCAACATTTCAGCGGCGTTTGATTCTGCTGTTGCCTTCAACTTTGACGGCGTCGTGGTCAACACCATGCGCTTTGTCCAAGCTGGCTTTTTTGACACGCAGCAAGTGGAAGTCTTGAAAGGCCCGCAATCGCTGTTCTTTGGTAAAAGCGCCTCTGGCGGCGTGCTCTCTATCCAATCGAAAAATCCAGGCGATGAGCTCGAAATCATTGGCCGGGCGTCTTATGAATTTGAAGAGAATGGATATCTGGTCGAAGGCGTCGTTTCTGGACCCGTCACCGATACACTCGGCGTTCGCTTGGGCGTTCAGTATAATGACATTGACAGTTTTTCCCGTGTCCAGGATGGCATACCCGCCGTCAACCGCGACCGCGGGCTTGAAACCTTGATTGTGCGCGCGACGGCAGAATGGACACCGAATGATCGCTTCGTCGCCAATTTAAAGGCTAATTACCTAAGCATCAACAACGATGGCGCCATCGGTAACTCACAGAATTTGTGCGGCGCCAATGGTGTGGCAGATCCTGTCATTCTGCTACAAGGCGCAGTGTCTGTGCCGAGTGGCTACGATTGTAATTCCTTTGACCAGAATTACGATATCGCAGATCCGTCCGCCACCATCGTTGGGCAAATCCCTTCACAGGACCCTTTGTCTGAGCGAGATTTTAATGGTGTCCCCTTTGGCGAGACTGATATTTTTAATATCCGTTTGAAGCTTGATTATGACATCACCGACTCTCTCACAGTCACCTCTATTACAGGGTATGTGGATTTAGACGCGCTGGAATTTGACTGTTTCAGCTATGGCGGTGTTGGGCCAGCGTTCATTGCAGGCGCCCCGGATGCACCAGCTGCGCCAGCACTTGCGGCGGTCAACACACCCGGCTCGGCCCAAGGTTTTGGCTGCTCTAGCCCGAACAATACACTGCAGCAATTCTCTGAGGAAATTCGCCTAACCTCGAATTTCGAAGGCCCCTTCAACTTCATGATTGGCGCTTTTTATGAGGATCGGGAAATCCTGTTTGGTGGCCACCAACAAGCCGTCAATATCTCGATTATTGCCCCGGACCCTGCAACCGGGAATACCGTCGATTGGTATCGCACCCAGGTGACAGATGCGCAGGCGCTCTCCTTCTTTGTGAGCGGCACCTACGACATCACCGACCGCTTGACCCTGTCCGGCGGTATCCGCTGGACCGATGAAGAGAAAACCAGCGTCTTCGACGTGCCCTTTGTCCACGGCCTGTTGTCTGCTGGACCGGCATTCATTGATAGCGGGTTTAACTCTGGCGATATTGAGTTCGACGATTCCCAGTGGACGCCTGAAGTTGCAGTTACCTATGCCGTGACAGACGATATCAACGTCTTTGCATCCTTTAAAACCGGCTTTAAGTCGGGCGGTATCGATAACTCGGCCTTGCCGTCAGCTTCATTGCTTGGTCTTGCCAACCCGGAAACGCGGCAGGAAGTTGAAGACAGTATCCGCTTTGACTCTGAAACGGCTATCGGTGGTGAACTCGGGATCAAAGCACTGGTGGCCGGTGGCTCATTACGTATCAATGCAACCGGCTATAACTACGAGTATGACGACCTGCAGGTGCAGAACTTTAATGGCGCTGCTGTCCAGTTCGAAACCGATAATGCGGGTGAAGTGACCACTCAAGGTATTGAAGTGGACTGGAATTGGAAAACGCCCGTTGACGGCCTGGCCATCTCCGGCGCAGCAGCACTGATTTCATCTGAATTCAGCGATGAGTTCATCGTGCGCACCGACGACTTAAATGGCCGTGATGTGGGCCGGGCACCTAATTTTTCAGGCAACATCGCCGCCGATTGGTCAGTGCCGATTTCCAGTAGTTTGCAATTAGGTGTGAACGGAAACATTGCCTATACGGGCAGCTATTTCACCGACCAGGTCACGCTTGACGATGTTGAGCAAGATGGCTTTGTGACGCTAGATACAGCTGTTTCTATCAGCAACCCAGATCAAGGCTGGCGCCTGTCTTTGGTGGCTACCAACTTAACGGACAAAATCTGGCTCAACACAACCAGTGACCGGCCTTTCCGGCCAACTGACCCGGCGCTGGGCGATGATCTGATTTCAACGCAAAACCGGGGCCGACAAGTCTTCATCGAAGCGCGCTTCGATTATTAAGCATTGCCAAAAAAAGCCGGCCCTTGCACACGCAGGGGCCGGCTTCTCTATGCTTCAGACTTGGTTTAGCGGCGCTTGCGGCGGCTAAGACCAACGCCCACCAAGGCTGTTGCAAGCAGGGCTAAGCTGCCAGGCTCAGACACCTCAGCGGCTGTGATAACACGCACCCAATCCCCTGGCGACGTTGTCCTGAAGAACACATCAACACTGAACATGTCGGCGCCAAAGTCGACAACATCGTTGCCTTCCAGGCCGCGCGCGTTGAAAGTTTCATAGACGATACCCGGTGCGCCCAGCAGCGAATCTGTAGCATTGAGCAGGCCTGTCGCGGTAATCAATCCGAGCACTTCGCTGCCGAACTCAATGCCTGCTTCTAAGGTACCAGCGCCGGGCTGTGGGCTATCAAACTGCAGCATATAGCTTTGGATGGTCGTGCCGGAGGAGATGATGGTGCCACCCCCCGCTGCCGAATTCACCGTCAAGTCGGACGCGAGGGTAAGCGGACCTACTTCCTTCCAAACTGATAAGGTGTCGTCGTTTGGATTCGCAGAGACAGGATTGGGAATGTCAGTTGGCCCAAGAACTTCACAGCTATACTCGGGATTGCCAGAGCAATCATTGATTCCTGAGCCAGAATTGGCCTTGAAAACCAGCATATCAGCCTGAGCTTGCCCTGCCACGAGAGCAATACCAAGCACGGTGCTGTACTTTAGAATTGATTTTAGCATTGGATAGAGTGTCCTCGATTACGCTACTGACCCAACTTCAGCAAATGTTGTGCCACGCTAAAAACGAACTAATTCCCAATGCGTTAGATGCTGCCTGTGCTTTAAGATTCGCCAGTACCGGCAGTTCCGAGCCGTGAGCGTCTCAATTTGAAACAGAATTGAGCGGAGGCAAAGCCCCATCCTTTGAAGGATTGTTACGACGCGCTATACCAGCCCCTATATGGCCGTTTGCGCTGGACTATACAAAGAGCCACGATGTCTGATTTGAACGTTGACCTCTATTGGTCTTTCCGGAGTCCGATATCATATCTGGTTACGGAAGATCTCAAGAAGCTAGCTGAGGACTACTTCGTCACAATCAACGTTACGCCGGTCTATCCCATCGCAATTCGGTTACCTGACTTCATTAAAAAAGCACAACCGCTGTTCTTCTCCTATTTGATACGCGATGTGATGCGCACCGCGGAGATGCGGGGCAAACCGTTTGGCAAGCCTAACCCCGACCCCATTGTGATGGATGAAGCCGCCAGGCGCGCTCATCCAGACCAGCCATACATCTATCGGCTCACGCGCATTGCCATGGCCGCTAAACGCCAAGCGCCGATCCTGCCTCTTATTGACGAAATTGGCACCTTGATATGGTCCGGCCAGACCCACGGGTGGGATCAAGGCACATATTTGGATGAGGCCGTGCGACGCGCTGGATTTGACCTACCTGCTCTTGATGCGGTTGCGCAAAATGAAGCTGAAGCCCTCGATGCAGCGATTACTGCGCATCAAGACGACCTGGAAAAGGCCGGGCATTGGGGTGTGCCGACGATGGTCTTTCAAGGCGAGCCGTTCTTTGGCCAAGACCGGTTTGACCATTTGGTCTGGCTCATGCGTCAACATGGGCTTAAGAAATGGGATCAATCCACCTTTAACTCGGACCGGTAAACCTGCGCGAGCTGCGCATAGTGCGGTGACGCGGTGCGGTTGCTGGTGATTTGTTCCTCTGTCAGCGTTCGCATGAGCTTGGCCGGGCGCCCGCCCCAAAGCTCGCCTTTGCCGATGACCTTGCCGGGCGTCAGCATGGCCCCAGCGGCCAGCATGCCATCTTCTTCAACAACGCAGCCATCCATCACGATGCTGCCCAGGCCAACAAAGCTCCAATCCTTTAAGATACAGCCATGGACCATCGCCATATGGCCGATGAGGACGTTGCTGCCGATAACGGTCGGATGGGTGCGGCGGGAGACATGGACGACGGTTCCATCTTGAATATTGGTCCCCTCACCCACCTCAATGGTGTTCACATCGCCGCGCAACACGCAGTTAAACCAAATCGATGACCCCTTGCCGATGGTTACATCGCCCATCACCTGAGCGCCCGGCGCAATGAACACGTCGTCAGCAATCTGGGGATGTTTATCGCCGAGGGAAAAGACGTTACCGTTTTCGGTCATGGGAACAGCGCCACTTGCTCAAGGCCGGTGGTTTCCGGAAGGCCAAACATCAGGTTCATGTTTTGAATGGCCTGACCGGACGAGCCTTTCACCAGATTATCAATCGCCGCCACTATGATGGCGTGGCCGGGGCGCCTATCGGCGAAGACATTCAGAACACAGGTATTTGCACCCCGCGCCATACGGGTGGCTGGCGCGGTTTTGCCCGGCAAGACCTGAATGAAAGGCGCGTCTTTATAAGCGCTCTCTAGCTTGGCTTTCAGTCTGTCCGGCGTTTCGCCATCCTGGCAACGCACATAGATAGTCTCCAGCTCACCCCGGTTCATGGGCACAAGGTGCGGGGTAAAGCTGATAGTCACCGGTTGCCCTGCGGCTAAGCTCAGCTCTTGCTCAATCTCCGGCATGTGGCGGTGATGACCCAGGCCATAAGGGTGCATGGCTTCGGCTACCTCACAAAAGAGGTTCTGCTCCTTAAGGCTCCGCCCAGCGCCGCTGACGCCGGATTTTGCGTCAATGACAATGCTGTCAGCGTCAACCGTGCTCATAAGGGGTAGCAGCGCAAGCAAAGCCGCCGTGGGATAACATCCGGGGCA